>NZ_JBSWWT010000002.1:0-292487 GCF_056160225.1 Microbulbifer sp. ABF4_143
AAGGCCGCACATAGAGCCAGTAACGGCTCAGCGGGGGCCCGCTCCATTGCGAAGATAGTAACGCAAGGTGGAACCCCGCTCAGCCGATACCGCGCAGGCCGCCGGATGAAACTATTGGGTTTGGAAAGCACTCAGGCTCCTTCCCATGCGTACAAAAAGGTGGAGCAGCCTCATGTCGATATTCCGAATCTGTTGGACCGGAAATTCGACGTCCAGAAACCGAATGCCGCCTGGGCCGGTGACATCACGTACATCTGGACAGGCGCTCGTTGGGCTTATCTGGCGGTGGTCCTGGACCTGTTTGCACGCAAACCCGTTGGCTGGGCATTGTCGCTGTCACCAGATGCGGAACTGGTAAAGAAGGCACTGACGATGGCCTATGAATCGCGAGGAGAGCCGGAAGGGGTAATGTTCCACTCAGATCAAGGCTGTCAGTACACCAGCCTGGGGTTTCGGCAATTGCTATGGCGTTACCAGATGACACAGAGCCTGAGCCGTCGAGGAAACTGCTGGGACAATGCGCCGACAGAGCGCTTCTTTAGGAGTTTAAAAACGGAGTGGGTGCCGGAGACTGGCTACCAGAGTTTCCCGGCTGCAAAGCAGGCCATCAATGATTACATCATCGGCTACTACAGCCAAATACGGCCACACCAGAATAACGACGGTTTACCGCCGAATGTGGCAGAAGAGAAATACTGGAATGCTCAAAAGACGGTGGCCAAAATAACTTGACCACTACAGTGAGAGCGATCTGATGCAGGAGCAGTTGGCGCAAGCTCAACAGGAACTCAAAGAAAATGCGCGTCGGCAAGCAGAGCTCGAAATTTCTCTCGCCGAGGCTCGGACCAGCTTGAGCCACTTCAAGGCGATCGCAGAGGCGAAAGACAGCAGTCCCGCAGAGGCGGAGGCTCAGACTCAGAAAAGGTCAAGATAAGGCAGCAGGCGGGCGATGTTTTTTGCGTCGTCCTCGCCGCGGTGTTGACGGCCCTCGAACTTCAGCCCAGCGGATGCGAGCGCGGCACCAAGCCCGGCGCGCCGTTTACTGCCTTTCTGTTGCTGCCACAGGGCCTTGAGATTGATATGAGGGGCGGTGAAAAATACTGGAGTAACGCCGTGCCGCTCACGCTCAACGTCAATCTGATTCAGATCGTACTGGCCCCAACTTGCCCAAGCGTCAAATCGCAGCTCGCCAATATATGCGTCTAGTCGTTGGACAGCCTCTTGATAGCCAGGAGCTTCATCCACCATGGCCTGGGTGATGCCGGTCAGAGATTGGCAGAAATCGCTGAGTTCAGGATTTAGAGTAGGCCTGACAAGCTGATGGGAGGTGCTGGTGACAGTACCCTCAATGGAGGCAAGGGCGCAGCCGAATTCGATGATCTCCATATCCTGTACGGTTTGCGGGCGGTCATCCCAACAGGTGGCTTCTAAATCAACAATAAGGATGGCTTGCAAGGGGTTCCCGTCAGTAAAAAACTTTATAAAAACAACAAGTTAACCCCATTTTGGCGAAAATTTCCAGAATCCCTGCCAACCTTCAAACAGTGTGGGCATTGGCTGCTCGCGCATAGGGATTTCTCTTCAGAAAAGAAAAGGCGACTAAAGATCGTCGCCTCAGCTTGTTGATAAACTCCAGGTCGTGTTCTAAGCGGGCACGGTGGCGAAGCACTAGTAGGTTGTTGAAAAAGGTCATCCCTGACCTTTTTCAACCCGGGTTTGCGGCGCATGTCCGCAAACCCTCAACGACAAATCAAGCACGTAAGTGCTTGATTTGCGGCCCGGCCGTCCACGACCGTCCTAGCAGGCTGTCGAAAAATACTTTTTCAACAGCCTGCTAGGACGGGTATTTCGAAACGCTGTGAATACGTCCCTGTAGGCTCCGTCGCCGACGGTTCGATATACCCGCCCTAGGGAGCCTCTGAAAGCCAGAGACATTACGGACTTAATCAGAGGTTCCCTAGTACTTCGCCTTCAATTCCGACTGCAGGACTTTGTCAGCAACCTGAGGTGGCGAAAGACCGCCGCTTACCAGTGTAAGTGCGCCGATAGAAATTACACGAGCTGCGCTATGCGCTCGCGGGCCGCACCCAGTGCGTTTTCCCTGGACTCGTCGCCGATGGCCAGGCCCTCGGCGTGGACGATTTCGACATCGGTGATACCGATAAAGCCGAGGAACTGGCGCACGAATTGGGTCTGCCCGTGATCCTCGCCGTACTGGCCGCCGCGGGTGATAAACACCACCGCCTTCTTGCCTTTCAGCAGGCCCTCGGGACCGTCCGGCGTGTAGCGGAAGGTCACGCCGGCGCGGGCGATATGGTCGAAGTAGGCGCGCAGTGTCGACGGGACGCCGAAGTTGTACATCGGAATGCCGAGTACCAGGGTGTCGGCGTCGGCGATCTCTTCGATCAATGCATCGGAATAGCCGACGACGGCCCTCTGTTCCGGGGTGCGCTCCGCCTCCGGGGTGTTAAAGGACTGGAAGCGCGCCAGGTCCAGGTGGGGCACCGGCTCCGCCGCCAGATCGCGCCTGACGACCTGTCCGTCCGGATGGCGCGCCAGCCACTGTTCGACGAACTGCTCCGCCAGCTGCGAGGAGGCGCCGTCGTTCTGGAAGATGCTGGTCTGGATCTTGAGTAGCTTTGCCATGGAATACCTCCGCTCGGGCTTGTGTTCAGATGCGGCGATTAAAGCATTGAATTATCCGATTAAAAATTATAAAAATACGCTCAAACCTATCTATTGGGTCGATAATATGGGCGCTAATGGCAGTATCGAGCCGGCACCGCGGATCAGCCTCGAGCAGTGGCGCTGTCTGGTGGCGGTGGTGGAGGAGGGCGGCTACGCCCAGGCCGCGGAGCGGTTGCACAAGAGCCAGTCGTCGGTCAGCTACGCGGTGCAGAAGCTGGAGTCGGTGCTGGATATCGAGGCGTTCGCACTCGAGGGGCGCAAGGCGGTACTGACGCCGGCCGGGGAGATGCTGTACCGGCGCGCCAAGCTGCTGCTGGAGGACGCGGCCGGCCTGGAGCAGGCCGCGCACAAGGCGTCCGCCGGCTGGGAGGCGGAGATCGCGGTCGCGGTGGAGGCGCTGTTTCCGACCTGGCTGCTGCTCGACTGCCTGAACCGCTTCGGCGACGAGAGCCCGCAGACCCGCATAGAGCTGTATGAGACGGTGATCGGCGGCGCGCCGGAAGCGCTGCGGCAGGGGCGCGTGGATCTGGCGATCACCCCCCATATCCCCACCGGTTTCAACGGCGAGCTGCTGCCCAGGCAGGCGCGCGCCATCCCGGTCGCACACCCGGATCACCCGCTGCACCGGCTCGGGCGCGAGGTCACGCTGCGCGACCTGCGCCAGCACCGGCACCTGGTGGTGCGCGACTCCAGCTCCCAGCGCACCAGCCGCACCGTCACGGTGGATGTGGCGCAGCGCTGGACGGTGACCAATATGGCCACCTCCATCGGTGCCGTCTGCCGCGGCTACGGCTTCGCCTGGCTGCCGGAGGAGAAGATCCGCGCGGAACTGGAGGCGGGCATACTGAAGCCGCTGCCGCTGCGCGGCGGCAGCGAGCGCAGGATCCCGATGTACCTGATTTTCGCCGAGCGCGAGGCGCCAGGCCCCGGGGTGCGGCGGCTGGCGGAGATCATCCGCGAACAGATGCAGTCGATGTGCAGCGAGGGCGGCTGAATGGCAGGGCCTATTCTTTCTCTGCAGCCGGTTTGGCGCGTGTCTTCTCGTGCCAGAAGTTGAAGAAATCCTCGGTCACCCGCTGCTCTATCTCGTGGGCCTCCTCGCGCGGGCAGAAGACGGTGACCGTCAGCACATCGTGCCCCAGTTCGTTGGTGGCGATGGTGACCTCCGCATCGGGCCCCGACAGTTCCACCCCCATCCGATGCTCGATCAGCTTGCAGTAGCGCTCCGCCACTTCGCGGAATGACTCGCAGTGCTCGCGCACCCGCTCGGTGATAAATTGCTTCGCCTCAAACGGGTTTACGCCCTTGCTTTCCCGCACAATGGAAAAACTGTGCTCGATATAGCGGCGCATAAAATTCAGGTTCTTGACCGGCTGGGTGAAGAAGGCGCTGTTGGGGATGTACAGGGTCGCGCCGGTATAGCCGTTGCCGAGACCGTGCGGATCTATCTCCAGCAGGGTGGTGCTGAGCCAGTCGCTGTCGATGACCTCGCCGAACTTGTCGCCTATCTTGACCCAGTCGCCGACCGCAAAGGAGCGCATGCCGGCCTGGAAGACGCCGCCGACGAAGCACTGCACAAACTCGCGCAGCGCGATCACAATTGCCACGGAGAAGGCGGCGATGGACAGCGCGAACTCGCGCAGCTCCGCGATCCAGATGGCAATCACGCCGATTACCAACAGCAGGTTGCCGATATTGTGCACCGTGTTGATACGGCGCCGCTTGTCCGCCTTGGCCCAGCTGCTGCGGGCGATGGCAAACGATATCAGCCAGCGCAGAAACAGGACTGCGGCGATGACACATAAAGTAAGAACGAGTTTGTTGTCGAGGACCCGGTCCAGAATTTCTGATCCCATGCGTTGGAAGACCACTGTTGCCGTTGAGGTGAATTCCGCGCGCTCCGCAAGCTTAGCCGACCACGCTCCCCGGCCGGGGGCGGCTGAAGCATGGGGGTATGTGCGCTGCGATTTGCGGCGACACTGTAGCTTTTCGCGGCGGGGAATGTAAGTGGGGCCGGGCGCTATTGTCGCCGACCCGGCGACCTTAGCCGGCGACCTTAGCCGGCGGGCCTAGAAGGAGCGGGCGAGGAAGGTCGATTTCTTCTCTGCGGAGACAGCGCCGCCGCTGAAGTGAAAGGTAAGCTCCGCACTCGACCGCTTCGATCCGCGGCTGCAGACCCGGTAGGGCAGCCAGCTGGCGTTGTTCTCCGCCAGGTCGATCCGGCCGGGGCCGAACAGCGTATAGTCCCCGTCGGCGGAAACCGACACATCGACAAAGCGCTGCTCCTCGACAAATCCCTCCACCTTGATGCGATAGTTGTTGCACACCGTCTGTTCGTCCAGGCGCGTGAACAGCGCGCTGCGATCGCGCCGGATCTCCACCAGCAATTTGGTGGTGCCGGTAAATCCGTAGAGCACCGCGGCGAAGGCGCAGGCCATCACGGCGCCATAGCCGGCCAGCCGGGGGCGAAGGAAGCGGCTGGCCCCGCCCAGCAGCTCGACTTCGGAGGCGAAGCGGATCAGACCTGTGGGGCGATCAACTTTCCGCATCACGCCGTCGCAGGCATCGATACAGGCGCCGCAGTCGATACAGGCGGCCTGTAGGCCGTCGCGGATATCGATACCGACCGGGCACACCTGTACGCACAGGCCGCAGTCGATGCAGTCACCGCTGTCCGCACCGCCTTTGCGCCGGTTCGCGCGGGGTTCTCCGCGGCGGGCGTCGTAACTGACGGTGCGCGTGTCCCGGTCGAACATGACGCTCTGGAAGCGCGAGTAGGGGCAGGCGTGCAGGCAGATCTTCTCGCGCACCAGCCCGGCGTTGGCGTAAGTCAGGCCCGCCATGATCGCCAGCCAGGCGGCAACGGGCGCGGACAGCTGCAGCTGTAGCGCGTCCGCGATCAGTTCGCGGATGGGAATGAAATAGCCGGTGAAGGTGACCGCGGTGGCGAGGGCCAGCAGTAGCCACAGCAGGTGCTTGGCGATCCGGCCGAGGAGCCGCCGTCCGCTCAGCGGGCGCCCCTCCTGCGCGGCCCTTCTGTGCGCTTTGCCCTCGGTCAGGTCCTCGATGCGGATAAACAGCCAGGTCCATATGCTCTGCGGACAGGCGAAGCCGCACCAGATGCGCCCCCAGGCGACGGAGAGAAAGAACAGCAGGCTGGCCGCGGCGATCAGCAGGCCGGCCAGCAGCGACAGATCGCGCCAGGACAGCGCGCTGCCAAACAGGATGATGCGGCGCTGCTCAAACGAAAACAGCAGCCACGGCTGACCGTCGAACTGCACCCAGACGAGGCCGAAGAACAGGGCCATCAGTGGCCAGCTGATCAGGCGCCGCAGGTTCTGGAAGCGGCCCTCGATGAGCCGCACGTGAAACTTGCCGTCGCGCGCGGGAGCGGGCGGGTCGACAGGTACAACGGGAATTTTTTCCATGGTGGCGCAATCCGCTAGACATCTGACGGGCGGCAGATTACGCCAGCGGCGCCAATAGGGTCAGGCATAAAAAAAATAAATATAATAGGTACAGATTTGGTGTGGGGGAGAAAACGGTGGCCGCGGAATTTCGCTACCAGCAGCTGGAAGCCTGGCTGCTGCAGGGTATCAGGGCGCGGCGCTGGCGCCCGGGGGAGCGCTTGCCGTCCATCCGCTCTCTGTGCCGGGAACTGTCGGTTTCGAAGGCCACGGTGCAGCACGCGCTGCAGAGGCTCGAGGCGCAGGGGCTGGTGGAGGCCCGCCCGAAGGCGGGCCATTTCGTGCGCCCGCAGGCCGCCGCAGTCAGGCAGCCGCGCGGCCGGGCGCGGGTCGCGGCGCCGGCGCCGGTGACCGTCAGCGAGCTGTTGCAGGACATTATGGGCAGAAGCGCGGCCTTCGACCTGTTGCCCGACCTGGAGGCCGGAGATCTCCCGCCCGGTATCGTCGCGTTGAACCGCGCCATCGCCCGCTCACTCAGGCGCCAGAAGGGCGATACCTTCCAGTACTACGACGACCCCGCCGGCGACCGCGGACTGCGCGAGCAGCTGGCGATACACCTGTCCCGGCGCGGCTGGGCGGCCGAGCCGGAGCGGCTGTGCATCACCTCCGGGTGTCAGCACGCGCTGTTTCTGGCCCTGATGGCCTGCTGTCAGCGCGGCGACGTGGTCGCCGTCGAGTCCCCCGGCTTCTAGGCTATTTGACTAAATCGAGAGAAATGTTGCGTAATAAACCGCTAACCTATTGATTTATATGAATTCGCTCGGTGTAAATTTGACTCATGGCTTTTAGGTGGAATGCGGCTATGAGAATCATTCTCACATGTGGCGTCATCAAATTCTCGTCCTAAATGCTCGCGCCACTGACCGAGGCTTCCGAGGATTCGATCTCCATCTGTAGATGGAGATGATCCAAAAGGGCTATACCCCCGCTGCTCAGTACCAGCCGTTCTTTCCCGTTCCAGTGCGCCAGTTTGCGCGCGATCAACACGTTCTCTAGTTCTTTGGCAAAGCTGTTACGTAATCCCACAGCCCGCATGATGTGCTGATATTCTTCGTTCTCCCCAATCCTTTCCAGGTGCTCTTTACCGAGGCCTGCTGTGTACTCCGTCAAGATAGACGTCAACAGTGGTATTTGTGTCGTTCCTCGCACCAGGATTACTAGTATGGCCTGTATCTTCATGGCCGCATCTGAAAGTATCTCGTTTTTCCCGATTTCGTTCAGGAAGAAGCATTCCCCAAGCTCTTTCAGCTCGTATCCAATACAGCGGTACAGCAGGTCGTAATGGGGGCGGTTGTCCGAGGATGCCAGTTCGTCATACAAGGGATTGTCCACCAAGTGGCCGTCGGCTGGCGTCTTCTTGTTGATGACCCCACCGTTGATGAGCTCTTGGTAGATTCTTTGGCTTGCTCCGATATCCATAGTTACTGATTCTCCCTTGCTTGCTCTTCTCTCTTGGCTAGATATACGCGTTTGCGGTAGCGGAGTCGCATATCCTTGTGATCAATTTCGGAAAATTCCGCCGGTTGGTGCGTCTGCAGTTGGCCCTTGGCACCTAGAAAGGGCAGGGCATCAAGCAGCAGGTTAAGCCTGTATCCTGGCATGGTCGCACACAGGTATTCATGCAGCACCCGGTATGCATCTTGGTAGTCTGCATCAAAGCCGAACCCTTCCATCGCCTCCATGATCCTACTGACCGCATTGCGCTTGGCAATCTCCGCGGCGCTGGGAGGTTCTTGTACGGGCTTGCGTCCGGCCTTCGGGTGCAGCGTCTCGTTTTTAAGGCGGACCCGCAACAGCTCGTTGAACTCTGCGAGTCCCCGGGATTCGGGCCAGTTCAGTTTCGCGTTGTAGCTACGGTTGTAGCTTTTCAGTCCACCTAGTATCCGCACTGGATTGAATACCGGATCATCTGCGCGTAAAGCCCAGTTTCGCAGTTGCCCAGTCTGGCGCTCTTGGACAGCATCTTTCAGCACATTGAATAACTCTTCGGTGCGGTTGTAGCGGCGACGTTCGTCCTGCGCATACTTTATGTAGGTTTCCAGGCTGTTGGCTATTTCGCCCACATCCTGTGAGTTACCTAGAATATGCAATTGAATCCTGTTGAGCCGGGCCACGTGTTCGGTTTGATTGTGCTGCTGGAAGCGCTCGACAATCTTACGTACCAGCGCCATCGGCGCATAGCTACCGTCGAGCTCTGTGTCCAGCCGGCGTATATCCAATCGCTCATCCAGAAACTGCAGTGTCGGTGTCACATAGCGCTCGTGGATTTTCAATATGGAATCCAGCGCCTCGCGCACTTGATCGGTATGCTCAAGGTCGTTAAAAGCCTGCTCATCCACCTTGGCTGCCAGTGTCTCTGCCTGTCCTTTTAACGCGCGCACCGCGGAGCGGATGCGTGAGTCCACCCCGTGCAGGGTCTGATAGACCTGCTCGAGCATCTCATCAAACTGAGGAATTCCCACGACCCATGGGATCAGGGGGTTGCTGACCTGCTTGTAACACTGCTCAAGCTGCGCCATAAGCTGGTTTAGCTCTGCCGACGACAGCTCCCGGAGCCGGGAATTGTCCAGGTGACGCAGCATCTCCAATACGAAGTCTTTCAGACGGAAGCGGCCAGACTGGGGATCCCGGTAGTTGAGCAGTCCGCAATGCTCCAGATTGTCCAGAGACAGGGCGTCCAGTTGCTTCTGCCGCTCCACCACCTCCAGCCCGGCGACTGATTGCATCAGCAGCTTGTCGTAATCGCTGGTGGTGAACTCCATCGAGGGGTTTTTCTGATCCCGCTCTACCCGGTCCATCAATGTGAAGAACAGGTGCTTGTTCTGCAGCACCTGGATGAGCGTGATATCGACTCTGACTGGCATAGCGCGAGACCTCAGTGCGCCGTCACGACGTCGTGATCGGCTTTGGCTGTGTAAAGTGTCTCGGCCTGCCTGGAGTCGTCACTCTCACGTCCATTTAGGTTATCCAGAGGCCCGGATATCTCCTCCGTTTCCTCTTCCATGGCGGTAGGCGGTATGACGGTGAGGGATTCTTCCTCAGACAGATATACCGCATGGCATTTGCCCACCGCAGTGCCTTCAGTTAGATACTGCAGGTAGATATCGTGCCAGCGCCCAATGTGCTCGGCGATATATCCGTTGTTGTTGGGGTTGGCTACCAGCAGTACAAAGCGGTTCTGCTCCACCACTCGGCGCAGCTCCGGCAGGTTGTCCTCATCCAGACTGCCGATTTCGTCGAACACCACGGGGAGGGTGAAGGTGACGTCCTCCGGTACCAGTCTGCGCATCAGGATCGACAGCAGGACTGCATTGACCATGCCGTTGGTGCCATTGGACTGGGAGGTGGTTTCCTCCTGGCCATTGATCTCGTAGATGAAGTCGACCCCGGTGATGATCCGCTCAAGGTCCAGCTTTGCATATTGTCCCCGTGATGAAACTAAGTACTCCTGGCTAAACGCCAGCAGCCGTCGGTAAAAGGAATCACTTTTCAGATCAGTGCTGCTAACCCGGTAGTCTTTCAGTTCTCGGCGTAGAACATTGAATGCCTCTAGCGTCTCTATTTTGATTTTGACACCCGTCAAGTTGGAAATTTTCACTCCGGCCAGGGTTTCATTGATCCGCTTCTCGAAGCTCTCAATGGACACACCCATGCTATCCAGCATGCTGAGTTCGGCGCTGGTTTTGTGGTTGTGGTTGCTGATACGAACCTGGTGTTCCTGTTCCTTTTTAGCTAGATTTTCGAACTCAGAGCGCAATCTTGAAAACAGCCCGGCGAAAACCTCTGAATCCAGACTCACTTGGTGAAGGGTTTCTGGGTCCACTTCAATGATGCCGGCTTGGGCCAGCTGTCGGTATCTGCGCTCTGCTTCCTGCTGGGCGTCGCGGTATTTGGTGATAGAGCGCTGCAACGGACCATGTTCATCGGCGAGGGCGTTGTAGTCGGTGATCAACTCTCTTTCTAGAATGGTGGCTTTGACCATTTTCGGGAGTTCTGGTGCGGAGCGTTCCGTTAATCGGAGTTCTTGTTCCGTGTCGCGGACCTTGTTCTGCTGCTGCTCGAGCGCGTTCAGCTTCTCCTGCAGTTCCGCCATCGCCTGCATGATTTCATGATGGTGGGCGTTGGCTTCGGCCAGCTCTTCCTCAAGCTTCGCGATCTCGCTTTGCAGATCGAATTCTTGAGCCCGTTTTTCTTCGCGAGCTGCCATATCGCCCTCGTAGCGGTGGAGGCAGGTGAGTTCGCTTTCCATTGCAGTGATTTCTGCCTGCTTATTGGCAACCATCTCCTGTGTGAGTGGACCGCTGGATTTGATAAACCTGTTCAGCTCGGTAATCTTGTCGTCGCAGGTTTTCAGTTTCCCCGTAAGGTCCTCTTTTTCCCACTCTGCTTCTTCGCGGGCGCGGTCGGCGTCGAAGATCTTGATGGGCGTGCTGGGCAGGGGCTCACCAATGAATTCCAACTGGTCACTATTGACTTCAAACAGCAGTGAGAATTCATTGATGGCATCGATGTGCTTACTCATGGGTTCACCGGTCAGCCGCTGGAAGCCTGGGTTTAGGCTGTGTAACACGGTGGCGCTGTGAGAGGGCAGATAACCGAGTAAGGGTTTTTTGTTATCCTGGAGCTGTTCGGTGAGTTGTACCAGGCGCGTTTGGTAGCTCTTCTTATCATCCAATCGACTTTGTAAGGCCTGGTTGGCTTCCTCCCGCGACTTCAGAGCAGTGAGTTCCTCCCTGGTTTCAGACAAGACGTCGTTGAGATAACTGATGATTTGCGACAGCTCTGTGGTCTTACACACCAAGCTGGTTTGCTTTATAGCCTCCTCGGAAGTTACTATGCGCCTATCTATCGACTTCAGGTCATTTCTGACTGTGCTAAGGCTGGATTTTCGGCCAGTCAGAGATTCGCTCACAGCCTTGCGCGCGGACTTGGCACCATTCAGCTGTCCTTCGAGCCCGGTTTTTTCGCCATTGAGTTGTTCCTGCTTTGGTGCTTGGCCTTCTTTTATGGCCTGAATAGACTCTTTCAGCACCCAGTATTTCCGGTGTGCCTTGATGCGTTCCGATTGGTAGGTGCCTTCTGAGGACTTCAGGACTTTCCAGTGATCCATGTTGTTCTTGATGGCCTGGATCAAATCTGCTTCTCGGCGCAGTTGTTCTCTCTCTTCGTGAATACCTTTGATATCGATATTGATGGATTTTTTGTTGATGGAGATTTCACTGTCGATGATATTGGCCATCGCCAGGGGCAGGTTGGCGGTGTCGGCACCTTTGATGTCGAAGGAAAGCTGCAGCATGGCCTTGATGGACTTGAGTAGTGATGGTCCGGGAGGCTGTACTGTGGGGACGATGCAGAAACGAGTTTCGGGGCGTGCCGGATTGACGCGAGTGAACATCGCGGTACGGATACTCTCCGAGTCCGTGAACAGCCGGCCGCCGAGATCAAGCAGGCTTTTGGTGACCTCTGCCAGTGACAGTCCTGGGGGATGCTGTCCCAACCCCTGATTGGCAGAGGAATTGTAATCCCAGAACAGGTGACGAATGGCTTCATACGGGTGCGGGACGTTGATCCGACCGTAACCTAACTCCTCTCTGCTTTGGTGTAGGACGATGCAGAACTGCCCGTGTACGTTCTCTGCTTCCAGGATCAAGAAAGATGCATCGCAGGGAAAGTAGTAGTTGTAACTCTCAATACCGGTATATACCTTACCAGCAGATTTGAACTCGAACTTTTTCTCACAGTTTCGGAAGTTCACCTCTGGCAGCAGGAACAGCTTCAGGGCGTTCAACGCGGAGGTCTTGCCCTTGTTGTTCTTGGATAGGAGGGCAGAGCTCTCGTCAATGGGGATTTCCACATAGGCGCAACTGCCTGAATTGACCAGAATCAGTTTCTTCAGACGGTAGATGTCGCCTTCGTCCAGCAGAGTGAGGGTGTTATCCATGGATTCTTTCCAGATAGGTTTCCTGTTCCAGTTTCTTGCCTTTGGTGTACATGCAGGTTAATAGCGGTGCCAACTCCGGGTGCTTGGCTCTGGCAAGGTGTATGGCGCTACGCTCATCTTGTGTCAGGTGCCACCGGGAGCGTTCGAGGTATTGCTCAAAGTTGCTGGGTGCCAGGAAGCGGGGCGTCATGTCCGCCGGCCCCAGCAGGCTTTTGAGATTTGCGTAGGTCTTTATCCCTCCCATATCGAGATCAAAGAGGGTGTAAACATTTCTGAATTGTCGGTAGTAGGGAAGGTTGCAGGCTTTGGCCGCAGCGTTTCCAGCACCAAAGGCCAGTACCAGCTGTTCGGGCTGGTCCTCTATATCGCAATCTGCAGTGATCAGATCGAGGGTTTCCCGGTACCGGAGAAAGTTCTGCAGGTTTTCCACGATAACCAGGCTGGTATTTTCCGGCGGCGGAGGCGACCAGCGTCTACCGTCCCAGCTCACTGCGACTTCGGGCCTTTGCCATGGGTGATACTGAATCATCAGAGCATTACCTTCCACAGACTGGCTGTGAGATTTACCGGTGTGGGAGGCAGATACACGATCTGTGATCGGAGTAGGGGAGGGGAATTGGGATTCGATGTCGGTAAACAAGGACTCGTCGACGATTCGGACTTGGGTTCTCTGTGCCAGCGGGGATTCAGGAGCCAGGCAGAGAATCAATGTACCCGGGGGAATGCCATTTTTTGACATGGCATTGAGGAGCCGGCGCCAATCTATTGGGGTGCCAGCTCTGATTGCGCTCAGGAACTCGTGGGGTTTGCGCATTTTTTAGGCATTCCTGGGGCTGTTTGAATAGAAGTCACATTCTAAACAGCGATCAAATGATTCGCTAGTAATAAAACATACAGTTCTTTATGATAGCTACGATCATATGATATAGAATCGAGCTATGCTTGAATTGTCACAACATGCACTGAAGCGGTTACGTCTGATAGACCTATATTTGGCGTTTTCAGGTCGTGTCACCCGCGGAGATCTCATTGCGCACTTTGATGTGGGTACCGCAACGGCCAGCCGAACGTTTAAGGAGTATCGCGATCGATATCCTGACAATCTTACGTATTCCGTCAACGAGCGAAGGTATCTGGCTGCCCCTATGTTCAGACCGGCTTTTGAACATGATGTGGATAGGGCCCTTTCCCTTCTGGCTTATGGAGTGGATTATCACGAGATTGCCGGGGTCAGATTTGGCGCCCATGTTCCGACCAATCTCACCGCACCGCTGGACCCATTTGCTGTCAGCGCTATCACGCGCGCCCTAGTATCTGGTACTGGGGTGGACGCGGCTTATGCCTCTGGCAGCTCCGGGGAAACCTACCGGACCCTCTTTCCTACCTCATTATTTCAGGGGGGCGGGGCCTGGTATTTCCGGGCTTTTGACCCGGAGAAAGATGGGTATCGCACATTCCGTTTCAGTCGTGTCAGCTCAGCAGAACCTTCTAGGCGCGATTGTAGTGGTGATCGGATAGCGCCTGATCCTGAATGGGCTCAGCAGGTGACCGTCACAGTAGCCCCTCATCCATCGAGAGAAAATCAGGTTGCGCTAAGGGAGGACCTTGGCCTCTCCGACAAGCCTGTAAAGAACATCATGATCAATGCGGCGGTGTGTGGTTTTGTGTTGACGGATTTACGGGTGGATTGCTCCTTGGGCGGGGACATGAATGCGCTTGAATATCCCTTGCGGCTGATGAACCGCCATGAGCTGATGGGTATTGGCAGCATGGCCATTGCGCCTGGTTTTCGGCAGGACTGAATTCAGTGAATCGTCTTAATAAAAATGTCCCTTGACGTGTTCTGGGAAGGTGGTGTCAAAGCCGCCGTCCAGATTTCGTAGTGATAATCGTTCTCAAATGCACCAGCTCACCGGCCATTGCGCTTTGCGGTTAATTTTTGAACGATCTTTGATGGCTGGGGGTAGCTGGTGGGCTGAGAAGAATCTATATCTTTTTAGCGCTCTTAAGGGAGCTAATCAGAACATCTAACCCTTCGTGGGGGTCAGCATTCAGGACCGCGCAGTACTCCACGAAATCAACGATATCGATCTTCTTACGTTCCTGTTCGATCTTGCCGATGATCGAATGGTGACGGCCGAGCATCCCGGCCGCGGCACGGATAGAAAGCCCCCGCTCTTCGCGTTGTTGCTTGAGCCACTTGCGGAGCTTGTCAGCATCGGGTGAATAGGGGGAGGACTTCATTGTCTCGATAGTAGAGACGAAGTACAATGGCGCGAAATTCGAGACAGCTAGATGTACTATGAAAGCTTTGAGGGTAAAGCCCGAACTCGTCTCACTACTGAAGACCGGGAACTTTGATACCTTTTCTGTACCCCGTTTTAGGGATGCCTACCAGGAACTGGTAGGTGAAGCTTCCAAACCCAAGAAAGTGGTCAGCCAGTTGGTCAAGCGGCACTTGCGCAAGCTGGAAGAGCGGGGAGTCCTGGAACGGATCAATACCGGTAAGCCCCATCCGATCGAGTATCGGATAAAGGATCTCACCCAGCTGGATCCGGTACCTTCCGTTCCAATGAATCTGGATGCTAGGCCCGAACGGGCTGACGAGCCACTGTCCGGCGAGGTAGTTCGTACGCTCAAAGTGAAGTTGAACAAATATCGAACAGATATGCTTTCGGCAACGGGCGCGCTCGAAGAGTATGAGGCAATCGTTCAGGCTCAGCCCGGCCTAAAAGGGGCGATCCAGAAGAAGTATGATCAAACTCGTGAGGAATATGCCAAAACTCTCGGTAAAGTGAGAGCTCTCGAGTCCCTGATCGACCTCCAGCCTAGTCCTTACTCGCTATGAACTTACGCCGTTGGCAGGCCGAGAGCATCTCTCGGGCCTATGCACAGTATTGCTCAGATATTCGCCACTTCATGTGCCTGGCCACTCCTGGGGCAGGGAAAACAATTATGGCGGCTTTGTTGGCCAAGCGGCTGTTTAAAGCCGGAATGATCGACATGGTGTTGTGTTTTTCCCCTGCGATCGTCGTGGCTGAGGATTTTCGGAAGGAGCTGGAAGTACGGACAGGTAAAAGACTGAATGGGCGGCTCGGCGCCGATGGTTGCTCTTTGACCTATCAGGCCATGAGCTCTTTGGATGCTTCCTTTTGGGAAATTCTGGAGAATTATCGAGTCTTCGTGATATTTGACGAAATCCACCATTGCGCGGCCACGGAGGAAGGTAAAAGCAATAGCTGGGGAGAAACCATTTATCGCCATATCCGCGGAAAGTCAGCTTATTCGTTAGCGCTCACTGGCACACCGTGGAGGTCTGACAATATCCCTATCGTACTAGCGGACTACTGCAGGGAATCCGGCAAGGTACATTGCGACTACCGTTATGGATTGGGCCAAGCCATTACCGACGGCGTTTGCCGAGAGCCAAGTATCACCGCTGTCGACAATTCACAAATCTGGGTCACTGAAGGCGCGGAGACCCATTGCTACCGCTCCTTCAAAGAGCTGTTATCGCAGTCAGATTGCAGTTACCAGGATCTCTTGGATAACGATGTCCTGATTACGGAAGTCCTGCGCCGAGCGACGCGTAAACTCGATAGTCTGAGGAAAAGAACTCCAAATGCCGGGGGACTGATAGTCGCGACCTCCGTTTCTCATGCACGGAAAATCGCGCATCTACTGCACGCGGAGTTCAATGAAGCTGCCGAGATCGCCACTTACGCCGAGGACAACCCGCCAGCAACCATCCGCCAGTTCCGCAATAGCACCAGCAAATGGATTATTTCTGTTGGGATGATCAGCGAGGGCACCAATCTGCCGCGACTGCAGGTCTGTTGCTATCTGACGCGCGTTAAGACAGAACTCTATTTCCGCCAGGTGTTGGGGCGCATTCTTCGCGCTACGGGGCAGGAGGGCGAGAAAGGCTATCTATTGATGCCCGCTGAACCGACCCTGATCGAGTATGCCCTGCGCGTATCGGAGGATATTCCCGAAACCAACATTCTGACATTCGAATCGATAGAACCCGCAACCGAGGTCGATGTTGGTTCGAGTTCATCCTCAGATGAGCAAGAGAGGGAGTGGTCAAATACCAGCCCAGCGATCGATATCAGCACCGGCTCTGCTGGTGGAGAAAGCGTCCCTGAAGAGCTAGCCGGTACCCAATCGGCGCTAGCGCAGTCCTACGAAGCCTGTATAAATATTTCTGGGTACTTCGTACAGAAATTGCTGGAGATAAGCGGAACTGATCTTGGTGGTCGCGGCTCTCCATCTGGCAGATTACAGGCTCCCCTGTAAATTTGCGATGGCGAGATTTCAGGTTGAGAGCAGGGGAGTTGACGTGCGTTTGATGCAGGAAGGCGTTTCATAACTTGGGGAAGAGAATTCTTCGGTCAGCCTGGCTAAGGCTACCCGGTTCCAGGCGAGCCACGTCTGATCCTACTCCGATACCCCCTTTGTCTCGAGATTGTG
Source organism: Microbulbifer sp. ABF4_143 (assembly GCF_056160225.1). Lineage (NCBI taxonomy): Bacteria > Pseudomonadati > Pseudomonadota > Gammaproteobacteria > Cellvibrionales > Microbulbiferaceae > Microbulbifer > Microbulbifer sp. ABF4_143. The sequence continues at coordinate 16,570 of NZ_JBSWWT010000002.1, forward strand.
ACCACCGCGTTATCAGAGGTAATATAGTGCCCAAACGACACTATATGAGCTCTGAATGAACGAGGAAGAGTACCTACAAGGCTATGACAAGGGGGCATTCGAGGCCCCTTTGCTCACGGTGGACGCAGTGCTGTTCACCTACCATCAAGACGAGCTGAAGGTGCTTCTGGTGGAGCGCTTCAACCACCCGCAGAAAGGGAGGTGGGCCCTGCCAGGAGGCTTCGTCGCAGAGGACGCCGATAAGACCCTGGAGGATACAGTCGTCCGCAAACTCAAGGAAAAGACTGGAGTAGAGCCCCCCTATGTCGAGCAGCTGTATACCTTCGGCGGCGACGACAGGGACAAGCGCGGCTGGTCGGTTACCGTCTGCTATACCGCCCTGATCGCCCACCAGGACTGCCAGACTCATATTGATACGGTTTCCGACGTAGCCTGGGTGAAGGTCGCCCGCGCGGAGAAGATGGATCTGGCGTTCGATCATAGCAAGATCTTGCGCTACGCCCAGGAGCGTCTTCGCCAGAAGGCCCTGTATAGCATCGTACCCGCCTATGCGCTGCCCAAAAAATTCACTCTGCCGGAGTTGCAGCGAGTGCATGAGGCGATCCTCGGCAAACCACTGCAGAAGAAGTCCTTCCGGCGCCGGATCGAGCAGGCGGACCTGCTGATCGATACCGGAGAGAAGCGTTCGGAGGGCGGACGGCCGGCGACGCTCTACCGGATGCGGGCGAAGTCCGGGGACTACACCTTCGTGCGCAATCTGGAACAGTAGTCGCCGCAATCGGTGGCCCGACGGTAAGAGGTAAACGATGTCTTGGCAAGATAAGACCGTAATCTACGTGGACATGGATCGCACCCTGTGCGATTTCGATGGTGCCTATCGGTATTACCAGTGCGAGCGGCCGGACGTCGCCTTTCCGCAGAGTATCCCCGGCTTCTACGCCGGACTGCAGCCGCTGCCCCACGCAGTAGAGACCTATCGCTGGCTGCACGAGCAGGAGGCGTTCGCCGTGTTCGTCCTGACCGCACCCTCGACCATGAATCCCCACTGCTACACGGAGAAGCGCCTTTGGGTGGAGCAGCATCTGGGTTCCGACGTGGTCGACCGTTTGATCATCAGTGCGCACAAGGGGCTCAATCGGGGCCACTACCTGATCGATGACAATGCCGAAGGACGGGGGCAGGAGTATTTCGAGGGAGAGCTGATCCACTTTGGACAGACTCCATTCCCGGATTGGCTGGACGTTAGGCGCTTCTTTGAGCGCCTGTCGGCTGGTGCCGAGGTGGGCGCTTAGATCAAGTCGTACGTCACGTGAGTCATAGAATGGGTTTCTATGACCCATTCTGCGGGCAGATTGTGAGTCATAGAAATCGTTCGGTGGGCGTCGAACAATTTTTGCGCCGTGAAAACCCCGTACCGCCTCAGTTTTCACGGCGCCGGTGGGATGCGATCAAGAGGCGGCGGCCATTGCCATTTCGCTGCGCGGAATGGCCGCGCGCTCGCGGATTGCCTCCAGGTCCTGCTCAACCAGCAGCTCCCCGTTACGGAACACCGGCTGCAGTAGGTTAGGGCGATCTCCCAGATCCTGTTCGCGAATTGTCCCCAGCGTGCCGTCGCCACGGCGGATCAGCGCCAGGCGGCCTTTCTTTGAGCGCTTGCCGATATCGGTCACCGGATCCTTGTAGACATCCCGCCACAGGCCGTTCACCCTGACCGCGCTGGCCTTCATGGCGAACTTCATGGTGTCCCGGTTCACCTTCTGCAGCAGCTCGGCGCCCATGCCGAAGGCAATGTTGTCGGCGCTCTGCTTGCGGGCCTTCATCGCCGCCAGGATGCCCTCGATGGTGTGCAGAGAGATGCCATCACCCTGGATCACCCGGATATAGTTCGGCAGCACCCGGTAGCCCTTGTCGTTGATCCGGGCCCCGAAGATACGCATCAGGCGCTCGATGGTCTGGGTGACCACGTCCACCGGATCGCCGCTGTCCGGGCGGATTACCAGGGCGCCGCCGCTGTTCTCCACCCGCTCCTTCAGTTTGCCGCCCCAGATGTTGTCGATCGCGTTCCACAGATCGTAGCTGTCGCTAACCACTGCCACCAAACGCCCGTCGCCGGCAAACTGGGTCAGCATATTGGCGTAGGCTTCGGTCTCGTGTTCCCGGCCCCAGCTGGTCATGGTGCTGTGCTCTGCGGCTGGAATAGAGAAGCCGGCCATGGGGGCGTTGTAGAAACGGCGGCCGGCGATCAGCGCCGCGATGGTGTCGGTACCCCGGAAGTTTACCAGGTGGGCCAAGCCGCCCAGGCCGGCGGTCTCCTGACTGCTGGCGCCACGGGCGCCGAAGTCGTGCAGCTTGAAGGGCAATCCGTCCAGGTCGTCCGCAGTTTCCTCCAGGTAGCGCTGGATAACCTTCTTTGCCTCGCGGCTCTGGGTGGCCACGGTGGTGGGGTACCAGACGGCTCGAAGCAGGGCGGTCTCCACATAGCTGGTGAGCCAGAAGCACTTGGGATCGGTGTTGATCACCTGGGCCAGTACGTTCCGTACCGGCACCACCATACCTTCCGGTACTGCCTGGACTTCGATAGGCAGGTAGCCCCGGTGCTCCTCAAGAATGTACTCCCAACCCTCGCGATTGAAGGGCACCCCGTGGGCCAGGCAGAGGTCCTCCGCCTCGTCCACGTCGGCTCGGGTGATGGGGCGGGTCAGGTACTGCTTGATAAAGGCCTGCAGGCCGAAGAAGACCGCCTCCTTGAACTGCCCGCCGCGGCTCTCGATATAGCTGCTGACGTACTGGGTGCCCTCTGGGTACTGGAGGTAGTGGCTGGTCTTGTAGCTGTCTACGTTCAAGATCGGGTTGTAGTCTTGCATCGCGGAAATCCTCCGTCGAAGTGATGTTGGTGCCGGTCTGTCCAGCACATTGAGCAGCAGAAGCTGCTGATCATTAGTGACGTTTCGTCTCCAATGATTGGATGGTGTCTTATCGACACTATTATGTCAAGCTCTGATCCATGGAGTTTCGCGTTGAGAAAGCTGAAAGAAGTAACAATCTTTGGATTCCATGTTGCCAAGCCATCATCACATCGATCACATTAGTATCGGGCGCAGTCTTAACAGTGGTCCCCACTCGTAGGGCATATCCATCCTTCGTGTACCTACAGCGAATCTGAGCAAGGGCCGCTATTAAGGGCAAATAGTCCGTGCTAGCATCCGCGCAGCCGCTACATAACAACAAAGTCCGCGGCTGCCGTTCTCCCAGCCATGCAATGTCATGTCCCGAACCATTCTCGGGACTCTTGAATTCAACTATTCGATGTTGAACTGCAATTGCTGGAGGAATTCCCCATGAACGTCAGTCATTTCACCGATCCTGGTGTCGCCGAAAGCTGCCCGACGGCCAGCACCGCAGGTCTCTCCATGCCATCCGAGGAACAGCTGGAACTGCTGTTTTCCCGCACGTCCAACGGGCGTCTCAATCCATCCCTGCGCGACGATTCCCTGGTGCAGTGGGGCAACCCGGTTGGTACCCTCGCTGTTGCCGCGATGTTCCGCCTTTTGGAAACCGGCGATGCCACGGCCGCGCTGGGCTTCGGTGGCGCTGGTAGTCCAGTTGTCTCCCTGGCCATTGCGGATTTGTGCGTCACCGGCGTCGACAACCTGGCGCAATTCCGCCGGGCGGCCATCGGCGAGGGTGGTGAGGTCGATATACCTCGAATGAAGGGGTTTGTGGCCTTGGCCGTACACGGAGCCGCGGAAGACCGCGGCGTTACCATCCTCCCCGACCGGTCGCGCCAGGCCTTCGAGGCGGCCGAGTACGTGGTGAACCGTGCCATGTCGGTGCTCTGGGCGCTACATGGGCCCGTGGAGCACCGTGTGGTGGCTAGGGAGCCCTTGGGGTGGATCGCGGTCAACGCAGAGCGGGACCCGCCCCCGCGCCCGGTCAATATCGGCGCCACCAACTGGCCCTGCGCGGATCTGGATGTCACTGTCAGCCACGATGGGCGCAGTATTCAAAGCCGCATCCGCTACGCCATCGCTGGCGCCACGGATGCCGATCCACGGGTCTCGGTCTTCGACAGCCTGCCGGAAACCCGCCGCCCGCCGGTGATCCCCGACGACTGCCTGATCCTGGTATTCCTGCACGGCCACAGCTCCCGGCTGGAGGAGGCTGGCTCCTTCTATCAGGGGCTCCTCGATGAGCAGGACTATTCCAGTTTCAGCAGGCCTTTTGCGGTGATCAGCTTCGACTTCCCCACCAACGGCTATTCTGAATACCTGGATCACGAGGATATCTCCCCGCTGGAGACGACCACCCGATTCGTACCGGATCACCCGGAGGAACGGCGGTTCGGCATGCTCGAGTACTACGAAAAGCTGGTGGTGGAATTCGTGGAGGAACTGGATCGGCAGATAGTCGCCGACGGCCGCACCAGCATCCTGGATCGCATCGCCGCGGTGGTGGGCGGTAGCATGGGAGGCAACCTGGCGTTGCGCCTGTCCGAGCGGCTGGTCACCAGCGCCAGCTGGCTGGATGCGTTGGTCAGCTGGTCGCCGGCGAGCTCTTACGTGTCCTTCGGCCGATCCGACTATTTCATTCCCAGCCCGGGGGAGCACTTCGATCCCATCGCCAAAGAGGCCCTGGAGCGGCCGCATCAGCGCTGCCAGCATGCAGAATCGGACGATTCCAGGGCGGACTTCATCGGCCTGCAGATGCAAGGTGAGCGGTTGATAAACGACGGTACCCCTGAGTTCGAGGCTGGGGTGCGCCTGCTGTCCTTCTTCCTGCAGCCCCTGGTCGCGGGGCTGGCGCCGGCGATCCTCGGGCCAGGACTCGGTCCGCTGGTTTCGGGGCTGCTCGGCCCCCAGGTTCTGGGTTCGATCGTGGTGGAGGGGGTGGCAAACATCACCACCATCAAGCAATCGGACGAGTGGTTGCGGGATGAGTGCCGGGCCGGCTACGACTCGGCCGCGGCCGCCCAATCCGCCCTGATGACCCTGAACGAAACCTACAACAGCCGGCGCCGGCGCATGCACTGGCGCATCGCCTATGAGCAGCTGCTGTTCAGCCACCAGGACGAGGTGGCCGATAGCCGGGGCCTGCCCTGCTACAACGCTTCCGATATCGCTACCCTGTTGATCGCCGGGGCCAATGACGTGGTGGATGAGCACCGCTTCAATATCTTCGGCGGGGTTAGCCTCATAGCGCCGCTGATGGAGAACAACCCTGGGTATGCGGTGCTGGTGGACAACACCGGCCACTCGATCCACGCGGAGCGGCCACGCTGGCTCGCCCAGCGCATCCTTACCTTCGTCGCCGAGCGTCGGCCGGCGCGGGAAGTGCTGACCGCGCGCAGGGAAGGCGGCCGGTTTACTGAATTCCACTTTGCGCCCCTGTGGAAGCCGCGGAGCTATGAGCAGGTGCTTAACCTGGCTCGAGGCCGTGGTGGGGTGACTCCCTATGAAATTGCAGACAGTGCGGGTAACCGTACCTCGATTATCGGTCGGCGTTACCTGGCCACCCGCCCGGACGATACTCCCGACAACAACCTGCGCGCGCTTCCCCGGACCCGGTTGCCGGTGCCGGAAGAGGCCGTCGAAGGTCCCCCTGGAGGGTTCCAGGTCACCCATGTGCGGATCCGGGAGGCGACCGCCGGGCCGGCCAGTTCCTGGGTCACGCATTTGTGCAATGACGCGCTGGGGCTGCAGGTGTCTAACTTCCATGCGGAAAACGCGGTAGTAGAAGGGCGCGCTCGGTACTTTATCGCGACGGAGGAAGGAGAGATTGATCTGCGGTTGGTAGAGTATCTGACCACGTCTCCGGATGGGATTGAAGAAAACAACCTCAGCAATTTACCCGAGGCGGAAACTGCGTAAGTGGAATGAGACCGGCTCTGGATATCCAGAGCCGGCGTTTAGGTGCCAGAGCCGCACAGCTCCTGTGCACGGAATTTCTCGTTGCGGATGCAGGAAGAGGGCGGACGGGTAAGATCAGCGGCTCAGATCAAAGAATTGTTGAGACGGGAACAGTCGGCGCACGAGGGAGGTTTCACGGCCTTAGTCGAGACAACTCGGAACTGAAGAGAAGGCCCTTCAACCCGGCGCTATCGATTCTCGATACGACTTCGTCGGAGCAAAACAGATCGAACGACACTTCATTCTGGGCCTTGAAGACGTGGTCCTTCAGGGACTCCGGGAAGGTCAGGGATTCGACTTCCACATGGGTTTCGCCGTGCATCCGGTAGGAAATCTGATCGGCCTTTATCGGCCTGCTGTTGAGGCAGTGATACAGGTAACAGCGCCCGCCCGGAAGGTTGCACGGCAAGAACTCTCCGAAGGGGGACAGAAGGTCGTGCAGCACTTCCTCGGCTTTCTGGTTCAGAATCAGGAAGCCGGGTCTCCACATGCCGATGTCCGGCAGCGCTACAGTGTCTTCGTTTTGAAAATAGGCAGCTTCCAAAGGCTTCCAGAAGTCCGCGACCGGCACATCCAGGGTGCCCAGCTGCATTGCGGCCTGCTCCCCGATGTCCGGGTCGAGCAAGTCCAGATAGTCCTCGACGTCCAGCGTAAAGCTCTGGTAATTCTGGCTGTCTTCAAAGATCTTATAAATCATGGCCTTCGTTACCTTAGCGGCGGCTGGGTGACGTAGTCGGGCTGCTGGCCATCGCGCAGAATGTTGCGCAGGGCTATCAGCTTGGCCTGGAATGCCTCGCTGTCGGCGATGACGTTCGTCGAGGTGTGGACCCAGTGCTCATAGTTGTGTGTATGTATCTCGGAGTGCGCAGCGGCATGGGGCATGGCCCAGTGCCCTTTATCCTGCTTCTGCCGGGGCATCCAAACGCCGTTGTCGGGGTCATTGATGCGTATGCCGTGAAAGTGCAGATCGATTCGGGATTGTGCCGCGTATTGGGTTCTCCCCTTGCCCAGCACGATGTGGTGCGCCGTGAAGCGCGGGCCCGGCTGGGGCCGACCATCCGCGCACATGAACCTGGCGAGTGTCTCAGTAGGATGATGTTTTTCAAGTGCCATCGCCCCGCGCAAGGCCCGCTTTTCTTGGCGGGTTGCGCCGTCTCCGGGCCGAAGGGCTGCGCGATATTCTTCCAACTTGGTCTGCACCTGAACCTGCGTCAGGGTGGCCAGCCGCTGGGCCTTCAGGTGTGCGAGCGCCTTATCAAGCTCCTTCTCTCGCTTCCCGCGTTGCTCGGGCGTCTCGTTGGCCGATGCCATGGTCTTGCGATAGTAGGACTTGGCCTTCTCCTCGAAACCGGCGATCGCCCGTTCGAGAGGGCTCATTTCATGGTAGTGAGGCGTGATCCGTCGTCCGTGATCATATTCCATCGCAATTACTCCATTGCTGCTTGATGCGAAGAGCGCATTCTTCAAAACGGGATGTTACAACATTCTCCGAACGCGGAGGAAAGCCTTCCGGCGCGTCGTGATGATCGGCGCTACAGATCCAAGTTCGGCAATAGCCGGGCAATGTTGCGCGCGTCGTCTTCCCCGCGATGTTGCTGCCCCTCGAATTCCAAACCGAGAGACTGTAGTGCGCTGCCGAGGCCCGAGCGGCGCTTCTTGCCGGTTTTCTCCTGCCACAGCGCCTTGAGGTTGATATGGGGCTTGGCAAAAAATGCCGGCGCGCAACCGTGGCGCGCCTGCTCGACGCGGATCTGGTTGAAGTCGTACTGTCCCCAACTGGCCCAGGCGTGGTATTCGAGCCCCTGCAGCCAGTCGTTCAGCAGCGCTGTCGCCTCTGCAAAGTCCGGCGCCACCGCCACTTGTCCGGAATCTATGCCGGTGAGCTGGCAGCAGAAATCGCTGAGTTCGGGGTTGATGGTGGGCCTCACTAATTGGCTGTGGCTGGCCAGGACTTCTCCCTCCAGGGTGGCCAGGGCTAGTCCGAACTCGATCACTTCCATGGTCTCGGCGGACTGTGGGCGATCGTTCCAGCAGGTGGCTTCGAGGTCGACGATCAGCAGGTGACGGATGGGATCCGCATTCGGCGGTGTCATGAAAGGGGCTCCGTTGTTCCAGGGGATTCGCTGAGGCACACCAGGGCGAGCCGCTCGCCTTCCTCTCCGCGATAGGTATCCAGGAAGTGGCAGTTGCCCACGGCGACCGGCCTGGGTACAAAGTTGTGGCCGAGGTAGAGTGCGTCGATGCCGTCGATCCGGAAGGGGGCGAGGGCTTTCGGTTCGGCCTGGGCAATCGTGTCCAGGCGCTCCAGAAATAGTCGTCTGTATTCGGCCGGGGTGCGTTTCGCATCGCCCAGCCCGAGCAAGCGCCGGTACAGCTGGCTGGCCAGGGAGCGATCCCATAGGAACTGCTCCGCGGTATTCGCCACTCGCTCGTCTTCTTCCAATGATACGCCAGAGGACCAGGACTCCTCGATTACGGCCAGGGCGCGCAGCGTTCGCGGCCAGCTGCCGCCGAGGACGTTGGCGTGGATCAGGCCGATGTGCCGGCCGCCGGCGTCTAGCTCGATGGCCCAGGGCCATCGCCTAACTTGGCTCACTAGGTACTGCTGTTGTGCCTGCGGCAGCCTGTAGAACCAGTCGCCGCCGTTGGCACGGTGCCGGAGTGCAGTTTCCGGATTCTCGGACCCGGCGATCATCATCGCTTCGTGGTTGCCGAGAATGCCGAAATAGGTCTTTTGATCGACCATTGCGAGCAGAGATTCGCTGTCCGGGCCTCGGTCAACCAGGTCTCCGAGACAGAAGAGGCGATCGCAAGCAGGATCGAAGGCAACCTCCCGCAATTGCTTATTGAGCTGCTGCAAATGGCCGTGCAGGTCCCCGACGACGAAGTCACGTCCGGCAAGATTCCTGTCGACATTGAGGAACAGACTCATGGAAGACTCACATGATTGACCATAGGCCGCGTTGCCGGCATCGGAGAAGCCGTTGTTTCCGGCCTCATTGCCGGCACTCAGGTGGCCGACGGCTTCCCGGATGGCGAAGTTATCAAAATCACTTATAACTCCCTAAACTCGCTATAAATCGACCGCGGTGGGGTGCGGGTACCTGCGAGCACATCTCATGATGCCGGAAGGTTACGCTGTCCCTACCAAGGATTGGATTATGTAGTAGTGGTCCTCGAACATCTCCTGGGGATCCAGTGCACCCAGTGGCACCCACCTGGCATGGCGGGCGTCGTCGCCGCCCTTTACCTTGGGCAACTGGCTGCAGGGTTCCAGTTCAATATAGAAGGCGTGGGTAATGGTCCTGCCACGGGCGGAGCGATAGGGCTCGTCGAAGACGTCCTGGCGGCGGATCGAGCCCTTGAGGACCGGAGCCGGCACCCTAAGCCGGGTCTCTTCGCGCAGTTCCCGCAGGCAGGCGTCCACCAGCTTCTCGTGCGGATCGACAAAGCCGCCGGGCAGGGCCCAGAGGCCACGTCCCGGGAAGGCGCGCCGCTCCACCAGGAGCACGTGCCCTGACTGAACTACCACCGCATCCACCGTCACATGCGTGGGCGGGTAGGGCGCGGCAGTCCAGGAGGCCTTGTACTTGGTCACGAACTCAGCCTCCTCGCGCATTGCCTGGTAGGCCGGATCAGAGTCCACGAAGCTGTGCAGAGTTTGCGCCACCGGCGGCGGCAGCAGGTGGGAATCCTCCAGATCCCGCAACTGACCAGCCGGATTATCGCCGAACACCCGCTCCCGGATGGGCGTCGCGCTGATGCTCTTGAAATTGTCGACGCCCAGAGAATCCCACTGGGGGAAAAGGTTCAGGTAGAAGCCGGTGTGATCCTTGCGGTGACCGATCAGCGCGATCTTCGGAGGCTTGTGCGGCACCGGGTGATGCGCGGTCACTATTCCAGAGACCGAAGTCTGCACGTTGCGTACCCACAACTCATCGTTATAGGGCACGTCCATCAGCGGCAGGCAGATGAGACGTCGGTTGTCTGCTTCCGGCAAGCAGGCCCGGATATGCGTCTCCCGCTCGACGTGCGTCCAAGGGTTGCGGGGATTGCGTGGTTGGAAGGCTGAGCCGATCAGGACGATCAGACGCGCTGCCCGGGACAGCCCTTCCTCGACCACCTTGAGGTGACCTGTATGAAATGGCTGAAAGCGGCCGATAAAGACGGCGAAATCGTAGTCTTTGGACATGGCAGCAAGCTCCTTGCTGGGGTGAATGACTCTGGTCTATCCAGTGCCGTGATTATTCATCCTTACATTATTGACTTTTAGACACTAATGGTCAAGAAGCAGATACCTTGTTAGCCAACATGCTATGCACGAGATTACATTATTATATCGCTAGATGTCTTGAGGATCTTGGGCTTCAACTCTAAAAAGAATCTGTGACGCTTGGACCTTTTTCTATCCATGGTTCGATATGCAAAATCCGCGCTATTTCTTTTTCACGGCATTGTAGTATTCGGCTTTAGTAGAGCAATACAGATTGAGCAGTTACTCCATAGGGACAAGCACAGAACCGCGCCCTGAACTTGGCACCAATTCTACATATAGAGATTTTCGTCCAACGATGGCAGCAAGCATTAGCCGCTTGTCCTGGCGCTTCTCTGATAAGCGGTTCCACTCTGACCTATCGAGAACAGAAGGATGAGGATTGTCTTCCGGATGGGTGTGCCATTCACCCAGATAACGGACGGTCCCGTGACTCATCGTCCATCGTGACATGGCGATGGTTTCGTGGCCAAATGGCATCCGCTCGAAAAGATAAGGAAACCGCTTATCCAATGCCGTGGGAACCGTGGCTTGCTCAATGAGCATATGGGTTCCATGGACAGAACCGAGCAGAAGCCCACCAGCTTCGCAGTCGGTATCATTGCTCTGAATATGCTGACAAAAAGTTTCCAACGTGGCCTTCGAAAAATGCAGCAGCGTTCTTTTGTCGTTGGTCGCCCAAGAACTCATGAAGTGCATAGGGGACATTCCCGATCCCGCAGCGGATCGCAATCGGGTGTAGCAAGCTGTTGGGTGCGGTCGATCAATCTGGTTCGCAACGCGGGGGAATAAACGCCGTTGATCCAGTCAAGGGTCATCTCAGCACCTAGGCTGGCAGCATGCACCGACACCGAAGCGGGGAATGGCACGTACAAGCCCTCGCATCCATGCCCTGCCAAAATGGCAGGTAGAGGATCAAGGGTGGAACGGAGTTCATCTCTCCTGTTGCTATGCCAAAGACATCGGAAGCACGCACCAGATGCGTTCGTTCTCAGGAGCGCACGGACGGCCGTTCCCGGCCCCTCGATCCAGACCGAGAGCATGGGCATCGGAGGCGGATAGTGGCCGCACAGCCAATGTCCAAGCGATTCTTCTCCAGTGGCGTCTATGAGTAAATCCAACTCTCCCAACTGGGCTTGCCTGACATCCACAGGGAGCGCACGAATCTCGGCACCTGGCGCCAAGCGTTTGAGTTCCTTCGCCATAGCTTCGGCCTTGTTCGACAGCAAGTCTGGAAAACCCAGGCGATGCCGCCCGATGTTCTGCGGGAGAAGGTAATCGAAATCCACCAATGTGAGTTTTCCGCCGCGTGTCCCCGCCCCAGCCTTGACCAGCATGTCCGACAGATATCCGCCGATCGTGCCGCATCCCACAACGGCAAGGTTTTTACCCGCAAGCGTCTTCGACTTTGGTATGTTCCGCTGGGCAAGGTACCGATCGTCAATTCTGACCACCGAGATGGGCTTCGCCTTCAATCCATAGCTCAAATCCTTGCGATCTGCGAGTTGTTTGCTCTTTTGGACCGGACGTTTTTTGCGGTCATAGAAAACCACGAAGCCATACGTCATCAACGGAGACTCGATAATGATCAGATTGCCGTTGGCCTTTTTCCTTTCTCCCTCCTTGATGCGCTTGTGAATCTTGCGCCGGCATTGAGGGTCAAGGGTGCCTTGCCATGCCAAGATGTCCCCAACGGTTTCGGGGGGCCAATGGCCGGTCAGAGGACGGGGTTGGGTGCCAGTCCTTATCCGATAAGTCAGCACAGTGCTATCGGTGACTTGGAAGCCCAGCGACTTCAGCTTCTCAGTTGTTCGGTCTTCGTTGTCGGTGATAAACCAAAAGGGGCTCTCGTTGGCCTGTGCGACTATGCAGTTCTGTTGCCCTAGGTCCTCGCTCTGCATGTCCACGAAGCAAAACCAGCCACGCCAATAAGCGAAGAACTCTTCCGCCAGGTCTTCAATCATCTCCCCCTGCATGATCTGCCCAAAAACAGCCGCTGCACGTTGCAGGCACGCCAGCGACTGTCCGACAGGATCGTAGATATCCAGAACGACAGTACCCTTGGCGAGATAGCAAAGCTCGCCATCTGCACCAAGATGAGGAACCGCTGCGGGCAGCTCAGGAGGGATTTCCAGCAGCCGGATGCGGGGCAAGTCGAAGAACGTGGGATCGAGCTGCACTTCGCATGGACAACCCTTGTCCGCTTGGGGCGGAATCAACCGCCCGTGTAGTCGGAACCAGCCGTCCTTCTTCATGCCGACAAACTCAAAGCCTCGCTGCTTGAAGGCCTCGATCACGTCTGCGACTGCTGCAACGCAGCTCATCCAGCCTTCGTTCGCCCGACAAGTTCGCTCGGACCAGCAGTGGCGGGCGCTGCGGAAATGGTGGCGGCAACGGATACCACCTTGACCCGATCCGGCTCGTTGGGAAAGCGCGGGCCAAACTTACCTTGCATCCAAATGCAGGCCTGTGAAGGGCTGCCGGCGTCGGTGGCTCCGCGCAGCACCTTCTCAAATTCTTCAAACGCCTTGGCCGCTTCTTCGACCCCCGCGTTGCCGAGCCGTTCAGTGAGCGACTCGGACTCTTCCACTGGGTTGTTTACACCCTCCCGTAACTGGGTCGGCAGTGCCGCGACGACATCCAGCAGCGCGAGGTCGTCGCGCCGATCACGTTTCTCAAAGACAGGTGCGGCGGCGGCCATCAACAGGATCGAAGCGGGGCCGCCGTTGGGCCAGCTCCAATCGCGGTATGCCTTCAAATAACGAACCACGCGGCGGAACTGCTCCCCCTTGGCTTCCACTTCGCCCAGGAACCATTCCTTCACAGGCCTGGGGTCAGAGGGCTTCCAGTTGCATTCACGATGGGCCAACAGCACCTTGTCAGCGGGGAGCGCCGTCCAGATATCCTGCTCCGCCATGTTTACAGCTTCTGATAGCGAATCGTAGCCACGCATTTCCATTGACGCCTTTAGAAGCGCAAACTCTTCGTCCGGGATGGCATACAGGGGAATATCGATGTGGGCGAATGTAGCAATGACGATGCGAATACACGTTGGCTTATCGGTGACAAGACTCCAGCTATTTTTTTCGACCAGCGGCTTCAAGGCTTCTTCCGCTGCTGCAAAGAATACCGTCGCTGCAGTGCTAGGGCGCTTAGTCTGAGAGACGAAGCTCATTGGCAGATAGCAGCCATCATCGACATCCGCCTGCTGCGGGTGCTGTGCTGGGGAGTTCAGCGTCTTGTATGCCCACGACCCTTGTGTGAAGAAGCGGGGCTTGGGGACGTTTTCTGTGTATCCGCCTGCCTTCAGCACCCGAGGGATCCCCGAACGCAGGCAGTCTCTGACATCAGAGCGTGCGCTGGCGATACAGGCGCGCTGCTCAGAGGTGAGGTCCAGCTCGTCATGCATGCAGGATTCGTCATCAACGGTGGTAAAGAAAAGTGGGCTCAGGTTCAGCATGCGGTCTCCGGAACATTTTTGTTGGGGCCGTGATAGAAAATGGGTGCGCCGGCTTGGTGCGCTCGAAATGGTTGGAAAAGAGGATCGCCGAGCGCACGCTGCGCCGCATGATTACCGCGATCCTTGAGCGTATTCGTGGCGGCAATGGAAACCCGATCCAGCGCTTTCACGTCCTTGCTTTGATCCGGCGTCGCCTGGTCGTCGATCTGGAAATAATCGTTACCCAACGACTGCCGCAGCATGTAGTCCACGGACGACTCCTGAGCGGAGATCACCAAATCAAAGAGCCCTCCACCCCACTTGCCGAATCCACGATCAAGGCTGGCACCGCCGCGAACGGTTGCACCGATGGTCATCGTGCCGATGGCGAGGACCCGAACCAGCGCATCCGGGTTCGGCGCCAGGAACATCTTGACTTCGTGCAACCCGAACAGGCCGGGGGCGTTGCCCACTAGCCCCCCGTCCGCGAAGACACCGCGGTTATTGCGAGCCAGCGGAAAGTAGACAGGCGCGGCCGCGGTCGCCAACGCAACGTCGACGATCTTCATCCGGTGATCCAACTCAAAGGATGGATGGTGCGGGGTCTTGAAAAACTGCCCACGTCCCGTCGAGTAGTTGACCGCCGGCACAAGAACACGATGCTTCAGGTCACCGATCGTGGATCCTTGAAAGCGCTCTGTCAGCACTTCATTCAATCCCGCTGAGTCATGCTTTGCGGTCAACCAGAATCCCAGGAGCCGTCGCGGAAGGTTGCGACAACCAAAGATGCGGCTGCCCTCGTCTTCAAACAGTGCTTTGAGTTCATGGGCCGGAATTTCTGCAGCCAGCCCCAAAGCCAGCATCCCGCCCGCCGATGTGCCGCAAATCAGATCAAAATGTGAAGCGATAGGGCGACCCAGCACGGCTTCAAGTTCGGCAAGAACCGTAGCCGTATAGAGGCCGCGATAGCCTCCGCCCGACAGGGCGAGCACATGGTAGGTAGGGATGTCAGTCATGGCACCTTAACCTCTCGGGGGAAAGGAGTCGTTGCCATGGCTATCCTTGTCGCGGATACGGCCATCTGGACGATGGATGACGAGTTCGGAATTCTGGTTGCGTGCAATATCCCGCGCAGCATCTATTGCCTGTTGCTGCGTGTCATGCACAGAGGTCGCTCGCTGGTTGCCAGCGCCTTTGACGGCCCAACCGTCTTGATGAGGAACAACATGCTGATTTTTTCCGGCCATGATGGCTCTCCTACAGTGGGGCTAAGGAAGTCCCAGCCCATCGGCTGGGTTGTCAATGGCCGTCCACTGCAGCACAATACGTTGCTCAGTCAGACAACAGGAGGGCCGAGCCAATCCAAGCTGAAGCGACCGTAAAGCCCGCCTCTGTTGTCTGGCTGGACAACAATGTATCAGAGCATGCGCGCCGGTGCAACCCCTGCGCCACATGCGCCTTTTAACTCGACTGGATGCGGGATTGGTGCAACCGAGGGCTACGACCTTCTTCCCGCAACCGCAAGGATCAGAACTCATGCCGCAAACAGGTTTGGGCGTCGCTATCAAGACGCTACGCGAACGCAGAACCCTTTCCCTGCGTGAAATTGGCCAGCTATCGGCAGTGGACCATGCGTATATCCACCGTCTCGAAACGGGCGAAAAAACAAACCCCTCTCCAGACCTGGTTGAAAAGCTATTGAAGGTTCTTAAGCCGTCGGAGAGAGATGCTGTACTCGTAACTTGGCTGGTTGATCATGCAGGAGCTGACCCGAGCCTCGTCGAATATGTGCTGCAAGATCCTTCTATCAGTATCGACGTATTTACGGCTGCGGCTGGAGTCAGGCATAGGGGTAATGCAAGGCCTGATCCTGCAACATTGATTGCCCGAATTAAAAAGGCCTTCGAGGATGACGACGAGGACGATTGAGTATGGATGAAGCGAATGTCAGGCAGAAGGCGCGTGCGTTTATCGCGAAAGTCGATGTTTCTAACATCCAAGAAGATCTTTCCCCCTACGTGACCGCAGCTAACGCCAAGGTCAAGAAAGATGAGCTTGGCGAGGGGGAATCTGGATACACCATTACCAAGCCAAACGGGAAGCACATTATCACGGTGAACTCGCTGGAAACTAATGAACGCCAGCGCTTCACCATCTGCCATGAAATAGCTCATATCGTGCTCGGTTTGGAGTCGAGCCACGAGGAAGTCCCGTCCTGGTCTTATGCCAAACGACATCCTAACGAGATCGCCTGCGACACATTTGCCGCTGAACTGCTGATGCCTTATCAGCTTTGGCTTTCTGCCGTACCCAGGGAAGAGCCTTCCCTAGAGCTTCTCCAGCATATGGCTGATTTATTCGGTGCTTCGTTCCCTGCCGCTGCGTCAAGATTTGCCAGTCTCAGCGATATGCCGTGTGCCTTCGTCACCATGGAGCGCGGTGCAGTACGGTATGCCGCACGCTCCACGTCTTTGAGGCAAGTC
Organism: Microbulbifer sp. ABF4_143; assembly: GCF_056160225.1. Taxonomy (NCBI): domain Bacteria; kingdom Pseudomonadati; phylum Pseudomonadota; class Gammaproteobacteria; order Cellvibrionales; family Microbulbiferaceae; genus Microbulbifer; species Microbulbifer sp. ABF4_143. Next base: position 32,671 of record NZ_JBSWWT010000002.1, read on the forward strand.
GGGGCCTGGATATCGCCGAGATCGGTGATCCCGACCGGCTCAGTGGCTCATCGACTCAGATCTTCCGGGACCAGTACAACTGAGACTAGGGAAGTTTCGCAGGACTTGTGGTTCGATAACTGGGAAAAGGGCCTTGATCTCTGGGAGCTTTCGAGGCATTACGCACGCGTTGACACTACCATCTCGCTGCTATGGTTTGACAGCGAAGATCTGCCAGAGGTCGAAGTAAACCGCTTCGGCGCGCGAATCGAAGACGATGGTGGCTTGCCCGAACTTACGGGCGAGCTTCCCTGGCCAGGGCGAAACCGGCGCCGCTAGCAAAGCCAGACAGCCACGGTTTCCGAACAGTAAACCAAGCTTTTCCCTTGCTGTCAGTTTCGTTGGCCTTAAGGGGGTTTTGCTAGGCTCCGCTCAATGAGTTGCCGGGAAAAGGGGTCCGGAACATCGATGTATCGCATTGCAGATTGAATATCCTTCCAACCGACATGCTCCATCAGAGCCTTGGCATCCCAGCCGTTGCTGTTTGCCCAGCTGGCAAATCCGCGACGCAAGGAATGACTGCTAATGCCAGCATGCTTTGAGGTCCCGGATTCATCGAATACGCGCCGGAGTAGGGCAGAGACACTGTTAGGCTTCAGGCCTTGCTCGGAAAGATGACCCCAACGGTTAATGCCGCGGAAGACCGGACCTTCGCCAATGTCGGCCAAGTGAATCCACTCTTCATAGGCAGAAACGGGGCATAGCCGGCTTAGCGCCGGTACCCTGAACTCCCTTCCCGCATTCTGTCGATCGCCCTTACTCCTGGGCAAGAAGATTGTCAGTCCCTCGCCGGGACTCACCGTCACAAACTCCGCTTGTAGGCGGCAGAGTTCGTCACCACGAAATCCGCGCCAAAAGCCCAATAGCAGCAGTGCTTTGTTGCGGGCATGTGCGAGTGACGACTTGTGATCTCCCCCGGCTGTTGCGGCTTCGCACTCCCGTTCAAGCCAGGAGGTTAGGGCGGTCAACTCCTCCAGCTGCAGTGGGCGCGCCCGCTTTTCTTGTGCCGGGTGCAACTCCCGAATGCCCTTGAGAACCTTCTTGACGATTGGCGCCTTGGTGGGATCTGGGAATCCCTGATCATTGTGCCACTGCGCCAGTGCGGCGAGGCGCAATCTGAGCGTGTTGACGGCCAGGGTCTCCGCATGGTCCACCAGATACCGAGCCACGCTGTCGGCGGTCGCCGGCAGGAAGCCACCCCAGCTCACCTCGAAGTGGTGGATCGCTGCCTGGTAGCTGCGCCGCGTGTTGTCACGGGTGGCCGCGTGGATGTACTGCTCGATCTTGCTCATGGCGATTTCTTCCCGGGTTGCCGGGGTAGGGGTGCTGCTGGATTCACTAGGAATTAACCCGGCGACAGGGCTTTCGTACTGAGAAGTGGTCATTTTACGGCAAAGATGGCATCTAACAATGGATAATTCCTTATTATCTATTTTTATAAAAGTTAGAATGTTGCTCCGGTTCATGGTCTGATTTAGTATGTTTATACATAGTACATACCACAGTACAAAATAATCGGAGATCCCAATGGCGCGCTCAGGTATCAACAAAGTCCAGGTCCAGCGGGCCCGCGATGCGGTGCTGGCCCGAGGCGAGAATCCTTCCTTGGACGCGATACGCATTGAGCTCGGCAATACCGGTTCCAAGACCACTATTCACCGGTATCTCCGGGAGATCGAGGAAGCCGAGAGCACTCGCCTCGACGACGAGCAGCTCCTCAGCAAGACGCTGCAGGAAATGGTGGTCCGGTTGGCGGCGCGCTTGCGGGAGGAGGCAAAAGAACTGGTCTCGGCAGCCGAGAAGCGCCTCAAAGACCAGGAGTCTCAATGGCAACAGGAACGTGAACGACTCGAGCGCTTGCTGACGGAGAGCGGCGAGAAAGCGCATCGTCTGGAGCAATATTTGGCGGACTCCAAGAGTTCACTGGAACAGGCGGCCGCGGAGTTGCAATCCGAAAGGCTCCAAGCGCAACGGCAGGCCCAGCAGATCGAAGACCTGGAAGTGCGCCTGGCGGACAAAGACTCCCACCTGAAATCCCTGGAGGATAAGCACCAGCACGCCCGAGATGCCCTTGAGCACTTCCGCCAGGCCAGCAAAGAGCAGCGGGATCAGGATATCCGCAGGCACGAACAGCAGGTGCAGCAATTGCAGGCCGAACTGCGCCAATCGAACCAGTCCATCATCGTCAAGCAGGGTGAGGTCACTCAGCTCAACAAGGACAATGCCCGCCTGGCCAGCGAGCTTGGCGCAGTTCGCAAACAAGTAGGCAGTCAGGAAGATGCGCTCCGGAAGTCGGAACAGTTGGTCGCCGCCCTGCGCGAGCAAATAAGCCAGGCCAACACGGACCTGAGCGCAAAAGCCAAAGAGCGAGATCTGTATTGCGAGCAATTGGAGCGGGCTCAATTAGAGCTGAAAGAATGTGCGCATCGGCAAACAGAGCTGGAAGTCGCCCTCGCCGAAGCCCGCACCAGTCTGGGCCATTTCAAAGCAGCTGCAGAGGCAAAAGGTGACCTCCCCGGAAGACCTCAATCGGAAGAGAAATCCAGGTAAGGTAGCAGACGGGCGATATTCTTTGCGTCGGCCCCGGCGCGGTGGTGGCGTCCTTCAAACTTCAGCCCGGCAGACGCAAGGGCGGCGCCGAGGCCGGCGCGCCGCTTACTGCCCTTCTGCTGCTGCCACAGGGCCTTGAGATTGATATGGGGAGCGGCTGCAAACACCGGCGAGACCCCATGCCGCGCGCACTCGACATTGATCTGGTTGAGATCGTATTGGCCCCAGCTACCCCAGGTCTCAAATGGCCATTCACCGACAACGGTATTCAGGTGCCGGACTGCTTCGAGATACCCGGGGGCATCATCCACCATTGCCTGTGTGATCCCGGTCAGCGATTGGCAGAAGTCGCTGAGCTGCGGGTTTAATGTGGGCCTGACCAACTGATGAAAAGAGCGGGTCACGATACCGCTCATAGAGGCGAGCGCGAAGCCGAACTCAATGATCTCCATACCCTGCACTGTCTGGCGGCGATCATTCCAGCAGGTGGCCTCCAAATCGACAATGAGGATATTTTGGAAAGCTTGCACGCGGTTTTTGCCGGTAAAAAATGTCGTAGAAACAAATAGTTCACCTTAGTTTGACGAAAAATTCCAGAATCCCCTCCGGTCCGCGTATCAAACTGTTCATTGGCGCATTACTCTCAATCCGTTAAATACCACAAGTAGGCTGGTTCCCATATCGGCGAAAACGGCCATCCACATGGAAGCCTGGCCGGCAAAGGCGAGCAGCAGGAAGATCGCTTTTATGCCCAGAGCCAGCGCAATATTTTGCCTCAGTATGAGGGCAGTACAGCGGGACAGCCTTATAAAGGTGGCGATCTTGCCCAGGTTGTCGTCCATCAGGGCGACGTCGGCGGTTTCGATGGCGGTATCGGTGCCGGCCGCGCCCATGGCGAAACCTATGTCGGCACGTGCGAGCGCCGGCGCATCGTTGATGCCGTCGCCGACCATGCCCGTATGGCTGTGTTCCGTCAGCGCTTCCACCTCGCGCAGCTTGTCTTCCGGCAACAGGTTGCCCCGGGCTCGGTCTATACCGACCTGGACGGCAATGGCCTCGGCGGTATGCGGATTGTCGCCGGTGAGCATCAGGGTTTTCACGCCCAGGTCGTGCAGTTCGGAAATCGCCCTGCGGCTCGTGTCCTTGACCGTATCTGCCACTGCAAACAGCGCCAGTACGCCCGCATCACCCACCAGCATAATGACGGTTTTTCCCTGGGACTCCAGCGCATCCAGGCGCCGCTCCAGCTCCGGGGTGCAGAAGCCCAGTTCCTCGACGAGGCGGTGGTTGCCGAGCTGAAAGCTCTCACCACCGATATTGCCTTTAACGCCGCGCCCGGCCAAGGCGGTGAAATCTCCGACTTCGCGCAGGGTGATACCATCGTTCCGCGCAGCCTTTGCCACGGCAATGGAAACCGGGTGATCGGAGCGGACGGCCAGGCTGGCGGCGAGTGTGCGCACCTCAGGGGCATCGCCGCCGGCCCAGGGCTCAAAATCGGTCTGCGCAGGCTCGCCGCGGGTAATGGTGCCGGTCTTGTCCAGTGCCAGCCAGCGCAGCCGCCGGCCGTCTTCGAGGTAGACACCACCTTTGATCAGGATACCGTGCCGCGCGGCGGCGGCCAGTCCGCTGACAATGGTCACCGGCGTGGCGATCACCAGTGCGCACGGGCAGGCGATGACGAGCAAAACCAGGGCGCGGTAGATCCACTCAAGCCAGGCGCCGCCAAATAGCAGTGGCGGAAACACAGCGGTTGCGAGGGCCACCGCGAATACCAGTGGCGTGTACCAGCGCGCAAACGCATCCACGAAGCGCTGGGTCGGCGCGCGGCGGCCTTGGGCGGCTTCCACGGCGTGAATGATCCGCGCCAGGGTGGAATTATCGGCGGCAGCAGTGACCTGGTACTCCAGCGCGCCGGACTCGTTGATGCTGCCAGCAAACAGTGAGTCGCCCGGTGCTTTGTCCACCGGTAAGCTCTCACCGGTGATCGGGGCCTGGTTCACGGCGGATTGCCCGACGACGACTTCGCCGTCGAGCGCGACGCGCTCCCCAGGCCGTACTCTTACCCGGCTACCGACAGCCACCTGTTTCGCCTCTATTTCTTCCCAGCGACCGTCATCCAACTGAACAGTTGCGGTCTCCGGAGTGAGTGCCAGCAGTTCGCGGATGGCGTTGCGCGCCCGATCCAGGGACTTGGCTTCGATCAGTTCCGCCAGGGTGAACAGCACCATCACCATGGCCGCTTCCGGCCAGTGTCCGATCAGTACTGCACCGGTAACGGCAATGGACATCAGCGCGTTCATATTCAGGTTGCGATTCCTGAGCGCTATCCAGCCTTTCTTGTAGGTTTTGAGGCCGCCGCCGGCGATCGCTGCGAGAGCCAGGAGCATCACCAGCCAATTGTTGCCGCCCTGCAGCCAGTAGACCAGCTCAGAGGCCAGGGCCGCGGCTGCGGCGGCCGCCAGCAGCCACCAGTTTGCGGCAGCGGCCGGTGGCGCCTTATCCGTATCGGCGGCAACCGCCAGCCGTGCATCCAGATCCAGCGGTTCGAGCGCCGATAGCAGCTGCGCCTGCATGCCCTCTGCGTGACGCACCTGCAGTGTGCGCTGCACCAGGTTGAAGTCGAGCTGGTAGATGCCCTTCATACCGGACAGTTTGCCGCGGATCAGGCTCTCCTCGGTCGGACAGTCCATCTTGGCGATCGACAGCAGCGTCGTCTCACCGCTACCGTCCGGCGAGGGGGGTAGCTCCTCCGTCGCCATGTCGGTTGGTTTTGCGCAGCCGCAGCATTTGGCGGGATCGGGCCTGTCCATTGGGTGTCCTCGGTAGCAGATCTGTGATACGGGGATTAGAATCCCTCTAGTCACTATAGGGTCAAGGGGGTAAGGGCATGAGCTACAGGATCGGCGAGGCCGCCAGACTTGCCGGCTGCAAAGTCGAAACGGTGCGCTTTTACGAGCAGATGGGGTTAATGCCTGCACCGGCGCGTTCCGGAGGCAACTTTCGTCTTTACAGCGATTCCCAGTTGGAGCAACTGCGTTTTATCCGCCACTGCCGCTCCCTGGATATGCCTCTCGAGGACGTCCGCGACCTCCTCCTGTTCCGGGACAAGCCGCGCAAGAGCTGTGCCGGTATCAATCAATTGGTCGACGAACACATAAACCGGGTGGAATCCCGGATGGCGGCGCTGAAGCAATTGAGGCAACAACTGCAGGCACTGCGCAGCCGGTGTTCTGGGGAAAACTCCGTCGAGTCGTGTGAAATACTGCAGGGGCTGTCTGATTGCGCCTGTCATTCGGCCCGGGCGGATTAGCCGACGTTGAAATTTCCATCCGGATGCTGTTAGATTGGCGGCCATTCATGGATACAAAAACTGACTTTCTGCAATGAACTTCGCCCGTGTCTGCTACCTGCTGATCGCTCTGCTGGTCTTCCAGACCGCAGTGGCGTTCTACGATAGCCATGAAGCGCTACAGGATGTCGCCACCCATGTGCCGCCGCACCACCTGGACGGGGAGGAAAGCGTAGAGTTTACCCCCGAGCCAGATCAGGGTGCCGCGGGGCCCGCATCACCCTTGCATCCGGACGGTCCGGATTTCTGCCACCACTGCTGTCACTGCCACGGTGTCGGCGTGGTCGGCATACTCGGCCAGGCGCCGCGCTTTTTCGACCCCGGCGGCCGTGTGCTGCGGGACGCAAATAATCCCTCCTTTTCTGCCGGCTATTTTTCCGCGCTTTTCCGCCCTCCCATAGCCTGAGTTGCGCCCTGAATCCGCGCGCGCATACGAACTATTAGTCTCGCGCGCGCTCTTCACGACATGACTTGGGAGTACCTTATGTATTTCTCTTTCGCGCGCGTATTTTGCGCGCACTATCGGCGTGCCTCGCTGCTGGCGCTGGCGCCGCTGATACTGTGGATGTCGCCGGTCCTGGCCCAACAGCCTGTGCCGGTGGCGCAACTCACCCTCGCAGAAGCCATTGAGCGCACGCTGTCGCAAAACCCGGAGCTGGCGGTATTCCACCTGCGCGACGCGGCGCTGGCTGGCCGGGCACAGACCGCTGCGCTGCGGCCGCCGCTGGAGCTCAGCACCGAGCTGGAGAATTTTGCCGGCGAAGGTGGCGCCGACGAGGCGGAGCTGACCGTTTCCCTGTCCTCGGTGATCGAACTGGGCGGGAAGCGAGCGGCGCGGGTAGATGCGGTCTCGGCCCAGCGCGACTTGGTGCTGGCGGAGGAGCAGGCCAAGGCTCTAGACCTTCTTGGCGAGGTGATCCGCCGCTATGTGGAAGTGCTGGCGGCCCAGGAGCGGCTGGCTCTGGCGCGGGACTCGGTCGCTCTCGCCGAGGACACCCTTAGCGCAGTGGAGCGCCGCGTAAAAGCAGCGGCTTCGCCCAGGGCCGAGGCGCTGCGCGCCCGCGCGGCTGTTTCCCAGTCGCGCCTCGCGGCCCGGTCGGAGGAGCGTCTGGTGGCATACCACAAACTGGCGCTGGTCTCCTTGTGGGGCGGCGAGAACGCCTCCTTCCGTCTGGACTCCGCCGAACTCTACCGCTTTCCCTCCGCTGAAGGCTTCGCCGAACTCTACAGCCGCGCCCAGCAGAACCCCGCCATAGCCCGCTTCGCGTCGGAGGAGCGGCTGCGTGCGGCTGAACTGCGCCTGGCCGAGACGCAATCGAGCCTGGACATTGGCTGGTCCGCGGGTATACGCCGCTCGCGCGAAATCGATGAGACCACTTTGGTGGCCGGATTCGAGCTGCCGTTGTTTCCTAAGCGCCGCAACGCCGGCGCCATCGCCACAGCCCTCGCGGAGCGGGAGCGGGTGGCGGTGGAGCGCGAGGCGGCGCTGCTGCGCTTGAAGAGCCGCCTGTACCGCGCGGTCAGCGGCCGCGAACAGGCTTTGGTGGCGGTAGAGACGCTGGGCAGTGAGGTGGTGCCGACCCTGCGCGAGGCATTAGTGGAAGTAGAGCGGGCCTACAATCGCGGTCGCTACTCCTACCTGGAGTGGGCCTCGGCGCTGGAGGAGCTGATCGGTGCCCGTCGCGCGCTGATAGAGGCCGCCAGCGCGACGCTGCGCTTTGGAGCTGAAATCGAACAGATGACCGCCGCCCCCCTACTACCCGCGGGCGCAGAACCGAGCAAATAGAAATGATCAGACTAACGATGAATAGAAGAATCAGATTGCAAAATACTTTCGCGGCGCTGCCGTTTATCGTGCTGCTATTGTGCACCGTCGGCCTGACGACACCGGTTCCGACCTTCGCCTCCGGTAGTGAGGGTCATGGCAGTGAGGACCATGGCAGTGAGCACGGCGAACACGCGGAAGCACGTGGTCCCCACGGTGGCCGCCTGCTGGAGGACGGCGACCTTACCGTGGAGTTGCTGATCGTCGAGAGCGGCGTTGAGCCTGAATTCCGTGCCTGGATCAGTGACAAGGGTGAACCACTCACGAATGCCGGCGATGCGCGCTTGGCGGTAGAACTTACACGCCTGGACGGCAAAGTGGACCGTTTCGAATTCACGCCGGCAGGAGACTACTGGCGCGCTGAAGGCGCGATCGAGGAGCCACATTCCTTCGACGTTAAGGTATCGCTGGCACGCAATGCCGAGCGCGCCGAGTGGCACTACGAATCATACGAGGGGCGGGTAGAAATCGACGCCGATATGGCCGCCAAAGTGGGGATCGTGACCGCCGTTGCGGGACCCGGTGAAATCAGCCAATCGCTCACCGTCTACGGTGATACGGCGCTGGCCCACGGCAGCCTCAGTCATGTGCGCGCGCGCTTTCCGGGTCCGATCAAGGCGGTCGCGGTGGAGATCGGCGACCGGGTGCGCAAGGGACAGAAGCTGGCAGAAGTGGAGTCCAACGAAAGTTTGCAGGTCTACCCGATTACTTCGCCCATAGACGGGCTGGTTGTCGACAAACAGGCGAGCAGCGGCGAGTACAGCGGCGAGCGCGAGCTATTCACCATTGCCAACTATGACCAGTTGTGGGCGGAGCTGCGGCTGTTTCCCGCGCAGCGGGCACAGGTCGCCCGCGGCCAGAAGGTGACGCTGAGCGCCGACGGACAGCAGGTGGAGACACAGATCGCCAATCTCGTGCCGGGCACGCCGGGGCAGCCCTTCGTGCTCGCCCGCGCTCCCATCGACAACCGCAAACTCAACTGGCCGCCGGACCTGATACTGGAGGGGAAGGTGCTCGTCGACCGGGTGCGCGTGCCACTGTTGGTGGAAAACCGCGCGCTGCAGCCGCTGCGTGACTCGGTGGTGGTGTTCATTAAGGTCGGCGACAGCTACGAGGCGCGCCCGCTGCGACTGGGCCGTTCCGATGGTCGCGTGACCGAGGTGCTGGATGGCCTGGAGCTCGGCCAGCGTTATGTCACCGCCAACAGCTACCTGATCAAAGCCGACATCGAAAAGTCCGGCGCAGCCCACGCCCACTGACGGAGGACAGTCATGATTGAAGCCATACTGCGCCTCTCGATTGAGCGGCGCTACCTGATGCTGTCCCTGGTATTGGTACTGATCGGCGCGGGCATCTGGAGCTACCAGAAGCTGCCCATCGACGCGGTGCCGGATATCACCAACGTACAGGTGCAGATCAATACCGAGGCTCCGGGCTACTCGCCGCTGGAAGCGGAGCAGCGCATCACCTACCCGGTGGAAACGGCCCTGGCGGGGCTGCCAAACCTCTCCTACACGCGCTCACTTTCCCGTTACGGTTTGTCGCAGGTGACGGTGGTATTCGAGGAGGGCACCGACATCTACTTCGCCCGCAACCTGATCGACGCCCGCCTCGGCGCGATCAAGGGCGCGCTGCCGCCGGGTCTGGAGCCGGAGATGGGACCCATCGCCACCGGACTCGGCGAGATATTCATGTATACGTTGGAGGCACTGCCGGGCGCGATACAGGCGGACGGCCGTCCTTATGACGCGACCGCACTGCGAGAGATACAGGACTGGATCATCAAACCACAGTTGGCACTGGTTCCTGGCGTCATCGAGGTGAACACCATCGGTGGCTTTGACAAGCAGTACCACGTAATGCCGAACCCGCGCAAGATACTGGCCTTTGACCTCACTATGGAAGAGGTGATCGAGGCTTTGCGGCGCAACAATGACAACCGCGGTGCAGGTTTCGTGGAGTCGAACGGCCGCCGCCTGCTGGTGCGATCGCCGGGCCAGCTTAAAGATATCGCCGATATCGAAAATGTCGTCGTGGCCAACCGCGATGGCGTACCCGTAAAAGTTGCCGATATAGCCGAGGTAGCCATTGGCAAGGAGTTGCGCACCGGTGCCGCCACCCGTGACGGCAAGGAGACGGTGCTTGGCACCGCGATGATGTTGGTGGGGGAAAACTCCCGTGCCGTGGCCCGGGACGTGGCCGCAGCACTGGAGAGTATCAAACCGTCCCTTCCCGAAGGCGTGCGCCTGGAGGCGGTCTACGATCGCACAACACTGGTGGACAAGGCCATACGTACGGTGCAGAAAAACCTGGTCGAGGGAGCTCTGCTGGTGATTGCGGTGCTTTTCCTTCTGCTGGGCAATCTGCGCGCGGCATTTATCACCGCAGCGGTAATTCCCCTGTCAATGCTGGCCACCATCGCGGGTATGGTGAAGACGGGCGTGTCCGCTAACCTGATGAGCCTGGGTGCGCTGGACTTCGGCCTGATTGTAGACGGTGCGGTGATCATTGTTGAAAACGCCATTCGTCGGCTGGCGGAGGCTCAGCGCCGCAACGGTAATACGCTTCCGCTTCAGGATCGGCTGGAGCTGGTGTTTCACGCCACTAACGAGGTGATTCGCCCGAGTCTGTTTGGGGTGCTTATCATTACGGTGGTCTATATCCCGCTCTTCTCGCTTACCGGTGTGGAAGGAAAAATGTTCCATCCGATGGCGGCCACAGTGGTGATGGCGCTGCTGGCGGCGCTGGCGCTGTCGCTGACGGTGGTGCCGGCGGCGGTGGCTGTGTTCCTGACCGGCAGGATCAGCGAGAAGGAAAACCGCCTGATCGTTGCCGCAAAAAACCTGTATCGGCCACTGCTGCTCGCGGCAATGAAAGTGCGCTGGCTGGTACTGTCCGCAGCCGGCGGGCTGGTGGTGCTCTGCGCCTGGCTCGCCACCACCCTCGGTTCTGAGTTTGTTCCGCAGCTCAACGAGGGGGATATCGCCCTCCACGCACTGCGCATTCCCGGCACCGGCCTGGAACAGTCGCTGGAGATGCAGGAAATCCTCGAGCAGCGCATCAAAGCCTTCCCCCAGGTGGACAAGGTGTTCGCCAAGATTGGCACGCCGGAGGTGGCCACCGATCCTATGCCGCCGAACGTGGCCGACAACTTCGTGATGCTGAAACCGCGGAATGAGTGGCCGGATCCCGACAAGCCCCGTGATGAATTGATCGAGGAAATCGAGGCCGCGGTGCGTCAGCTCCCCGGCAACAACTACGAGTTCACCCAACCGATCGAGATGCGCTTCAACGAATTGATCTCCGGCGTACGGGCAGATCTCGGCATCAAGGTGTTCGGCGATGACCTGGATCAGTTGGTGGCCTCGGCGAAGGAGATTCTCGCCGTGCTGGAGGGCATTGATGGCGCCGCCGACGCACGTGTCGAACAGGTGGAGGGGCTGCCGGTACTATCGGTGGTGCCGAAACGCGTTCAGCTGGCACGCTACGGCCTGGACCTCCAGACACTGCAGGATCTGGTGGCCACCGCCATCGGCGGAGAAAGCGCAGGGCTGATCTATGAAGGCGACCGCCGTTTTCAGCTGGTAGTACGCCTGCCGGAAGACATTCGCCGCGACCTGGATCGGCTCGGCGAATTGCCGGTGCCGCTCCCCGCTGGCGGCTTCGTGCCGCTCGCGGAGGTCGCCGACCTCGAGATGGCCCCGGCCCCCAACCAAGTCAGTCGCGAGAACGGCAAGCGCCGAGTGGTGGTTACCGCCAATGTGCGCGAGCGTGACCTCGGCTCTTTCGTCAAGGAAGTTAAGCAATGGATTGCCAGGGACGTGCAATTGCCGCCGGGCTATTGGCTGGATTACGGGGGCACCTTTGAGCAGCTGGAGTCCGCTAGCCGGCGCCTGTCGCTGGTGGTGCCAGTGACCCTGCTGATTATTCTGGGCCTGCTGGTGACCGCCTTCGGTTCATTGCGGGATGCGCTGATCATCTTTACCGGCGTGCCCCTGGCGCTGACCGGCGGCGTGCTGGCACTCTGGCTGCGCGGCATGCCGCTCTCCATTTCCGCGGGGGTGGGTTTTATCGCACTCTCGGGCGTTGCCGTGTTGAACGGCCTGGTGATGCTGTCGTTTATCCGCGAACTCTGGCGGGAGCGCGGCGACCTGCTGCCGTCCATCGTCGACGGTGCCCTGATCCGCCTGCGTCCGGTGCTGATGACCGCACTGGTGGCGAGTCTTGGCTTTGTGCCCATGGCGCTCAACACCGGCACTGGCGCTGAGGTGCAGCGGCCGCTGGCTACGGTGGTGATCGGCGGCATCATCTCTTCCACGCTGTTGACGCTGTTCGTGCTACCGCTGTTGTATCGGATTGTCCATGGCGGTCGCAACGCCAAACACGATTAGCCAACCAATTACTACAAGCGTCTCAGCGCCAGACTGGGGCGCTTGCTGTCAAGGATTCTTGATTCAAGAGAGAGTGAACCATGAAAAAGATTGAAGCGATAATCAAACCTTTCAAGTTGGCTGACGTGAGAAAGGCTGTCGTTCTGTGCGGCGCACAGGGACTTACCGTAACCGAAGTAAAAGGTATCGGAAACCAAATGGGGCATGTTGAGTTAAGTACTGATCGCGACGACATGGCGGATCTCGTGCCTAAGTTGAAAGTGGACATTGTCATCAGCGATGACCTGGTGCAACCCTGTGTAGAGGCTATCGAAAAAGCGGCGAAGACCGGGAAAATAGGCGACGGCAAGATCTTCGTATCAGACATCGAACAGGTCGTTCGGATCCGAACCAGTGAGCGCGATCACGACGCTTTATAAGCCGGCTAATCAACCTCAGTTTTTTGAAGTTGAGGTTGAATGCGGCAGACGTATTGGTGATGCATGATTATCCTATACGACGTACATCGCCTGTAGCGGCCACTGGATGGAGAACAGTGCCTACAGGTCATGTTGTCCTTGACCGCAACTCAATTGACATCGCCAGCCATCAGAAATTTCAGGGCGTAACTGGAGGTCGCCCTTGCCAAGCGCGCATCTGTCTGGGCCAAAGCCGCTGCAGAGGTAAAAGGAGGCCTCCCAGGGAGATCCCGGGCAGAAGACAAGTCCAGGTAAGGCAGTAGGCGGGCGATATCGAACTCAGTTGAGGATACTGGGCAATGGCCCGCTATGCTTCGCCGTGCCAGCCCAGAACTATGATTGACATGCCGAGCAACGCGACTCCGGCGCCCACCCAATCGAGGACGGACAGCTTTACCCCATCTACGACCCGAAGCCAGACCAGCGCAGTAGCCACATAGACGCCACCGTAGGCTGCGTAGACGCGACCACTTGCGGCTGGGTGTAATGTGAGCAACCAAACGAAGATCGCCAGGCTCATCGCTGCCGGAATCAGCAGCCATATTGGCCCGCCTTTCCGCAGCCAAAGGTAGGGCAGAAAGCAGCCGATGATCTCAGCGAGGGCTGTTACTACGTAAATTCCCGTTGTTTTCAGAATCAAGATCGATAGCTCCACCGTTGATTGACCTCAAAAAGACGTTGGCAGCGGCGTCTGCCCGGAGCGTTTATTATGCTGACATATATAGTCTCGGGTCTAATCAATGTATTCCCAGCAGAACGGCGAGAGAGGGGTACTCTACGGAGTTTTTGCCAAAACCCGAAAGCGGTTGGCTCATCCTTTCCAGGGAAAGAGCGTCCAACTGGATTGTGCGGTCACAGATGCTTTCAACCGCAGTGCGCTACTTCCTGGCCGAACTGCCGCTGTTTTTGCACTCTGCGGATATCGCCGGCAGTGCGTCCGCCTGTTTTTGTTACCAGAGCTGCCCGGACTTCCTGGCCCGGCTGATTGCGCGGGGATTTCCGCAACTGGTGGACGGACGCCACGGTTTTGCCATCGTGCAGCAGAAGAAAGAGGAGCATGTGGAACCATGTCTGGCAACGAAGCGCTGACCATTGGCCGCTTGGCGCGGGCCGCTGGCGTGCATGTGGAGACGGTGCGCTACTACGAGCGGCGGGGTCTGATCGAGCAGCTGGCAAAGCCCGCACAGGGCCACAGAGCTTACCCGCGGACGACCCTCGAGCGCCTGCTGTTTATCAAACGCGCCCAGGAGCTGGGGTTCACGCTTCAGGAGATCGCGGGTCTGCTGGCGCTGGGCGGCGGGCAATGCGCCGAGGTGCAGGCCATGGCCGCGGAAAAGCTGGCGGCAGTGGAAGCCAAGATCACCGACCTCCAGCGCCTTCAGGCGGTCCTCGACAGGCTGGTGCGTAGCTGTAAGGCCAATCGCAGCCATGGGCCTTGCCCCATCGTCGAAACCCTGTTGCCGGACGCTTGACTCCGTACGGTGGTACGGCCTCTAAACTCTGCACATGAGTTCCTAAGAGGGAGAGGCCGTGCCCGCCGGCAACACCAGATTACCCCTGATCGGCGGCATCGCCGCCGCCTTAGGCGCCGGACTTTGCTGCGCCGGTCCATTCGTATTGCTGTCCCTGGGCATCAGCGGCGCCTGGATCGGCAACCTGACCCTGCTGGAGCCCTACCGCCCGCTGTTTATCCTGGCGGTACTGACGCTGTTCGGCTGGGCAGGCTGGAAGGTGTTTGGGCCCTGCGCGCCGGGCAGCGCCTGTGCCGCACCGCGGGTGCGCCGTCGCCGCCAGATACTGTTCGTGCTGGCGGCACTGGCCGCGGCCCTGCTGGTGACCAGCAACTACTGGATTCCGTGGATCGCCTGATCCGCCCATCGTTTCAGACAACACCGAGGAGAAGATACCGTGAAAAACATCCTGATCGCCCTGACCCTGCTCACCGCCAGCCTGTCCGCCCAGACCGCAACGCGCACCGTGACCCTGGATCTGCCCAGCATGAACTGCGCCATGTGCCCCATCACCGTAAAAAAGGCACTGGACAAGCTCGAGGGTGTGCGCAAGGCGGAAGTCAGCTTCGACGACAAGCGCGCGGTGGTGACCTTCGACGACACTGCCACCAGCACCGCGGCGCTGGTGGAAGCCACCACCAACGCCGGCTATCCGTCCACCGTCGTGGAGTAACGCCGTGAAACCGGGCCCGCTGCTGGCGCGTATCGGCGACAAGCTCGGCGCCTTGGGTGCACTGGTATCGGCGGCCGGCTGTGCCGTCTGCTTCCCGGCCATCGCCAGCCTGGGGGCGGCGGTGGGCCTGGGCTTTCTCAGCCGCTGCCAGACCTGACGAGAGGAAAATGTGAAACCTGTATCCATTGTCATCATCGGCAGCGGCTCCGCCGCCTTCGCCTGCGCCATTCAGGCCGTCGACCGCGGCGCGCGCGTCACCCTGGTGGAAGCCGGCGAAGTGATCGGTGGCACCTGCGTCAACGTGGGCTGCGTGCCTTCGAAGATACTGATTCGCGCCGCACAGCTGGCCGAGCAACAGCGCCGCAATCCCTTTGCCGGCATCGCCGACGCCGAACCCGCCGTCGACCGCCCGCAGCTGATCCGCCAGCAGCAGGCGCGGGTGGAGGAGCTGCGCGCGGCCAAGTACCAGCACATCCTGGATACCAATCCGGAGATCCACCTTTTGCGCGGCCGCGCCCGCTTCGCCGACGCCCACACCCTGTCGATTGCGCGCGCGGACGGCAGTGAGGAGCGCCTCAGTGCGGACCAGTTCCTGATCGCCACCGGCGCCAGCCCGGCGCTGCCGCCCATCCCGGGTCTGGCGGACACTCCCTACTGGACTTCCGACGACGCCGTCTTCGCCGACCAGGCGCCGGAACACCTGGTGGTGATCGGCTCCTCGGTGGTGGCCGTGGAGCTGGCCCAGGCCTACCGCCGCCTGGGGTCCCGGGTTACCGTGCTGGCGCGCAGCAGCCTGCTGTTCCGCGAGGAGCCGCTGCTGGGCGAAGGCCTGACCCGCGCTTTCGAAGACGAGGGCATCCGCGTGCTGGGGCAGACCCAGGCCAGCCACGTCGATTACCGGGACGGGGAGTTCATTCTCGACACCAACAGCGGGCAGATCCGCGGTGACCGGCTGCTGGTGGCCACTGGGCGCAACCCGAATACCTGCGGCCTGGGCCTGGAAGCCATCGGCGTGGAGACCGAACCCGGCGGCGCCGTTCGCGTGGACGAGACTCTGCGCACTTCCATGCCGCATATCTATGCCGCCGGCGACTGCAGCGACATGCCCCAGTTCGTGTACGTGGCCGCGGCGGCGGGCACCCGCGCGGCCATCAACATGACCGGTGGCGAGGCCCGTTTGGACACTTCCGCCATGCCCGCGGTCATCTTCACCGACCCGCAGGTGGCCACCGTGGGCCTGTCCGAGCAGGAGGCCCATGTGCGCGGCATAGAGACCGACTGCCGCGTGCTGGAATTGGAAAACGTGCCGCGTGCGCTGGCCAACTTCGACACCCGCGGTTTTATCAAGCTGGTGGCCGAGGCCGGCAGCCACCGGCTGCTCGGCGTCCAGGTGCTGGCCCACGAAGGCGGTGAGGTGATCCAGGCCGCGGCCCTGGCCCTGCGCAACCGCATGACGGTGGAGCAGCTGGCGGACCAGCTATTCCCCTATCTGACCATGGTGGAGGGGCTCAAGCTCTGCGCGCAAACCTTCGCCGGGGATGTGAAGCGCCTGTCCTGTTGTGCCGGCTAATCCGTACATCGGCATCTTAAGGAACAAGGTCGGGTACAAGGTGGGCGTCGGCGCCGGCATCCGCCTCCCCAACAGAACCCTTGACCTGGAGTCGGCTCCAGCTGCTAGCCTTCCCAGGCTTTAACGCAAAACCAAGGAGACTGACAATGAAAATCGCAACTGCAGTGGTCTTAGTACTGTCGCTGGCTGGCGCTGTCGCCTGGGGCGCACAAGCCGGTTCCTGCCCCCTGTGTCCGCCCGCCGAGGCAAACTCCCAGCAGTGACGGCGCGAGTCCCGGAACCACCGGCCAGGGAAGTGGTGCGAACCGATGCCTCCCTGGCCGGTGGTCTCGGGCTGGCGCTGCTGGGCACCAGCTGCTGCGCCCTGCCCATCACCCTGGTGGCGCTGGGCTTCGGCGGCGTGGTGGCCTCGCTGGTGGCGGGGGCCCCCTGGCTGGTGTGGCTGTCCCACTACAAGGGGATTACCTTTACCTTCACCGCGCTGGTGCTGGCCTACAGCGGCCGGCGCCTGCGCAAGGCGCGCCTGTGCGATCCGGCATCGGGAAGGCGGCGCAAATGGCAGCAGCGCATCCTGCGGCTTAACGCCGCGCTGCTCGCGGCGTCGCTCTTCGCCGCCTACGCTTTGCTGCCACTGGTGCAATGGCTGAAAGGATAAGCCGATGAGGATATTCAGATTTCTACTGTTGGGCGCCTGCCTGTTGGCCGCCGCTGCCCGGGCCGACGGGCCGCAATATCGCCTGGGCGTGGACGGCATGGCCTGCCCCTTCTGTGTCGCCGGGGTGGAAAAGCGCCTCAAGCGGATAGACGGCGTTGAGTCGGTCGATGCCGACCTGGACAAGGGCCTGCTGGTCATCCACATGCGCGAGGGCGCATCGCTGACGGAAGAACAGGCGCGCGAACAGGTGGAAAAGGCCGGTTTCAGCCTGCGCACCTTTACTCGCGGTGAGACCCGCGGCGAGGAAAAGTCGTGAACGGACTGTCGCTGCCGAGGCAGCTGCTGCCGCTGCTGGCCGGGCTGCTGCTGAGCCTGCCGCTGCTGGCGGAAAGCCGGCAATATGAACTGGGCGTCGACGGCCTGGCCTGTCCCTTCTGCGCCTACGGCATAGAGAAAAAACTGCGGGCAATAGACGGCGTGGCGCAGGTCCGGGTGGATATTGCCAACAGCCTGGTGCGGGTCACCATGCGTGAAGGCGCCACCCTCAGCGAGGCGCGCGCACGCCGCGCCGTGGAGCAGGCGGGCTTCACTCTGCGCTCCTTCCGGGAAGCCGGCGGTGGCTAGGCACACCGCGGCGCTGTGCCTGCTGCTGTCGCTCAGTGGCGCGGCGCAGGCCGCGCCCATCACCTTCAACACGGCGCTGCCGGTGGCCGAGGGCGAGTTCGTCTGGCGCGAGCAACTGATACGGCGCCGGCGCTCGGACGACGGCCCACTGAACCGAGAGGTGTCGGTAGATGCCCTGGGCAGCGTGCTGGGCTACGGCGCCAACTCGCGCCTGGCACTGTTTGCCGCGCTGCCATACTTCTTTGACAGGAAGTTGCGCCTCACCACCCCCGGCGGACGTCTGCAACGCGACACTGGCGGCATCGGCGACCTGGCCCTGTTCGCCCGCTACACCCTCTACAAGCGCGATTCCAAGGGCGCCACCTTCCGCATAGCGCCACTGCTCGGCCTGGAAGCGCCCACCGGCGACGACAGCGACCGCGATGCCGTCGGCCGCCTGCCGCGGCCGCTGCAGGCGGGCAGCGGCGGCTGGGACGTCTTCGGCGGTGTGGTGGTCACCTGGCAGACGCTGAAATACCAGATCGACAGCCAGTTGCTCTACCGCGAAAACGGCCGTCACGACGGCTTCGATCCCGGCAACCAGTGGCGCTTCGACGCCTCCCTGCAGTACCGCGCCTGGCCGCGCGAATTGACCGGAGGTACGCCAGCCTTCCTCTATCTGGTGCTGGAATCCAACCTGTCCCACACCGGGCGCGATATCGACGATGAGCGCGGCATAGGCCGCGACCCCAACTCGGGCGGCACCCAGTGGCTGCTGGCGCCCGGACTGCAGTATGTGACCCAGCGCTGGATCCTCGAGGGCGCGGTGCAGTTGCCCGTTGCCAGCAATCCCCACGGCGACGCCTTGGAGGACGACTACATAGTGCGCGCCGGCTTCCGTCACAACTTCTGAGAGCTTTCGGGGAGATGGAAATGGGCAGAGGTATCCACCGCCTGGTCGCGCTCACTGCGCTGCTCGTCGCGCTTCTCTTTGCCGTTCTTTACGCCGTTCTCTACGCCGGTGGCGCCGTCCACTGGGACCGCGAGCCGCCCTACCAACTGGTCGACAGTTGGGGTGGCAGGGGCAGCGATCCCGGGCAGTTCAACGACCCCACCGGCATTGCGGTCAGCGACGGCGAGATATTCGTGGCCGACGCCCGCAACCGCCGCATCCAGGTGTTCGACCAGCGCGGCAACTTCCGCCGCGCCTTCGGCAGCGGGGTGCTCGAACGGCCGATGAACCTGGCCATCGCCGGCGGGCGCCTCTACGTGCCGGATTACTTCAAAGACGTGATCCAGGTTTTTGCCCTCGACGGCAGGCACCTGCGCACCCTCGGCGCCGGCACCGGCCTCGACAGCCCCGGCGGCGTCGCCGTGCGCGGGGACGGCTCGCTGCTGGTGGCCGACACCTACGGCCAGCGCATTCTGCACCTGGATGCGGACGGCCGACTGCTGCACCGCTGGGGCGGCCGGGGCAGCGGCGCCGGCGAGTTCAGCTACCCCACCGATGTGGCGGTAGCCGGCGGCGGCTTCTACGTGGCCGACGGCTACAACGACCGCATCCAGCAGTTCGACGCCAATGGCGTCCTGGTGCGCAAGTGGGGCGGCCCCTTCGCCGCCAATATCTTCGGTCCCTTTCGCGGCTGGTTCGCCACCGCCACCTCGGTGGCCGCGGCCGCGGACGGCAGCGTCTTCGTCGCCGACTTCTACAACGACCGCATCCAGAAATTCAGTGCCGACGGCCGCTTCCTGACCGCCTTCGGCAGCCCTTCGCGCGGCCCGGGCCACACACAAATCGCCGTGGCCGTCGACGCCGATGGCAGTGTCTGGAGCGCCAACTACGCCGACAATCGGGTGGAGAAATGGCGCCCGCTGCCGCAAACTGAAGACTGATATCGAGCGGAGACGTCACATGCCAGTACAGGTGGAACTGCTCATCGCCAACGGTTGCGGCGCCTGCCGGCGGGCCAGGACATTGCTCGCGGAGGTGATCGACGAGCTGGATGACCCGCGGCTGGAGTACCGGGAGCTGGATTTGGTGGAAGAGATCGACTACGCGGTGCAACTGGGCGTCACGGCTTCCCCGGCGGTGGCCGTGGACGGGCAGCTGCTGCCGCTGGCTTTTTTTTCCAGGAAAAAACTGCGCGCAGCCATCGCCGCGCGCCTGGAGACTTTGCATCGTGAAACGCATCGGTGAAGTCGCGGCGGCGTTGGGTGTCGGCGTGGACACCCTGCGCTACTACGAAAAAATCCGCCTGCTGCCAGCGGTTGCGCGCGATGGCGCCGGCCTGCGTCTCTATTCCGAGAAGGACCTGTCGCGCCTGCGCTTTATCCGCCGCGCGCAGAAAATGGGCTTCAGTCTCGAGGAGATATCCCGGCTGCTCGAGTTCCGTGAAAACCCGCAGGGCGCCAAGCCCCAGGTGCGGCGCCTGGCGCAGGCCAAGCTGGAACAGTTGGAGGCGAGCCTTGCGGACCTGGCCCACCTGCGCGACGAGCTGCGCCTGTTGACCAGCCTGTGTCGCGCCGATGTGGACGGCTGCCCGATCTTGCAGAATATTGAGGGCAATCATGAAGAAAGGGAGCAGAATGGATAGCTGCCAATTCCTCTCTCTGGAAATGTAAAGTTTCCTAAATTCCTCCCAATTCCCTATTTGCTCGACCAGTGCACGTGCACGATTTTCCAGTCGCCGTCGCTGCGTTTGAGCACAAGGGTTTCCATGCTTTGCAGGTCCAGCACCGTATTCTGTTCCTACGGCTCTTTGCCCTGTCCGCCGGTGCAGCTGCAATGCTGTTGCTGTGGTGCCGCGGGGAATAATAAAAAATGAAACTGGACTTTGGTTTCCGAGCCCACACGACGATCGAATTCGAACTCAGCGAAGAGCTATGTCGAGATCAAATTGACAAGCAAATATCGACCGCAAGGGTTGATCCTCCGTAGCGTTTGAACCCTCGGACAACTGTTGCAATGTTTAGCGGTCCTCGAATTGCAATATGACGATGCCAAGCAGGATCACGGCGATACCCGCTGCTTGTCCGGTATCGAGTCGCTCACCGAAGTACAGGTAGCCAATGGCCAAGCCGAATGCCGGGGTGAGAAAGCTGAACACATTCAAGCGGCCCAGGGGCATCTTTGCCAGCAGCCAATACCAGAGAACTACCATCAACGCAGTAGCCAGGGCGGACAGGACCAGTAGCGAACCGCTGAAACCCAGCGTCCAGTGCACGCTCCAGGGCTCTTCGGCGATTGCCGAGGCGAGCAGCAGCAGGCCGCTGCCGATAACGAGCTGCACGGCCATGGGCAACAGCACGGCGCCCTGCGCGCAGCGCTTGAGCAGCACGTTGCCCGCGGCAGTGCCGATGGCAGCGACAAGAACCCAGGCCACTCCGGCGATATAGCCATTATCCCCGCCGTCCGTTCCCCCCAGGGACAAGAGGGTGACTCCGGCAAAACCAACGGTGAAACCGAGCAGGGCGCACCGCGTCAGCGGCTCATCCAGCCAGGCGGCCGCCATCAGCGCGGCTAGCAACGGCTGGGTGGATGCGAGCACCGTAGCCAGCCCGGGAGAGAGGCGGCCGGCGCCGAGAAACATCCCCCCGAACCCCATCGCAGTAAACGTAAGCCCGATAGCAGCGAGGGCTGGCCAGTCGCGCCGGCGGAGTCTCAAGCCGTGCCTGCGCGACTGCAATATCGCCACCAGTGCCAGGAGCAAACCGGACAGCAAGGCCCGCAGGGCCGCAAAAAACAGGGGAGGGGCGTGGGGAAGGCCGATGGTTATAAACGGAAAGCAGATGGCCCAGAGTAGGGCCACCACCGGCATCCATATCCAGGCGAGCAGCCTGTTTTCACGGCTTGCCGCCGGCATCAGCTGCGGTGCCTCGCGTAGCGCCGCCACGCCAGGTGCTCGTAGAGCGAACCCCACATCAGCCCCAGGGTTGCCGCGAACAGCAGTTCCTCGAGCGGTACGCCGCCGATCAGCAGTCCGCTGAGCCGCTCCAGCCGCCAGACCCGCGACACATAGTCCGGATAGACGGCGGCCAGTGATGCGAAGTAGAGGAAGTACAGTGCGGTAAACAGCAGCGCGGCAATGCACATCGGGCGCCACAGGTCCGGGCGACAGAGGCCGGTGGCCAGGCCGCCGAGCAACATTGCCAGGGAGGCGGTGTAGATGGGGTTCAAATCCGTCGCCAGGTACAGGATGGCGAAGGCGACAAAGGGCACCGACAGCATCAGCCGGTGCCAGCGGTGCCGCGGGTGCCGCCGTTCGCAGGGCTCGACGCCTTTCTCCTGCACCGGCACCAGCGCCGGGTAGAGGGTGCTGGCGATGCCGCCGGCGGCAAAGGCGAACAGCAGGCTCTCCAGGTCGAAGCCGGTGCGCGCAGCCAGGTCGAACAGGGTCGGCGGCTGCCAGTAGTCCGGCACGAACAGCGGCTCGGTGAGTCCCAGCGGCGCGGTGCACAGGCCGGCCAGCCACATCCTGCGGCGCAGCGCCGGGCGTGCGGCGTAGATCAGCGCCCAGATCCCCAGCAGGATCAGGCTCCAGGTCAGGTAGGCGAACTTCACCCCCGCGCCTCCAGCGCACGCACCCCGTCGGCGAGCAGGCCGGCGATATCGATGGCATTGCTCGGGTGGGGGATGGAGTTGCTGGTCACCACGCGCGTCGTGGCGGATGCCAGTTGGGTCGCGGCCTCCCCGGCAAAGACGCCGTGCACACCGATGCACACCGCCTTCGGCAGGCCGAGGCGCTGCAGCTGTTTCAGGGTTTCCAGCATGGTGTGGCCGCTGGAGACGATATCGTCCACCAGTACCGGCGTGTGCGATCGCCAGCGCGCGATATCCGGCGCGCTGACCTCCACGTCGCGATCGCCGTGGCGCACCTTGTGCAGGACCGTAAAGGGTGAACCGGCGCGTCCGGCCACCGCCTCGACCCACTGTGCGCTTTCGCTGTCGGGACCGATCAGCAGCGGATTGTCGATATTCGCCGCAATCCATTCGGCGATCAGCGGTGCGGCCTGCAGGGCCAGTGCCGGTATCGTGTAGATTTCCGCCAGCGATGCATAGCGGTGCAGGTGCGGGTCCACGGTGACCAGGCCATCGAAACTTGTTGAAACCAGTCTGGCGAAATAGCGCGAGGTGACGCCCTCGCCAGGGTGAAAGCGTTTGTCCTGGCGCATATAGGGCAGGTAGGGCGCGGCCAGCAGCAGGGATTCCGCGCCCAGGTCGCGCAGGGTGCCCGCCAGCAGCAGGGCGGGCAGCGTGTTGCGGTCAGGCCGGTGCAGGTCCGCCAGCAGCACCAGATTTTGCCCGCGCACCTCGTCGAGGACGCGGAAATAGCTTTCGCCATCGGGAAAATGCCGCGTATCCAGTCTCCCCTCGGCGGCGCCGAGTCGCTTTGCCAGTTCCGCAGCCAACGCCCGGTTGGGATGGAGGCTAAAAATTGTGCCAGCCATTTCTCTGTCCTCGCCGCTAACAGGGAGTGAAGCGCAGCAGCGGGCGCGGATCTGTGCGCCCTTCAAGGGCCGTAAGCTCGTCCGCGCCCAACCATTCGGACAGTAGAACGTCGAGAGCGCCAGCCAGTGACTGCAACAGATGCAGCCAGCTGCAGCCATTGGCGAACAGCATGCCCTCCGTATCCAGGGTGCCACCGCGGTTGCGGTAGCCGAAGAGGATCTGTTGCCCGCCGCCCGGCAGCAGCCCGGCGAGTGCCTCGGGGCGGGTGTGGCTGGCGACCATGGTGACGCTGGCGTCTGCGCGAAACAGTTCCTCTACGAGTGCCGTGTCCGTGCCCGCCCGCCGCTCCCATTCATCGCGAAAATCCCGGCGGAAGCGCCCCGGCTCCAACAGGCAGATGAGCGCCGCGTCGATCCCGCGCTCCGCCAGTCGCTGTTGGGCCAGCCAACACTGCTGCAACTGATAGGCGCCCACGGCCACCAGGCGTACGCTTGCGGTTGGGTTTCCCTCCACCAGCAGGGCGCCGTCGCGCACCAGCTGCTGTGCCTGCTCGCCGTCCAGCAGTACCGGCAGTTCCCGTTTCGGCACCACCAGCGCGTGCAGTTCCCCCTGCCGCCGGTAGCAGTCTGCCAGCGCCGCCAGGGCACTGTTGGCGTCCACCGGGAAGCGCACCACGCTGGTGTCGGACATCTCGCCGAGCAGCGCTTCGCACAGGGTGGGATCTTGATGAGACTGTTCGTTCTTGCCGTTCTCCCAGGTGTGCGAGCTGAGCAGGAAGGGCACCGACAGCCACTGCGGCGGCCGTCCCGCCTCCTTCTGGTGGCGGGCAAAGATGAGTTCCTGGCGCAGGATGCCGAGCATCTTCACCGCGAAGGCCTCATAGGTCACCACTAGGTTGATGCCGCCCTTGTTGCCCAGCGCTGCGCAGGCCACTGCCTCCTCGTTGAGGGCGGTGATCACCGCGCCGTCCACCGCCTCGTCGCTGCCGGCCTCGGGCACGAAGACCCGGTGGCGGAATTGTTCCAGGGTGCGGGTAAAGCGGTTGCTGTGCAGCTCGTCGGGATTGCCTACGCGCACCCGCCACTCGGGATTGGCGCCGGTGATGGCGACGAAATACTCGTCGAGTGCGGCCATCGGCGACTCGCGCCCGCCGACGGGGCGCCAGTCCGGTAGCAGCGGGTGCGCCAGAACGACATCGCGCCTGCCCAGCGGGTGGTCTTTTTCCCGCACGCGCCCCTGGGCGGCGTGGTCGGCGAAATAGGGCAGGGCCTCGCGCAGTTGCCGCTCCTCCACATAGAGTTCGGCGGCGCCGGCGGTAAACTCGCCGCGGGCGCTATCGTCCTGCGCTGGGTTGCCCGCCAGCGGCAGCCCGTGGGCGCGGTTGGTGCCGGCGCCGGGAAAGCCGTAGCCTTTCGGCGCCTCGGCGATCACATAGTGCAGCGGTACCGGATAGCGGGTGCTGCCGTTGGCGACCGCATCGGCGCAGCCCTGCAGGCGCTCCTCGGCCTCGAAAATGGCCCAGGCGAAAGCGGCGGGGTCGGTGCCGTCGATCAGCAGCGGATCGAAGCCGTTCAGGCGCAGGTGCGCGGCAAACCAGTCCACGCCGCCCTGCTGGAACAGGGTGGAGCGCTGCTCGATGCGCCGCCCGTTGGCGATCATGATCGGGGTGACCAGCCCGCAGTCCGCGGCGCGCCACCAGCGCGGTGCCCAGTCGCTGCCGCGCTGCTCCTCGAAGGCGCCGTCGCTGAGGAAAGCCACCAGCCGCTCGCCCGGCAGCGGCATATGTACATACTGCACTTCGGCGAAGCCGAGATAGCCGCCCTCGAGAATGCCGCCGGCGGTGTTCACATTCACGTGGCTGCCCAGTGGCGATTCGGGCCGGCCCCGGTTGTCCAGCGCGTAGGAGTAGAAGTCGCGCACGAACCGCGTCAGGCCCTCGTCGGTCCAGCTGTAGCGGGCGGCGTGCTCCGCCTCCATGTTGCCCACCAGCAGGTTGCAGGCGTCGATGGCGGCCACGCAGTGGCCCTGGCCCATCAGCCAGCTGCGGGTGAGGCCGCAGAGCGCATTGGCCGCCAGGTAGCCGATATAGCCCGGCACCATGTTCAGCGAGCCGCCGGTGTGGCCCTGGGGATCGGCCTTGAAATCCGCCGCGGCCAGTGGCCGCCCGTCGGTGCAGACGCGCTTCGCATAGGTCATGTGCACCACCAGCCACATGGCCGCCCGCGCCAGCCGGTCAGCGGCGCCTAACAGGCGGAACACCTGGGACCTGTCGGCCACCGCGCCGCGCTGCTCCAGGTCGCAGGCCATGCGGAAGACCTTGACCTGGGTGTCGGCGCGGTGGCGGATCACCCCGTATCCCGCCGCCCAGGCGGCGAAGTCGGTATCGTGCTCGCGATAGCTGCGCGCCTGGCGCTCTTGTTGGTGCCTCTGGTGCGTGCGCTGGTTCATGTCTCCTCTCCCTGTAGCAACAGTTCTGCGTTAAATAGCAGCTCGCGCGCCTCGTCCGCGGGCAGTACATGGATCTCCGCGCTACCCACGCCTGTGTCCCTCGCGCCTATGTCCGCCTCGCCGGCGCTCGCCGCCGAGTTGCGCGCGGCGTCCAGTTGAAGACCGAGCGCGGCCAGCGGCGCGAGTATCTGCGCGCGCACCTGGGGGCAGTGCTCGCCGATGCCGCCGGAAAACACCAGCGCATCGGCGCCGCCCATTTCCGCGAGATAGGCACCGATATATTTGCGCGCGCGGCGGCAGAAAATATCCAGCGCCAGTTTTGCGCTCTGGTCCTCACGCGCCAGCAGTTCGCGCATGTCGTCCGTGCCGGCGAGCGCCACCAGCCCCGAGCAGCGGTTCAGGATTTCATCGAGTTTGGCGGCGTTTATGCCGCCGTTGCGCAGCAGATAGAGCAGCAGCCCCGGGTCCAGGTCGCCGGCGCGCCGGCCCATGACCATGCCCTCCAGCGGGGTGAAGCCCATGGAGGTGTCCAGCGGCCTGCCGTCCAGGATGGCCGCGGCGGAACAGCCGGCGCCCAGTTGCAGGGTGATCAGCCGGCCGCGGCTGCGCCCGCTGATCTCGCACCAGCGCCGCCACATGGCGCTGTGGGCCAGGCCGTGGAAACCGTAGCGGCGCAGCGCCTGCGCGGAGACCAACTCCTGAGGCAGCGGGTAGCGCCGCGCCGCCTCCGGCAGGTCCGCGAAAAAGGCGCTGTCCGCCACCGCGACCTGCGCTGTCGAGGGGAGGAGCGCCCGGAACTCGTGCATCCACGCCAGTGCCGGGGGATTGTGCAACGGGGCCAGCGCCGCGGTGCCTTCCAGTTGGGCGAGCAGTGGTTCGTCCAGTATTGCACTGCGCGGCAGCACCGCGCCGCCATGCACATAGCGGTGGGCCACGCACAGCAGCCGGTGTTCGCGAATCCCGGCGACGGCGAGAAATTCCGCGATTTCTGGCGCTTCCGCCGTCGCTAGAGGCCAGTTGCGATACAGGCTTTGCCAGGGGCGGCCCGGTTCGCGGACAAAGGCGGTCACCTTCAGCGATGAACTGCCGACGTTGACCGCGATTGCCTGCTGTCCGGCGCCTTTTGCTGCGGTCATCTCAGGTCTCGACCTGGAAAATGTCGCTGTTGTCCCGCACATAGGAGAGGGCGTAGTCCAGCTCACCGGGTGTTTCCGCGTGCAGCTCGAACAGGACCTGGTCCTTTTCCAACCTGTCGCCGAGGGCACAGTGCAGCAACAGACCTGAGGCGGGGGAGGCGGGCGCGCCGGCGAGCTTGGCGGCGCGGGCCAGGCGCCGGTTGTCGATGGCGGCGACGCGGCCGGCCTTTGTACTGCGCACCTCCTGCCGCAGTTTCGCCACCGGCGGCGTGCGCATGCCGCCCTGCGCCGCGCAGATGCGCTGGAATTTCTCCCAAGCGCGACCGCTGGCGAGTGTCTCCTCGGCTGCGGCCCCGCCGCTGCCGGATGCGGCGCTTCCGGCCAGTTCCAGGATCTCTCCGGCAAGGAATACGGCGCGTTCGCGCAGGTCCCGCGGCTGGTCCGCGCTGTTCTGCAGTACCGCGAGCAGGTCGCGGGCTTCCAGTGCCGGGCCTATGCCGCGCCCGACCGGCTGGCTGCCGTCGGTAAACACCGCGCGTACGGACAGCCCGATCTGTTCGCCGGTCCACTGCAGCAGTTGCGCCAGCCGCTCGGCGTCCTCCCGGCTGCGCACCTTGGCCGTGGGGCCGACCGGGATATCGATCAGCACATGGGTGGAACCGGCCGCGGCCTTCTTCGACAGCACCGAGGCCACCAATTGGCTTTCGCTGTCGATATCCAGTGCGCGCTCGACGCGGATCAGTATGTCATCAGCCGGGCTCAGGTCCACCGCCGAACCCCAGACGGCACAGCCGCCCTCGCGCTCCACCACCCGGCGCATTTCCGCCAGCGACAGCCTGACCGGGGCCAGGGTTTCCATGGTGTCGGCGGTGCCCGCCGGGGAGGTGATGGCGCGCGACGAGGTCTTCGGCATCAGCAGCCCGTGGCAGGTGACGATGGCCACAATCAGCGGTGTGGTGCGGTTGCCCGGCAGGCCGCCGACGCAGTGCTTGTCGACGATGATACCCGGCGGCCAGTGCAGCTGTTTGCCCGCATCGACCATGGCGCCGGTCAGGTGCGCGACCTCCTCGCGGCTCATCCGCTCGCCGGTGCAGGCGGTGAGGAAGGCGGAGATTTCCACGTCGGTGTAACGGCCGGCGCAGACATCGGCGATGATGTCGTTGAACTGGGACCGGTTCAGGGGGTGGCCGTAGATCTTGGCGCGCACCGCGCTCATCGACGCCACCGGTGGCGCGTGGGAGAAGCTGGCCAGCTCCCCGTCGGACGCCGCCAGCGCGCGCCAGGCGGATTCCGACAGGCCGAATTCGTCGTGGGCCAGGCGTTCCCCCTCAACCGAGTTGAGGGTGGCGAGAATACTCCGGTCTCCCATCGTAATTTTGATGCGCGCCTGGGCACTGAAACCCTCGGCGCGGCACACGTGGCAGTCCTGGCGCATGTACACCACATGCTCCTGGTGGGTGTCTATGCCGAAGCGGCGGGCCTTCAGCCGGTAATCTCCGCGGTTCATTTTTTCCGGCCCCTTTGCGGCTGAGGTCGTTGCGGTCGGCGGCTGCGGGCGCGCTCCAGCAGCGACAGAAGATCCAGGGCATCGTTGCTGAAGCGCACCTGGCGCATCAGGTTCCAGTTGTCGTGCAGGTGCTTTTGCAGGCAGTCGACGATGGTTTCCAGTGAGACCACATGCCAATGCGGCGGCGGCTGTTCCGGCTCTATGCCGCCGAACGCGATCATGCGCACGATGTGGCCGCGCGCACTGGTTTCCTCGCCGCTGTGCACCAGCTTCTGTGCCAGGGAGTGAGCGTGTTTCGGTTCGCAGCAGCCGAAGCGCATCAATGCCGCGGCCAGCACTTCCGGTCGGCGCGCGGCGGAGTTGAAGCGCGCGCGGCCGCGCTTTACCTCGCCGACGATCATGTCCGGCTGGTCGGTTGGACTGTCCAGCGCCGGGTCCGGCTCGAAGCGCGTGTCGCCGACGATCTTGTCGTGTTTGTGCAGGCGCACCTCGCGCCCGGCACCGGGAAAGCGAAAGGCCAGTACATCCAAGTCGCTGACGGTTGTGATTTCGCCGCGCGACGATTCCAGCAGCGGGTATTCGGTGATACAGAAATAGCCGTTGACCTGCAGGTAGGCACTGACCAGTGCGACGGAGGTATCCACGGCTCAGTCCAGCTCGACGGTTTCGCCCGGGGCGGGGCAGTGGCTGGCCCAGCCCGACTCCGCGCCCAGGTGGTCGGCGAGGGCGGTGCGGCTATCCGCTTCGCCGTGCACGATAAAAGTGCGGCGTGGGGGCGGGGCGCTGTGCAGCCAGCCGGTCAGCTCGCGCTGGTCGGCGTGCGCGGAGAGACCGTCGACCGTCTCGATGCGTGCTTCTACCGGAATATCGGCGCCGAGAATTGGCGCCACGTCTATGCCCCGCTGCAGCTCGGCCCCCAGGGTCTTCTCGGCCTGGTAGCCGACGATCAGCACCGCGTTGCGGGCATCCGCCAGGTAGTGCTTGAGGTGGTGCAGCACGCGCCCGCCGGTCGCCATGCCGCTGGCGGAGACGATGATTTTTGGGCCGCTGTGCGCGGCGATATGCTTTGACTGCTCGACACTGCGCGTGTATTCGGCGATGCCGCACATGGCTTCGCACTGGGCTTCGCTCAAGCGGTGCTCCTGCGCGTGTCGGCAATAGAGGCGGGTGGTGTTGATGGCCATGGGGCTGTCGAGGAATACCGGCACCTGCGGCAGGCGGCCCGCGGCCGTGGCTTGGGCAATTAGGTGCAGTATGCTCTGCGCCCGCCCCACGGCGAAGGCGGGAATCACCAGGGTGCCGCCGCCGGCGATGGTTTCCGCCACCAGCTTTTCCAGCCGCTCTGCCGGGTCTTCCGGTGAGTGCCGCCGCCCGCCGTAGGTGGATTCCACCAGCAGGTAGTCGGCGCCATCGAAGGGTTCAGGGGCGCGCATGACCGGGTCCCGGGGGCGGCCTATGTCCCCGGATACGCAGATTTTCAGTCCGTCGACCTCCAGGTAGACGCTGGCGGCGCCGAGGATATGGCCGGCGGAGCGGAAGTGTGCGCTGATTCCAGGAGCGACGTTAAAAGGCCGGTGCAGGGCGTGCGGCTGCATGGCGGCCAGGGTTGAGTCCACATCTTCCGGTGAGTACAGCGGCGTATCGGCCACAGTTTCCAGACCGTGGCGCTGCAGGTAGCTGTAGTGCTCCTGCTGCAGGTGCGCGGAGTCCGGCAGCAGGATATTGCACAGTTCCAGCGTGCCCGAGGTGGTGTGGATGGGGCCGGTGTAACCGCCGGCGATCAGCGCCGGCAGCATGCCGCTGTGATCGATATGCGCATGGGTCACCAGCACGGCGTCCAGCGATGCGGGCGAAAACGGCAGCGGCGCGGGGGTGTGCGCCGCCGCGTCACCGCCGCCCTGAAAGAGGCCGCAGTCCACCAGCCAGCGCCGCCCGTCGTGTTCAAACAGAAAGCGCGATCCGGTGACCGTATCCGTGGCGCCGAAGAAAGTTAGTTTCACGAGTCCCTCCGATATTCTGATGCCTCTAAGTCCGGGTCGGCGGCCTCGTCGTCCCGCTGCCGCAGTTCCACCGCTTGTGCCAGCTGGGCGGTGAACAGCCGCAGCAGGGCCAGGCCACCTTTCATCGATGACTGGAGTATCTGCTTGTCGTCCCAGTATTCGGTGTGCGGAAACCTGCGCGCTTCGGCTTGCCAGAATTCCCCGATCTGGCAGGCGTCCGCGGTCCAGGGGCGGCCCTTGTCCCCGCGGTTGCGAATGGTCTGTTGGAAAGCGCGATAGTCGGCCTCGTCTGTGGCGTCGCCGCTTGAACCTTGCGTCGCTGTATCCGGGGAATTGTCCCCGCCCGGCTCGCTGGCCCACAGCGCCCGCTCCTGCTGCATGGCCAGCAGGCGCAGCAACCCGAGTCCGGTCTCGATCAGCGCTTGGATTTCCGGGTGCTCGAGCCAGTAATCTGTGGAGGTGTAGCGCGAGATATCCGCCGATTTTTCCCTGAGTTTCTCGTCTGTCTCTTCGCCCCAGACATAGGCCAGGGCCTTGAGTACCTCGCGGCGGAAACGCCGCTCTTCCAGGTCGTCGTTGGTCGGCACCGGGCCGGCGGGGGGAGTTTCTCCGAGCAGGATAAACTCGCCCAACTCGCCCCAGATGCGGTCGAGAATGCGGCGCGGCGTTGCCCGCCGGGCCAGTTCGCGCGCGACTATGGGGCGCGCCTCCTCGGTGAACTTGAAATCCGGGTAGAGCACCAGATCGAGCGCCTCGGCGGTGACCACGGCCTTGGCCTGCAGCATCATCTCCGGCGGCATCACGATGTTGCATTCGGCTGCCGCCAGCAGTATGTCCAGGTAGGTGCGCGCCATACTGCGCTCGAGCAGCGGGGCGCCGTAGAACTGGTCGAGAATAGCGTCGTAGCGCTGGCGAAACTGATCGAGGTCGGCGCCTTTCAGGGAAGAGGCCATCTGCAGCAGGTGATGTGCGGCTCTGTCCCGCTGGCGTCGCTCTATGGCCACCCAGTAACAGAGGAAGCGGTCCTGGGTGCGCGCTGCTATTTTGCCCACCATGCCCACATCCAGGATGACGATGCGGCCGTCGGCCTTGAAAAAGATGTTGCCCGGGTGCAGATCCGCGTGGAAGAACGCATCGGTGACGAGCATCTGCAGCTCTATCTCGGCCAGGCGCCGCGCCAGCCGGTGGCGCTCGTGCGGCTGCAGATTCGGCGTCACCTCTTGCACGCGCATGCCGCTGACCCGTTCCATGGTCAGGCAGCGGCTGGTGGTGTAGTCCCAGTAGATGCTGGGAAAGATCACGTCGTCCTGGCCGGAGAAGTTTCGCCGGAATTCGTCGTAGGTCTCACCTTCCAGGTGGAAGTCCAGCTCCCTGAGGGTCCAGCGGCCGAACTCCTCCACCGCTGCCTCGGGTTTGAGGTTGCGCACCCGCGGGTAGAGGCGCGCCAATTGCCGGGCCAGCCAGCGGAGTATCGCCAGATCCTCCTCGATGACGGCCCGGATCCCGGGGCGCTGGATCTTCACCGCGACCTCGGTGCCGTCGTGCAGCACGGCGAAGTGCACCTGCGACAGGGAGGCCGAGGCAATGGGCTTTTCGTCGAAGGCGCCAAAGCAATCGGCTGGCGGCTTGCCCAGTTCCTCCTCCAGGATCTGTCGCACTTCGGCAAAGGGGAAAGGCGGCACTGTCTCCTGCAATGCCTGCAGCGCCCGGCTGTACTCCTCCGGTATCAGGTCGGGGCGGGTGCTGGCTATCTGCCCCAGCTTGATAAAGGTCGGCCCCAGTTCTATTACCGTGTTCAGCAGTCGCTGCGGCAGCGGCAGGGCGTGCCCGCAGGGGCAGGCCCCTTTTTCCTCTTTGCAGCGACAGGCTTCGGCGATCTCCGCCCGGCATTCCCGCGTCACCAGTGGGGCGAGAGGGGTCTTGTCCACGAACGCCTCGAATCCCTGGTGGAAGAGGATATGGGCTATGCCGCGCAGCCGCCGCAGCGTGCGGCCGCGCGCGGGGACTCCTTCGAGGTCGATGGCCATGTTTACCTCGGTTTCGTGCGGTTGAACTGGCGCTGGCGCGTCCGTCTCTGGTCCCGCCACAGGCGGAAGAACTGGGGGTTGGGTATCGCAGCGGACATCACCTCGGTGACGACCACCGAGGCCTCCTCGAAGGTCAGTACCCTGTCGGGCTTCAGCGTCAGGATCCTGTCGGAATACGGGTGCGGCTGTCCCGTCTCCGTCGGCCAGTCGTGGGCGATGACGCTATCTTGCTCGAACAGGTAGTGTTGATCCTCTGTGGAAAATCCGCCGGCGCGGATGAGCCTGTTGATACCCCTGACCTCCTCCTGGATGTGCCAGGTCTCGTACTCGATATCGATGCCCGGCAGTGTTCCGAACCCGGAAAAAATGGGCAGATACTCCTGGGGGATGTCGACCCAGATAACGTGGTAGCCATGGGTCCCCCCATCCGCGCGCGGAGTCAGGTCGAGCGACGTGCCGATAAATACCTTTGGCCACTCGGCAAACGGTGCCCGCCAGGCGAAGTGCCGGTTGCGTTCGAACTCGGTGACCGTCGCGTAGTGCATCACGTGGCGATCGCCCGGTTTCTCCCAGATCAAAAAGCGCGAGCCGAGCCCGCCCCGGCGGACCCGGTGCCACTCGGCGCCGACGTGAATGGTGCGCGTCCAGTCGGCGTAGCGCGCGAAGCGGCTGAACACGTTGAACACCAGCTCTGGGGACGCCGGGAAGTCCACTTCGCCGTCGGCGTACAGCAGGCGCACCCATTCGCCCTCACTGACGCGCTGGGGCCAGTCGGCTGCCAGGACCCGGTTGTCGGTGAAGAGATAGGCGAGGTCCGGTTCTTTTATCTTTCCCTGTTGAATCAGCTTGTCCAAACCGCGCAGCCGCGCCTCGAGGAAATCCGCCAGGGTCTTTTGATCAAACCCGGACATCGCGGTGAATCCGGCGACCACCGGCAAGTGCTCCTCGCGGGCCTCGAAGTAGAGAGTCTCGGTTACCCGGCTGCCGCCGCCGGACTTGGGGGCGATTTCCAGTTGGGTGCCGATATAGGCGCGGTTCCACTCGCTGAACGGCGCCCGCCAGGCGAAGCGCCGGTTGCACTCCAGCTCGGTCACTTCCCCGAAGTGCGCCAGGTGCCGCGCGCCGGGTTTGTCGTACAGGATGAATCGCGAACCGGGTCCCCCCTCGCGGACGACAAGCCAGTGGCCCGCGCCCTGAACGTCCGGCGCCCACTGTTCGTACTCGGCCCAGCGACTGTACGCGTTAAAGAAAGTGTCGACCTCGGTCGCAACCTCCACCGTTGCAGCCGCGTGCTCTATGCGGACCATCGCCGGATCGATACGGCTGGGCCCGGTCGTATGGGAATGAGCTCCCGAGTGATGGTGCTGATCAGAACCTTTTTTCATCTCCTCGCCAGCCATTTTGAAGACGGTCAGCGGCTGGCGGTGCCGGGCAAGCGCCAGCGCGGAATAAAGCGCGGCGTCACTGCGGCGTAGCGGCGCCAGGTGTCGCCGAAGCGCGCCTCGGTTTCGCGCTCCTCGCGCTTGGCCAGGTGCACGTACATGTAAACCAGTATCGGGTACATCACCAGGGTCAGCAGCGTCGGCCACTGCAGCAGGAAACCGGTCATGATCAGGATAAAGCCCAAGTATTGGGGGTGGCGCAGGTGGCGGTAGATGCCGCCGGTGGCCAGGGTGCCGCTCTGCTGCGCCGCGTACAGCTGGCGCCAGCCGGCCGCGATCAGCCAGAAGCCGGCGCCGATCAGCGCGAAACTCAACAGGTGGAAGGGGCCGAAGTGGGGATTGGCCTCCCAGCCGAACAGCATCTCCAACAGGTGGCCGGCATCGTGGGACAGCCAGTCCACATCCGGGTAGCGGGACTGCAGCCAGCCGGACAGCAGGAAGATGGTCAGCGGGTAGCCGTACATCTCCGCAAAGAGCGCCACCACGAAGGCGCTGAAGGCACCGAAGCTGCGCCAGTCGGTGCGCGTCTGCGGCTTGAAGAAGCTCAGCGCAAAGAGGATAAATACCACCGAGTTGATGATCACCAGCCCCCAAAGGCCGTAGGCCTGTATTTCTCCGTGGCTCACCGCCGGTCCTCCCTGTCGTCCCGCTCCCCGCCGCCGTGGTGGTGCCCATGCCCTCCATGTCCTCCGTGACCACCATGGCCCCCGTGCATAAAGACATGCATCAGCGGGCAGACCAGCAGTATCAGGTAGGGCAGGGCGCCGAGCATGTGCGCGCGGTGCTCCTCCAGCAGCAGGAAAGCGGAAATGGCCGCGAAGGCGAGAAATACCAGCCAGAATTTCCATTGCATAGGCTTACTCTCCAAGTTTTAACGCTGTTGCGTCGGAAACCATCGCTCTGTGGGAGCCAGCCCTGCTGGCGATATGGGGGCTGCCAGCGGAACCTTCTTATTCGCCTGCAGGGCAGGCTCCCACAGGACACTACTTCCGCTCATCACTCCTAAACCTGCACGCGGTTCAGGCGCAGCGAGTTGCCAATCACCGACACCGAGCTGAAGGCCATCGCAGCGGCGGCGATAATCGGTGACAGCAGCAGGCCGAAGGCCGGGTAGAGCACGCCGGCGGCGATGGGCACGCCGGTGGCGTTGTAGGCGAAGGCGAAGAACAGGTTCTGCTTGATATTGCGCAGGGTCGCGTGGGAAAGGCCCCGTGCCCGCGCTATACCGCGCAGGTCGCCCTTGACCAGGGTGACGCCGGCGCTCTCCATGGCCACGTCGGTGCCGGTGCCCATGGCGATGCCCACTTGCGCCTGGGCCAGCGCCGGGGCGTCGTTGATACCGTCGCCGGCCATAGCGACTGTGCGGCCCTCCGCTTGCAGGCGCTTGATGGACTCGGCTTTCTCGTTCGGCAGCACCTCCGCGAACACCTTGTCGATCCCCAGTTTGCGCGCCACCGCCTCGGCGGTGGTGCGGCTGTCGCCGGTGATCATCACTATCTCCACCCCTTCTTGGTGCAGGGCTTCGATGGCCTCCGGCGTCGAGTCCTTGATCGGGTCCGCCACACCCACCAGCCCCGCGGCTTTGCCTTCCACCGCCACGAACATCGCCGTCTGCCCCTCGGCGCGCAGGGACTCGGCAGTTTTCAACATCTCGCCGATATCCACCTGCAGGTCTTCCATCAGCGCCTTGTTGCCGAGTGCCACTGCCTGGCCGTCCACGCTGCCGCGCACGCCCTTGCCGGTGATGGAGTCGAAATCCTCGGTCTTTGCCAGCTCCACATCGCGTTTTTCCGCGCCGCGCACTATGGCGGCGGCCAGCGGGTGCTCACTGCCGCGCTCCAGGGAGCCGGCCAGGCGCAGCAACAGTTGCTCATCGAAGCCCGCCGCCGGCACGACGCTGACCAGCTGCGGCTTGCCCAGGGTCAGGGTGCCGGTCTTGTCCACCACCAATGTGTCCACCTTGCGCAGCAGTTCAATCGCCTCGGCGTTCTTGAACAGCACGCCCAGGCCGGCGCCCTTGCCGGTGGCCACCATGATCGACATGGGCGTGGCCAGGCCCAGGGCGCAGGGGCAGGCGATGATCAGCACCGCCACCGCGTTGATCATTGCGAAGACAAAGCGAGGTTCGGGACCTATGGTGGCCCAGACAACAAAACTGATCAGCGCGATCAGCACCACCGCCGGCACGAAGTAGGAGGCCACTAGGTCCGCTAAGTTCTGGATGGGCGCACGGGAGCGCTGCGCCTCGGCCACCATCTGCACTATCTGCGCCAGCAGGGTTTCGGTGCCGACGCGCTCCGCCTCCATCACCAGGCCGCCGGTGCCGTTGACCGTGGCGCCGATGACCTTTTCCCCTGCGGTCTTCTCCACCGGAATCGGCTCACCGGTGATCATCGACTCGTCGACGCTGGAGCGCCCCTCCAGCACCACGCCATCTATCGGTATCTTTTCGCCGGGGCGCACCCGCAGCTTGTCGCCCGGCTGGACCCGGTCCAGGGGCAGGTCCTCCTCGCTACCGTCCGGGTTTATGCGTCTCGCCGTCTTCGGCGCCAGCCCCAGCAGGGCGCGGATGGCGGCATTGGTCGCGCTGCGCGCCTTCAGTTCCAGCACCTGGCCCAGCAGCACCAGGGTGACGATCACCGCCGCGGCCTCGAAATAGACGCCGACCATGCCGCTCTCCTCGCGGAAGGTCTCGGGAAAAAGATCCGGGAACAGCAGCGCGATCACACTGTAGAAATAGGCCACGGCGACACCCAGCCCGATCAGGGTGAACATGTTCAGCTTGCGGGTAATCACCGAACGCACGCCGCGCACAAAGAAAGGCCAGCCGCCCCAGAGCACCACCGGCGTCGCCAGGATCATTTCAAGCCAGCCACCCACCTTTGGCGAAATCCACTCGTCCAGCGGCAAAAAGGCAAAGTATTTGGACATCGCCAGCAGCACTACGGGCACAGTAAGCAGGGCGCTGATCCAGAAGCGCCGGCGCATATCCGCGAGTTCCGGGTTTTCCTCCTCCGCGAGTGCGCTGCGCGGTTCCAGCGCCATGCCGCAGATGGGACAGTCGCCGGGTTCGCTGCGCACGATTTCCGGGTGCATGGGGCAGACCCATTCGGTGGCAACCGCGGCCGGCGCCTTCGGCTCCAGTGCCATGCCGCATTCCGGGCAGCTGCCGGGTCTGTCCGACTCCACTTGCGGATGCATGGGGCAGGTGTAGACGGCGCCGCCGGCGGATTTACTGTGGGCGTCATCTTGCGGGCGGTGTTTGTGCTGCGGCATAAGGTGCTTTCCCTGACCTGATAGCGCTACTGACGGAAAATGTTGAATATCAGTAATAGTCCAGCCGGAGCCCTTGCTACTCTTTGATATAGATCAAGTGGCGGGCGAAAACGCTTCGCTATTTTTGTTGCACCGATTTCCTTTACCTGTGGAGACTGAAAGTGCAAGTCGAGACCCTGAGGGATGTGCTGGTGTGGACCCGCGAGTTTCACAAGAATTTATCCGCCTGCCTGCAGCACTGTGCGGGCAGGAACGAGAATGCCCGCTCCAAAATGCTGCTCGAATACCTGGCGCGGCACGAGCAGGACCTTTCGCAGACAGTTGCCGGCTTCGTGGAAACTGCCGAAACCAGGGCGCTGAACACCTGGTGTTACGACTTTCTGGAAAAGCATCCCATTTTGCACAGCGCGCAGTGCGACGCGCCTTTCCAGGATCTCGAACCGGATGACATCATGGCCGTCGTCACTGACCAGCAGGAGCAGGTGATCGATCTGTACCGCTACCTCCACGACAGGGCAGACATCGAGGCCACTCGGGAGCTGATGGAAGAGCTGCAGTCGCTGGAGGAGCAGGAGACCAAGCAGATGGTCCAGGGTGCCAACCGGATGCAGGAAATGTAATTCGCTTCATTAAACAGAGAGACTCGCAATGAAACTGCACGCGTGTAAATTCGGCATCGCCGCAGCGCTCAGCTTTGCCATCGCTTGGCTGCTGTGCAGCCTGCTGGTGATGTTACTCCCGGGCATGACGATGGGTCTGTCTGGCGACATGCTGCATATGGACATTTCCCAGATGGGTTGGCACCTCACGGTCAAGGGTGTGTTCATCGGTATGATT
This sequence comes from Microbulbifer sp. ABF4_143, assembly GCF_056160225.1. Taxonomy (NCBI): domain Bacteria; kingdom Pseudomonadati; phylum Pseudomonadota; class Gammaproteobacteria; order Cellvibrionales; family Microbulbiferaceae; genus Microbulbifer; species Microbulbifer sp. ABF4_143. The sequence goes on from NZ_JBSWWT010000002.1 coordinate 70,417, forward strand.
GCCTGGGCGGTGGTTGCCGGCTTTATCGGCTGGCTGCTGGCCTGGATCTACAACCGCCTGGTTTAGGTGTTGGCGGCTGTGGCGGCTAGACAATTGCAGGATCCTGTCTGCGGCATGATGGTGGCAGAGGACTCCTTTCCCCTCGAGCATCTGCACATCCACTACGCCTTCTGCTCCGAGCAGTGCCGGGAACGCTTTCGCCGCTACCCGCACCTGTTTGTCGGTGACCCGGCGCACGGCCCGTCGGAAAAACAGAAGGGCAGGGTAGAGCGCAAAGCGCACCGGATTAAACTGGTTGCCGCGGTGGAGGGGACTAAACGGGAGAGCCTGAGAAATGCCGTCGAGTCGCTGATGGGTGTTGAGACGGTGGATGTCGGCGGCGATCAGGTGCTGGTGGTCTACGATCTGGTGCAGGTTTCGCTGAACGATATCGAAGATGCCATCATTGCCGAGATCGGCGGTATACGCGAAGGGGTGACGGATAAAATCCGCCGTGCATTTATCCACTACAGCGAAGAGTGCGAGCTGGAAAATCTCGCGCATCTCTCCGGCCACCACCACCATTGAGAAACACCGTCCCGCAATCCGCCACCAGGCAACACCGGCCCTCAATGAGGCTAACCCTCCCTTGCCTGTGAAGCCGGGCGCGCGCCGGTCTTGGCGCATGAAAGCTAACGAATTCTAACGAGATGCGATGTCCTATTTTATTCTGCCGGTAGTGGCACTGGCGGTAGTGGCCATGTTGTTCCGCCCGGCGTTGCGCAACTTGCCGCTGTGGCGCGCCACGCTAACACCGCTCGCATCCATTATCGGCAGTGGCTTCCTTATTTCCGGACCCCTGCTTACCCATATCGTGGAAGTCTGGGCGCCGCTGGCAATGCTCAGCATTCTGCTGGCGGCCTTCGCCATCGGCGCCGTCATCCGATTCAATATCATCTATGCAGAGCCGCTGCTGGCAGGGAGAGATCGTCCGACTGCTGCAATAGCGCTCCAGCGCATATCGGATCTGGCGCTCGGCTTTGCCTATATCGTATCGGTGGCTTTCTACCTGCGCCTGTTGGCGTCTTTCGTTGCACGAATTGGCAGCTTCCGCGACGCTGCGATCGAGAATGCGCTGACCACAGCCGTGCTGTTATTTATCGCCGCAGTCGGTTGGTTGCGCGGTCTAGCTGGGCTGGAAAAAATGGAAGAGGCGGCGGTGGTGGTCAAGCTCGGCATTATTGCGGCGCTGCTTTTGGGGCTGGCCGAATTCGACATGTATTGGCTCGCTGCCGATGAAGCGCTTGTGATTCCGGGTGTTGACCTTTCCGGAGTGGAGCGTCTGCGACTGCTGGCGGGGTTGCTGTTGATTGTGCAGGGCTTCGAGACCTCGCGTTATCTGGGCAAGGCCTATGACCAACCCACGCGTGTAAGGTCGATGCGGAATGCCCAGCTGATTGCCTGTGCCGTCTACCTGCTTTTTGTGATGCTGGGTTTGCCTCTCTTATTGGTGTTTCACGGCATCGCGGATGAGACGGCGATTATCACCCTGGCAGAAAGAGTCGCGGCAATACTGCCCGCGATGATTGTCGTGGCCGCGGTGATGAGCCAGTTCAGCGCCGCGGTGGCCGATACCGCCGGGGGAGGGGGGCTGTTCAACGAGGTTTCCGGCGGCAGAATCCCGCCCCGGATGGGCTACCTGTGCCTCGTCACTGCGGCGATCGTCCTGGTGTGGAGCGCAAATGTGTTCGAAATCATCACCTTGGCATCGCGCATCTTCGCGCTCTATTACCTGCTGCAGTGCCTGGTGGCGATAGCCGTATGTGTTACGGAAGGTTCAGCAGGATCGAAGCGCCACCTGCTGATTCCGGCTATTTCAGCAATGGCCATCTTGTTGGCGCTCGTCGTTATTTTCGCTATTCCTGTGGCGTGAATCTAATAATCGCGAGGCTAACCTGAATGTTGCACCGCGCCGCGCAGCTTGTGCTCTAAAATTTTTCAGTCAAGCCACTTTCCCGAATTATTCCCGGGTTACAGTTTTCTAGCCACCACCGCTGGCCGCACCGTCCCCTGGTCTCTGCACTGAGCGCGCAGATCTCGATGCAATCATCGCGGCCCGCGATGCAATATCCGGGCTAGGGTGAAATAAATATTCGCATTTGCGGTTTTGTTTCAAGGCTCTCTGGCTCTTACCGCAGTGTGCGAATGCTGTTGCGTAAAACCGGCGTCTAGATAGTCCAGTGTCCTTTTCCTTGAGAGGTGAGTTTCTACTACTTTATGCGGTGGTTGTTAATAGATATGGGTGTCATTTCTGTTTTAAGCCATTCATATGCCTCCGGATGAATGGCGCAGGTCGAAGCTAAGGCCGGTCATATCCTGTGTTACCTGAAATCAACTGCTAAAGGATCTCAGATGAAGAGATCAAGAACTTTATATTGTCTCTCCGGCCTCCTTTTTGCTCAGACTTTGCTCAGACAGCGTTGGCACAGTGGTCGCTGGGGGAAAATGGTTTCGAAGATTTCGGATACGGGCGCTTCATGCTTGTCGGTTATGGCAACGCTATGTACGAAGATGCAGATCTCGCGGACAACGGCGTGTTCACAACTAACTTCGTGCCCATTTTCCTGTTCAATCTGAGTGACAAGCTGCATGTGGAGGCGGAGACGGAGTTCAGTCTCAACGATCTGGGGGAGACCGAGGTAGAACTTGAGTACGCCAACGCGCATTATTTTCTGACGAACACGACCACACTGACGGCGGGGAAGTTTCTGCTGCCCTTCGGCCAGTTCAGTGCCAACTTTCACCCGAGCTGGATTAATCGCTCACCCTGGACTCCGGGAATCTACGGTCCTCACGACGGCAACCAGGCCATGGAGCCGCTGCTGCCGGTATTGAGCGATGTGGGCCTGGCCCTGCAGCAGGTGATTCCGCTCTGTCCCGACAGAAAGGTATTTATCGATCTGTATGTCAGCAACGGAGCCCGGGAAGAATTAGAGGAGAACGGCGTGGACCCGGATGCGCCGGACGAAACGCTGGACGAAGAGTTGCACGAAGAGTTACATAGCATAGAGCCCGAGGTGGAATTCGAGGCGGCGAGCGTCGACAACAACAATAACAAGGCAGTCGGTGGGCGCCTGGCCGTCGCGTTTTTGCCACCGCTGGAAATAGGGGCGTCCTACTACAAGGCCAAATACGACGACGAGGGCGATTTCGAAGTGATCGCCAAGGGGCTGGATCTCAACTGGGTGGGCCGGCACTTCATAGTCCGCGGCGAATATATTCGCAAGGAAACCGAGGGCCTGGAGGAGATCGAAGAAGACGTATTCCGTGAACATACCTTTAAGCGCAATGGCTGGTATCTGCAGGGCACCCTGCAGCTCGGACGAATCTGGCCGGTCCTCGGCGGCACCGAGTTTCTCCTCGAACGCTCCGTTACCAGCAAGCTGGATAAGGCGCACCGCTGGGTCTACGGATTCAACTATTGGCTCGACCCCCGCACGGTGATCAAGCTCGCCTATGAGGATACCGATGTCAAAGACGGGGAAGACGACAACCGCGTTGCCCTGCAATTCAGCTACGCATTTTGAGAGGCAGAGCCATGAAAATTCCACACACTGCTTCCGCGCGCCGCCTCCTGTTCATGCTGGTGATTTCCTCCTCTTCTTTTGCAGGCGGGGACGGATTTCCGGCGAGTGGCGCCGAGGTCATCAACAACAACTGCTCGCGCTGTCACAATGCGCGGCCGGTGCAGGAGTTCAGCCTGGAGGACTGGTCGGTGATAATGCCGCATATGCGCGAGAGGGCCCATCTGACCGGCGAGGAAACGCGGGCGGTTATGGACTATTTCCGGACGCTGAGCCGGCGGCCGCCGGTCGCGGCCACTCCGGTGCCGTCGAAAACGGCGAGCGGCAAGGAGTTAATGGTCCGCTACGGTTGCCTGGGGTGCCACAGCCTGGGCGGCCAGGGCGGCAGCGCCGGTCCCGCATTGGATGGTGTGGTCCAGCGACGGGGAGCGGACTTCGTCAAGAAAAAACTTGCGAATCCCCAATTCGACAATCCGCAATCGACTATGCCGCGAGCGCCGCTCTCGGGAGCGGAGATCCAGGCAATCGTCGACTATCTCGCTAGAAAGTAGCGGGTGAAGCGGACAGCCTTTTTAAAACTCTGCATTACCTGGTAAAGGCCTCTATAGCCGAACCACAGGTGTTTAAATCGGGTACTGCTGCTGCAGTACCCGATTGCTGTTGGCGGATCAATAAGCCAGGTAGACGTAGTGCACTGTGGCGCTGCCGTCGGCTTGAGTTTCTATCCAAACTTCCATGTGGTCTGTCTTATGCACCCGGTGGCCCAAGCCGAAGTTCCGGCTATTGCCCACCGCGCTGCTGGCGCTGCCCGTAGCGTAGCTGTTGTAGCCATCCGCGTGGTCATACATGGCCATCAGCGTGTCGTAGTCGTGCTGATTGGGCCACTGACTGTTGGGGTCGGAGGAATAGTCCATGCAAGTCTGCTGGCTGGAGCCGTCCTCACTGGTGTGGTCCAGACCCAGCACATGACCGATCTCCTGGCACATCACGTGGTTTTTTTCTGCCGGGTCTTCCCAATACGAGGAATAGGAGTCGTTCATCTTGGCAGTGCCCTGGGTGATGTGGCTGTTGCTGTCGATGTTTATGCTGGCGAGACCCAGCCAGCCATTAAATCCGTAACTGGCATTGCAGACGCGCATCTGCCCCGAAACCATCTTGCACTGCTTGCGCGCTCTCCTGGAATCATCTGCGGAAGTAATCGCCATATTGAACACATCGGAAATGTTCCACATGTTCAGTGAATCGTTCAGTTCGTTGTCCCAGAATGCGGTGGTGCTGTCGACTACCTGCAGGGGAATGGGTGTGCTGGTGGACATTCTGGCCCAGTGGTAGTCATTCCAGGAATTGTTTGCCTGGGAGATGGAAGGGATTGCCACGCACGCAGCAAAGGAAATGGCCCAAGCGATACGGCTGACAGCATTTGTTGGAAGATTCATGACTTCTCCATTGATGTCTGTTTATTAGGGTTTTGTACATCAGGAGATTGATATGCTTCGACGACTACGGGTTTCCGTTATTATCAATCGCCGCGATTTATCACATGGAGTTCGCACGGGCGTCAATTGCCGGCTTTGCAATTTGTGGCTTCGTTTTGATGGCTGGCGTTTTTCTCAACCAGTGCCCTCGGCAGAAAATGCAGGAAATTTATGAATGGCGGGATGAAAAAATTTCCTGGGGAAGATTTGGCGGGTTGGCGTACGGTATCGCCGGGATAAATATTTCGGTATCTGCTCTTTTGGGAGTTCGGTGATGCTTTTTCTTGGCAGTCTTTCGTTTTTTCGAAATATTTATCCCGATTTGTTGATGTGAATACGAGCGCGGCCGGCGCGACTACTTATTCGACCAGTGCACGTGCACGATTTTCCACTCACCGCCGCTGCGTTTTAGCACAAGGGTTTCCATGCTTTGCAGATCCAGCGCCTTGTCCTTGTAGTCCCCCTGCAATCGCGAGCGGCCGTAGGCGTAAGCCAGGTCGCCGACCTCTCGCACCTGCAGCTCCTGCTGGTTGATCTTCATCTGCTGCAGAAAGGCGATATCCGCGGGCAGGTGGTGGCCGGCATACTCCTGTGCAGAACGCTCGACACCGCCGCCCTCGAAAATTACCACCGCGTCCGCAAGCGCATTTAACACGGATTGCTGATCACCCTCGCGCAGCGCGCGGTGGAACATCTGTACGGCTTTGCCGGCGCCCGTTTCCAGCCCGGAAAACATTTCCGGGTCCCTTTCTTGATGCGGCTTGTCGCCGTGTGCCATGGCCAGCGAGGCGGCGCTGAGCAGGATGCTGAGCCCTAATGCGTGAATGGCCTTGAACAGTTTTTGCATTGTTATTTTCTCGGGTTAGTGGTGGTGGCCGGAGTCTTCTTCATCGCGCGCCGTGATGATCTGGTACTGCTGTGGTGTGAGTTCGGGTAGTTTCTGCAGGAAGGCCACCATGGCCCAGATGCGCTGGTCGTCGTGGGTGGGTCCCCAGGCGGGCATGCCGGAGGCCTTGATGCCGTGCTTGATGACCCAGAACTGGCGGCGAGGGTCACCGGCTTTTTCGGTGAGATTGGGCGGTGTCGGGTAGAGGCCGAGGGTAAAGTCGCTCTCGTCTTTGCCCGGCTTCAGGTGGCAGCCGGTGCACATCTCGTTGTAGTCGGGGCCGCCCGAAAGCAGCAGTTCCGGGTCGTCCAGCGCGGGCATGGCGATCTGCGACGCGGCCTTGTCGATGGATCTGTCGCGCAGGGTTTCCAGCAGCCAGTGGGTGAATTTCGTGTGCGGCACGTCGGCTCCCATCGGATAAACGCCGGAGTAGACGAACGCGATGAATCCACCGGCGGCAATCAATACGGCCAGCAACAGCGTTTTTATTGTTTGCAAAATATTCCTCCAGAAAAAAAGGGGCCGGCGGCCCCCAATCCTTATTTCTCCTGCGGCTCCTGCGCGGCGCCGTGGTCGTGGCCTTCCCCGTGGCCGGCGTGTTCACCGTGCTGCATTTGCTCGGCGCACTTCTTCATCATCGCCTGCATGACCGGATCATTGGCATCCATTTTCGAGTGGTCCATGCCTTTCATCGCCGCACAATCGGCCTTTTCTGCCTTTTCCTTGTGCATACTGGGGTCGTGGGCCTGGGCGCCGCTGGCGGCGATCAGGGTGAGGGCGATAAACAGCTTGTTAACATTTTTCATGGTGATCTCCAAGGTTTGCTTTTTTGTGGGCCAGCGGCCCGCTTGCCGAGCCGGAGCTTGGCGTTCCCAACGGCGCGGCCGGCGGCCGCTTCTTTGCACGATACTGCTAGTGCAGAATCTCGAGTCCCGACTTCCCAACTAGAACCAGGCGTGCAGGCCGATCACCCAGCTGGTGATGCTGGTGTGTTCGCCCTCGTCGCGGGCGAAATCGGCGGCGTTGCCGAATTTCCGTTCGTAGTGCACGCCGATATAGGGCGCAAACTGCGGGGTGAATTCGTAGCGCAGGCGCAGGCCCAGTTCAACGTCGGACAGTCCGGAGCCGGTACCGGCGTCGCGGTCGTTCTGGCCGAAGAAATCCGCCTCGATCTCCGGGCTCAGAATCCACTGCTGGGTAAACAGCAGTTCGTACTCTGCCTCCAGGCGCATGGCAGTGTCACCGTCTTCGCCGACAAACAGCGCCGAGTCCACTTCGAAGAAGTAGGGCGCCAGGCCATTGAAACCGATGACTCCCCAATTGCGGCTGTCGCTCTCGGTTTCAAAGTCGTGGCGTACGCCCATCTGCAGGTCCCAGTAAGGCGATATGGCCCGACTGTATAGGGCGTGCAGCTCGGCCTTTTCCGTTTCCCCTTCGTCCCTCTCCCAGTCGGCCTTGAGCCAGAATTTGTTGCGGTCGCCGCCGAACCAGAGATCGCCTTTCACCGCGCCGCCATCGTCCTCGCGCACTTCCAGCTTGTCGAAAGTGACCTTGGTCAGCAGCACCTCGTGATCCATCACGTGATCCGGGGAATCCGGCGCGTGCTCCAGGTTTTGCGTCGCACCTTGTTGGGCCGGGTAGGAAGGCGCGGGCGCGGCCGGATAGGAATCCATGGGCGCGCTCTGGTCGCCGTGACCGTGGTGGGGCATGTCCTCCTGGGCCAGCGCCGCGTTGGCGGCGAGTGCGGCACATAAAATAATTACAGGTTTCATCGTCGCACTCCTTAAACAACGCGCACTTCACGGAACATGCCGGGCATGTGATACAGCAGGTGACAGTGGTAGGCCCAGCGGCCGTAGGCGTCGGCGGTGACCAGGTAGCTGATCTGCGAGCCGGGCTGCACGATGATTGTGTGTTTGCGCGGAATATATTCGGCATCGCCGGTTTCCAGCTCGCTCCACATGCCGTGCAGGTGGATCGGGTGCGTCATCATGGTGTCGTTCACCAGCGTGATACGAATGCGCTCGCCGTATTTCAGCATCAGCGGTTCGGCGTCATTGAACTTGATGCCATCCATGGACCACATGTAGCGCTCCATATTGCCCGTCAGGTGCAGCTGCAACTCGCGGGTCGGTTCGCGCCTGTCGATGGTCGGGGTCAGGTTGCGGATGTCGCTGTAGTTCAGCACGCGGCGGCCGTAGCGCTGCATATGATCGCGCAGGCCGATGCCGGGGTCGTGCAGGCCGCTCATCGGCATTTCCGAACGCATGTCGACGCCGTAACCGTATTCGCTGGGCAGGTGCACGATCTGGCTGTTGCTGCCGTGGCCGGCGCGGCCCAGGTTGTCGGTGAACCAGACGCCCTGCATGCCGCCGAGTTCCGGGCGGCCGCCGTGCAGGCTGTAGCCCTGTGGGCCGGCCTGGTGCTGGCTGTGGTCCATGCCGCTCATATTGTGCTGGCTGTGGTCCATGCCACCCATGTCGTGCTGGCTGTGGTCCATGCCGCCCATGTCGTGCTGGCTGTGGTCCATGCCACCCATGTTGTGTTGGCTGTGATCCATGCCACCCCTGTTGCCCATGTCGTGCTGGCTGTGATCCATGCCGCCCATACCCGCCATGCCGGCGTGGGCGCCGTGGCCCATGCCCATATCGCGGTGGGTGAGTACCGGGGCGTAATCCATGGCGGGAACCGGCGCGCGCAGGCTCGGGTCTGCCGTCAGGGTGCCGCGGGCGAAGCCGCTGCGGTCGATAGTCTGCGCGAACAATGTGTAGGCGCTGTCGCCGTCGGGCTCGACAATCACGTCATAGGTTTCGGCGACGCCGATGCGGAATTCGTCCACGGTGACCGGCTCGATGTTCTGGCCATCGGTGGCCACCACGGTCATCTTCAGGCCGGGGATGCGAATGTCAAAAATCGACATGGCCGCGCCGTTGATAAAGCGCAGCCGTACTTTTTCGCCCTTGCGGAACAACGCGGTCCAGTTGGCATCCGGCGTCTGGCCGTTCATCAGGAAGGTGTAGGTGTAGCCGGTTACGTCGGAAATATCGCGATCCGACATGCGCATCATGTTCCACATCTCGCGGTCGCGCCAGGTCGCCGCCACGCCCTTTTCCTTGACCTCGCGCCACAGGTCGCCGGCGGTGCGGCGGCGGCGGTTGTAATAGTGGCCCTCTTTTTTCAGCTTGGCGTAGATGTCGTGGGGAGATTCGTCGCTCCAGTCGGACAGTAGCACGACGTAATCGCGGTCGTAGGCCACCGGGTCCGGTTCCGCCGGGTCGATCACGATACTGCCGTACAGGCCCTGCTGTTCCTGGAAGTCCGAGTGACTGTGGTACCAGTAGGTGCCGCTCTGGTTTACCGCGAACTGGTAGGTAAAGGTTTCGCCGGGCCGGATGCCGTTAAAACTGAGCCCGGGCACGCCGTCCATATTGCTCGGCAGGATGATGCCGTGCCAGTGGATCGAGGTGTCGTGGGCGAGGTGGTTGGTGACGTTCAGCGTCACCGTCTGTCCTTCCTTCCAGCGCAGTATCGGGCCGGGCACGCTGCCGTTTACCGCCACCGCAGTGCGCTCGCGGCCGGTGTAATTCACCGGCAGGTAGCCGATATTCAGGTCGAACTGGTTGCCGCGCAGCGTCTGCGGTGCCGCGCCCGCACGCGGTGCGCTGGCGGAGAGCCCCGCCGGCATACCCAACAGCGCTGCGCCAGCCGCCATACCGGTGACAAAGCGTCGCCGGGACAGTTGCGGCAGCTCAAATTGGGGGCTGTTTCTTCTTTTCATTGGTACCTCAGTGCTGTTGTTCGATGCTGTCCATGCGCGCGTAGACGCTCTCGCTGCCGTCGCTGTTCAGCTGCATCACGTTATAGGGGGTAAAGCGGCCATCCACTTCCATACCCGGGCTGCCCAGCGGCATGGCCGGCACGGCGAGGCCGCGGGCGCCCGCCGGCGGGTTCTGCAGGAACTGGCGGATGAGCTTGGCCGGAACGTGCCCCTCGAAAACATAGCCCTCGCTCGACACGCTGGTGTGGCAGGACTGGTGGCGGGGTTCTATCCGGTGACGGTTCTTGATGTTGTTAAGGTCGTCGACATCCTGTGCGGTAATCGCGAAGCCGTTATCGCGCGCGTGATTCACCCACTTCTTGCAGCAGCCGCAAGTGGCGCTCTTGAAGGTGGTCAGTTCGATAGTGGCGCTGTCGGCGGTCTGTGCCGCACTGTTTCGCGCGTTGCCGGACTCCGCGTCCGCACAGGCGGTCAGGGCCAGCAGGGCGCACGCAACCAGGGCAGAAGTCATGGACTTGATGGTCATGGCAGTTCTTTCAATTTGTATTTGCAGTTTGTTCGGGTGCAGTGAATTGCAGTCGTTGTCCGGATTGCTAACCGGTTCGCTACCGCGGAGCAAAAAACGACACCGCGGAATCAGTCCAATTGGGGAGGGGGGAGCGTTCGCTCTGGACGGATTGACCCCGTATCAGCCAACTCTCGGCGGCTTGATCGCGGATTCCGGGTTCGGAGAGGAGGTGATATCGCGATAGGTATTGATCGCGAAGGCCGGCGGCACGGCATTGCTGCCGAGCTCGGTGGTGGGCAGTACGGAGGCGCAGTGACCGGGGCAGCAGGTACAACTCTGCCCGCAGTCGTCCGCAGCGCTGGGGGCTTCGCCACAGTGGGACTGCAACTCGGCAGCCATCGCCATACCGTCGCCGCAGTGGGCGTCGTGCTCGTCACCACCGTCTTCCATCCGGTGGTCGCCAATCATTTCCGTGCTGCTGGTCAACATCTGCGCATGCATATCCGCGCACGGCTGAGCCATCACCTGTCCGAAAACGGTGATCAACATCAGCAACAGCAGTGATTTCGCGATGATCTTTTGCATATGCGGCGCTGGGTGAAATCTGGTCCCGAAGGTTAGAGGTTGCACGGCGGCTTGGCAAGCGCCGGCGCCGGGAGTTCCGGCGGCCGGCACCAGCCGCGCAATCAGCAGCCGAAGTCGTCGAATGCGATCCTGTCTTCCGCGACCCCCAGTGCCGTGAGCATGGCGATACAGGCTTTCAGCATCGGCGGCGGGCCGCAGAGATAGAACTCACAGTTGCCGATTTCCGGGTGACTGCGCAGGTACTGTTCCGCGACGATATCGCTGATGAAGCCGCTGGCTCCGGACCAGTTGTCCTCCGCGCGCGGCTCCGACAGGCCCAGGTGCCAGGCGAAATTGCCGTGCTCGGCGGCCAGCTGGTGGAACTCCTCTGCGTAGAACACTTCGCGCAGGCTGCGCGCCCCGTACCAGAAACTGATTTTGCGGCCGCTGCCCCGATTGCGCAGCTGGTCCACGATGATCGAGCGCAGTGGAGCCATGCCTGCACCGCCACCGATAATCACCATCTCGCGGCCAGTCTCCGCAGCATGGAAATTGCCGAAGGGCCCGGATACTTTCACGCGGTCACCGGGCTGCAGGTTGAACATGAAACTCGATCCCACGCCACCGGGCACCGTGTGGTCGCTCTGGGGCGGTGGCTGAATACGCACGTTCAGTACGACGCTGTTGCCGCTCGCGGACTGGTTGCCGGGCATGACTTCGCCGGGCGCGTTGGCCATGGGCTCGCCGGGCGCGTTAGCCATTGAGTAGGAGCGCCGCACGGGTTCGCGGTGTCCGGCGTTGGCCGCAAGCTGCCACTGGTGCCAGTCCGCGCGGAACTCGGTATCCACCGGCAGGTCTGCCAGCCGCAGCTGGTGTGGCGGCACTTCAATCTGCACAAAACTACCGGCGCGAAAGGCGAAGTCGGCCGTATCGGGCAGGCGCAGGTGAATTTCCTTGATGAACGGCGTCAGGAAGCGGGTTTCCACCACTTCGGCGGCGTATTGGCCGGCCTGCAGCAGGCTGTCATCCAGGGTGACGCGCGTCGCGCCGGCGGCGCGCTGCTGGCAGGCCAGGCGGTAACCAGCGTCCAGCGCACTGCGGGACAGCAGCGCCTTTTCACTGGCACTGACCGGTGCATCCGTGTCCATGCGCACCTGGCACAACCCGCAGCTGCCGCCACCGCCGCAGTTGGACGGCAGCTGTACGCCATTGGTGGCGAGACCGTCGAACAGGTTGCTGCCACTCGCCAGGGCCAGCTGGTTGATCGGATTGGCATTACTGTCAAACAGTTGTACCGCCACGCGGCTGCGGCGCAGCTTCGCCACCAGGTTGAAGTCGTGACGGGAAAAACTGCTGAACAGCAGCAGGCAGCCGGACAGGGACATCAACAGGGCGCCGAGACCGAATGCAATCACGAACGGGTTGTTGAAGTCCTGCCGCTCGGTGTAATCCATGATGTGCAGCATCCAGAAGATGTCGAACAGCCGCCAGCTGTCGTTGCGGCGTTCCAGCACCCGGCCGTCCTGCGCGGAGATATACAGGCTGGTGGCAAAGTCGTCCGCGACGTCCACGCGCCACATGGCTCCCCGGTGTCGGCGCGCTTCCATATTGGCTGATTCCATAGGCACCGGCTCGCCAATCAGGCTGTCGTCGCCGGCGTAATCCCGTGCGGCGATGGCCGCGGCGCGAGCGCTGTCGATCACCACCGGTGCGCCACTGCCGGCATCGCGCAGCTCGACGCTGTCTTGGGTCTGTACCCGATAGACCGGGTGCTCAAAGCCAGGCTGCAGGCGGATATCGATGACCGAGCCTGGCGCATACAGTCGCGCAATGGCATCGTGACCGACAGTCACTTCGGCGGCGCTGAGTTCGGCGGCAGCCGGGCTGGCGGCCAGGTGGCGGCCACTGACAATTTTGGAATCGAGCAGGTTGAAGGCCAGTCCGCTGGCCAGCCACAGTGCCAGCTGGAGTCCGATAACGAGGCTGAGCCACTTGTGGGCTACTTTGACAAAATTCATGCGGTGGCCTCCTGCTGTCGCTGTGCGCTCGCGCTCCTGCGCTTGCCGAAGCTGTAAAACAGCAGCACCAGTCCTGCCAGTACGCTCACCAGGCTGAACAGGGTGGCGATCAAAAGCAGCGGGTTGTGGATATTCTCGCGCGCTTCGTAATCCATGATGTGCAGCATCCAGAAGAAGTCGAAGGCGCGCCAGTAGTCGTGGCGGCGAGTGGCCAGGGTGCCGGTATTGGGATCGATATAGAAACTGGTGCCGTAGCGATCATCGAAGTTCACCCGCCACAGGGGCAGCGGGCGGGACTGCAGTTCGGTTGGTGGGTTTTCGCTGATCAGTTCCGCGGTGGCCGCCGGCAGGTCGCCGCTGTAGTAGTACTCCGCCAGTGCTATCGCCGTCTGTCGATCGAGCGGGGAAACCTCGATACCGCTGTGGGCGTCGAGCAGGTGGGCGCCGTCGCTGTTGCGCACCACATAGAATAATTTTTCGCGAATAGATTTCAGTTGCACCGAATCTACACCGCTGCGATCACGCAGCAGCTCGCTTGTAGGAAATAATTCTGCTGTTGCGGCGGGCAGTGGTTCATTCAGGTTTTTCACCAGATGGTCGCCATGGATGAAGTCCAGGTCCATCACCACCATGTAGGCGCCGCTCAGGGTCCACAACAGTGCCTGGACACCGACAAACAGGAAGATCCATTTGTGGATCTTTCTGGTCATAGAAGCTGTTTGCATTGTGTTTTTTCTCTTGGTTACCGCTGCTGAGAAAATAAACAGCAGGCGGGAGTCTAACCCCCGCCGCCGTGAATGTCTCCGCTAGCTCAGTCGAAGCGGTAGGTCATGCGCACGTAGCTGCGCATGCCGGCCAGATCGTAGGTCATGGTATCCGTATTGCCATCGGTCCAGCTGGCGACACGGGGTGCCTCCTGATCGAACAGGTTGTCCACGCCAACGCTCATCCGCAGTGCGTCGCTCATTGCATAGGAGAACTGCACATTGTGATAGAAGACGTTGGGCATGCTGGAACCGATGCCGCTGTCCGCGTTGAAGTCATCACCTTCGCCGATCATGCGAATCGAGTAGGTGCCGCTCCACTGGTTGCCGCGCGTGGTCAGAGACGCGTTGGCGCGCCAGTGCGGGTAGCCACCATTGCCACTGCCGATGAAACCGTCGAGTACAAACGGCTCGTCGCCTTCGAAGGCGGTGGTCTCATATTTCTTCAGGTATGAGGCCTTGAAGTCGAAAGTGTGCGACAGGCCGGCCAGCTCGAAGTCATACAGTGCACCGAAATCGATACCCTGCATCACTTCGTTACCGGTGTTGAACTTCTGCGTAGACAGGTAGTTCACGTCGCCGTTGACCGGGTTGCGGGTGTGCTGGTCCGGTGCGCAGAAAGCGTGTCCCAGATTGGCGGACTCGTAACACATGGCCAGCTTGGTGGAACCGGACACTTCGCGGATGGCGTCGTCGATCTCGATATCGAAATAATCGAGTGTCAGCGACAGGCCGTCCAGCGGTTGCAGCACCAGGCCGAGGGTGAAGCTTTCGGCACTCTCCGGCGTCAGGTTCGGGTTGCCGCCGCGGTCGGTCAGGATGGTAGTGCCGAGCTGGGTGTAATTCAGCGGTACGCCCGCGGCCTGGCAGTTCTGGTACACGGTGCTGGACGGATCCAATGATGCATAGTTGGAGCACGGGTCGGTGGTGGTCAGGTTGCCCTCGGACACGCCGCCGAACAGTTCCGGCACATTCGGCACGCGGAAGGCGGTGGTCATGGTGCCGCGCACTTTCAGCATGTCGTTGACCTGCCAGTTGAGGCCGGCCTTGTAGGTATCATTGCCGTCGAACAGGTCGTAGTCGGAGTAGCGCAGGGCCAGGTCGAGTTCCAGCGACTGCACCAGCGGCAGATCGGCCAGTACCGGTATCAGCAGCTCGCCGTAAATCTCGCGTGCCTCGGTGGAGCCGGAAATGGGGTCTTCCTGGTTGCCGAGTGCATAGCCTGCCTGTACCAGCGAGTCTGGCTTGCGCCAGCCGCTGTCTTCGCGCCACTCCACACCCGCGGCCACACCCACGGTACCGGCCGGCAGTTCGAACAGGGAACCGTTGATATTCGCGCTCACGCTTTTCTGCTCGTTGCCACCGGTGCCTTCCTGGTTGAAGACGATGTAGTCGAGTACTTCCGGGGTGACGTCGCCGTAACCCAGGTAGTCGGCACAGGGAATACCGTTGCTGCCGCACAGGTTGGTGTCGATGGTTTCGCCCACGCGCTGCATATTGATGTTGTTGGCGATGGCGTCGGTGGCGGTGTTGCGGCCCCAGTTAAACGCGACGTCGTAACCCCAGTTGTCGTTGATGTCACCCTCGATGCCGGTGACGATGCGCCAGGTGTCCACTTCCTGGTAGAAGTCCCGCGCACCGTTTTCCAGCAGGCGGCGGCGCTCCAGCACG
This sequence comes from Microbulbifer sp. ABF4_143, assembly GCF_056160225.1. Lineage (NCBI taxonomy): Bacteria > Pseudomonadati > Pseudomonadota > Gammaproteobacteria > Cellvibrionales > Microbulbiferaceae > Microbulbifer > Microbulbifer sp. ABF4_143. The sequence continues at coordinate 85,644 of NZ_JBSWWT010000002.1, forward strand.
AAATCGCTGCCGGTGGGATTGGATGGGTGATCGGCGCTGTAAGAGAGGTCCGCCAGGCTCGCCGGGGAGGCGGGCTGCATCGACTGGCGGTTGGTGAACATCAGTTCCGTAAACAGCGTGGCCGACTCGGAAATCTCGTAGTTGCCGAGGGTGGTAAAGCTGAAGCGCTCGATCGGCTGCACGGCATTGAAATACGGGTTGTAGTTGAACCCGTGCTTCAGCCCGTCGTAGGGCTCGTAGAAATCGCCGTTGCCGCCTGGATCCTGATTGAAGTTGACGCGGGTGGGTTCGGTCAGCACTGTGCCGTCTGCCAGGACGGCGCCGGCAGGCAGGGTGGTGCGGCCACCGATGGTGGACGAGCTGCCGCTGCACTGGCTGTCATCGTCCAGCGGGCAGGGCACGCGGTCGGCCAGCGGTGAGGGCTCGTTGTTCTGGTAGCTCATATTGACCATCAGGTTGCCGCGATCGCCGGATACGCCCCAGGTCAGATCGAGTACCGTCTCCTCGCCGTCGCCGAGCGCGGTCTGGCCATATTTGCCCTCGATTTCGAGGCCATCGAATTCCTTCTTGGTGATCAGGTTAACCACGCCGGCCACGGCATCGGCCCCGTAAGTGGCGGAGGCGCCGTCTTTCAGTACTTCGACACTTGAAACCAGTGACATCGGGATCATGGACAGGTCGACACTGCTATTGGCGCCGGTGCCGCCGTTGACCACCCGGCGGCCGTTGACCATCACCAGGGTGCGATTGATGCCGAGGCCGCGCAGGTTGATCTGCGGGGTGCCCCAGCCGTTTGAAGTCCAGTAGGCGTTGGTCTGGTTGCCGCCGAAGCCGGCCGCCGCGGGCAGGGACTGCAGCAGGTTTTCCAGCGAGCTGATACCGGTGGCTTCAATGGAGGCTTCATCGAGTACGGTAACCGGGCCGACGCCCTCGATATCGGCCCGCTTGATGCGGGTACCGGTGACATTGACTTCTTCGATCTGCGACTTGGCGCCGGCATCTTCTGCCTGGGCGAAAGTCAGCTGGCCGTAGCCGCTGGCGGCCGCCGCCAGCGCGATAAAGAGTGGTGTTCTGGCGATCTTGTTGCTCGGACGAGTCATCTCGAGTTCCTTTATTTTCTAATTCTTCGAGTCCCGCGCGATGGTCGTGCAGGGACGACAGCACAGGCGTATGCGATGTACACCGTGCAAAATTGGACTTGAGTGGTCAGCGGAGGGACTGAGTGCGATACCCCGGGCCTATCCAGAAAGGTCTATCTGCTTTTGAGGTGGCAGATTGCGCTTTCAGTAGGCGCACCTATCCCTTATCAGGCGACAATGGGAGGGCGCAGGGCCGCTTCGGGAAGAGGAGAGGAATGGAGTTCTGTGTAGATGGCTTTTGCCGTTACGGGCAGGCTCGCTGCACCATGGATTTCACTGCCGGGCATGGCGCTGGCGCAGTGACCGGGGCAGCAGCTGCAGGCCTGTTCACAGGCTTCGAGCGTTTCGCCCGCATCGCCGGAATTGCAGTGATGGGCGGTCACACCGGCAATGCAGTGATCGCTGGTGGCCAAATCGGTATTTTGGTGGTGGCTATCATCACCTTTACGAGTAGACGCGCAGGGTGCTGCAAAAGCCTGACCGTTAAGGGTCAGTAGCAAAATTAGCAACAGTAAGCGGGATAGCGCGTTGTTCATGAAGGAATGCGGAAATGGCCCCGATGTTTTTATTGTCTGATTTCTGTCTGAGATTACGTGCGAATGCTCGTGAGCACAAGCCCCGATGCTGACGTTGGTCTGTTCGACAGTCACCGTGCAAACTGCCGGCGAGGGAATTTTTCGGGGTAAAAAGAATGATGAATTGCGCGCAATTGCCCATACTGCGGATCGGTATCCGCAGAGACTATAGTTTGCCGATATGGCCCAGCGGGGGCATTTGAACAGAAACTTACGGTTTCGCCCTGTCTGTCCCACCTCGAACCGTAAAATCCTGCGCAAAATCACCCCGCCTAAAATGTAGCCTGCGATGCCTGCCAGGCTACCCCTCATCCCCTTCCCCCTCTACAAAATAGGTCCCATTCGGGAGGACGTGCTTGTAGGGCAGCAAGGAGATATGGGATAGGGTCTCGTCGTCGACGGTCTCACCTTGTTTCCGGAGTTCCTCCACGATGTTGCTGATTCTCGAGGTATTCCAGTACAGGATGGCGTTGGATACGAGGCTGAGGGCGGTAGCCTTGTTCATAATCTCTTCATAGTCGCCGGTGGTGAACTCCCCCTGGTTGGCGAAGAAGATCCACCGTGGCAGGTTATGCCGGTACTCCCCCTTGTTGAGCTGTAACTGCACGGTTCGGCGCAGCTTCTTGTCGGTAAGATAGCGCAGGATGTATTGAGTCTTGATGATCCGCCCCAGGTTGGTGAAGGCCTTGGACAGCCGGTCGGAGGGAAAGCTGTTGGTGAGCCGCTGCACGATGACGTGGGCCGGTGCCGTGCGTTCCTTGAGGGACTGCGCCACATGGATCATCGCGTCCCATTGCTCCTCAACGATGTCCAGGTCCGCCGTCTTGTTCAGCAGTGGCGTAAACACTCCGTAGTTCACATTGCGGTCAACCCGGTAAAGCTGCTGGTCCTTCAGGTCGCGGATGCGGGGCATGAAGTAGTAGCCCAGCAGGTAGCACAGGGCGAAGATGATTTCGGTATAGCCGTGTGTGTCGGTGGTGTGTTCCCGAATCTTCAGGATGGTGTCGTTTTCCAGCAGGCCGTCGAGTACGTACAGGGCTTCCCGCGGGTTGCAGGAAATGGCCTTGGTGCTGTACACCGAGTACTGATCGGACACATGGGTGTAGATGCCGATCGCTTTTTCATAATAGCCGTAGTAACGGGGATAGTAGGCCGCCAACAGGCTGTCGGCCCGGATCTTGAAGCGCTGAGCGTCGGAGGAGGATAAGCCCCCGGAACCGTGCACTGCGCTGAAGGACAGTTGATGATGCTGGTTGACGATCTCGGCACTGGCGGTCTTGAGGGTTTCTTCCCGCACGTAAAACTGCAGCACATGGCGCAGCATATCGACGCTGACGCCCTTGACGCTGGCACTCATGGCTACGACGCCCAGATTGGTGGCCTGGGAGATCAGCGCGGAAATCAGGGTCTTGTAGAAGTTCTTTGGCCGGGAGTGGTGTTGTTGGACTGGAATGAAGTGACGGCTGAAATTGGTGTCCTTATCCACCTCCATCAGGAGTTGCTCGATGCGGATGGAGGGCATACTCGCATCGATAACTTTCTGTAGATTGGTCACGGCTTCCGGAATCTCGGCCTTGTCGTCCCGCTTCAGTTTCAGCTTGCCATCCTTGATCGTAGCGAAGCTGTCTCCCTCAAACCGTTTCTCGGCCTCTCCCGCGCTCTGGTGGAATTGCAGTACCAAGGTGGCTTTCACCTGATGCTGGAACGGCTGTTGGAGGTCCTCGTAGGCGGACTCGCGGGTATTCTGCCAATGCTGCTGATTCAGCATCATGTCCCAGAAGGAGACGTGCTGCCTGCTCTGGGGCACGAAAAGATCGCCGGAACGCAAGGCCACTTTCATGGCAATGGCCAGCCCGAGCTCCCAGGCATTGCGCTGTACCTTGCCGTTCTTGTCTTTCAGACAGCGCCGCAGTTCCTTGGGGATGAAGTGGGTCGGGACATTGCCGGGCAGCTTCTTCCGTTTGCCGGCGTCGAGCTCCCGGATCAGCTGAATGGATCTCAGCAGTGGCTCGGTGCCGGGCTTGACGTTGAATGGCAGCTGCACGAACTCGGCAAAGTATTTGCGGAGGCTGGGGTAGCGCGCCAAAAGGATATCCCCATAGCCGCGCTCCTCCAGCCGCTTGAAGATATGGAGGTCATTGACGGATTCCTTCAACAGCTTCTCATCGACGCGGTGCCACAGATCCCCCTTGCTCAAGGGGCGGTCATCCGGCCAGTCGATAATCAGGTGGGTGGCGTCCAGTACGGTGTCGATGGCCCTCTTTTGCCGCTTGCGCAATTCGCGATGCCGTCGCTCATAGATGCGCTTCCCCTTGCGCAGCAAGTCCATGATGAACTGGTCGTGCATGGTTACCAGGTGATCGAGCAAGACCTTGCGCGCTTCCAGCAGAAAACACAGCATCAGGGAATAGCGCTTGTGATCCCTGAAGCGTTTGATGTCCTTGGCGCTGTAGCGGAGGGTCAACTTGTAGAGATAGTCCATGAAAGACGGGTCCGCGACCTGGGCTTCAATCGCATCGATCCCGGTCCCGTCCAGGGCGCGGTATCTCTCCAGGTAACTCCGAATGGAGGTGATGGTGGCCGACGGTGGGTATTCTTTCAGCAGGAAGAACAGAGAGTGCTGGCCCCCCGGACTGACGATCAGCAGATCGTCTATCGCACTTTTGAGTTCAGGGGAAAGCTGTTGGTGCAGAGACTCGAACAGCCGTTCATGTACGTCGGCGCAGACGCTGATGATCAGGCGCTCCAGCACGCTGGGCCCGGGCAGGATCACCTTCTCGGAAAGCAATACCTGTTCGGCCCGCAGGAACAGCTCATCAGGCAAAAAGCCCTTTTCAGCCTGCCGTGCCAGCCAGGCCTGAAGCCGGGACTGGGCCGTGTCGTCGTACTTGGAGAAGCCCAGGTAGGCCAGGATTTTTCTGCGCTGTTCGGAAAGCGTGGCATCCCGGCTCGGGATTTTGGTCGTCAGGGAAGGTGCCAACTCGAGCTGGCTGCTCAGGTAGTTGACGATGCGCGGAGACAGATCGTTGACTTGGACGAGGAAGCGGCCGTAGAGGCGAACCGCGCAGATCTGGATAGCGATGAATAGCCGGGAACCGGTGCGGTAGCGGCCGATCTCCCGTCTGTCCGCCTCCGACAGGGTCCAGTCCCGGGCCATTTCCTCATCGGAGAAGTCCTGAGGCAGCGTTACGGGCTGGTAGCGCTGGCGTGGTGTCAGGAAGTTTTCACTAGCGGTCACAGTGAAGCCCTGCGATTATCGTTATGATTTGAAAGCGAGACTCCACACACTGTCAAAGCGCTTCTGCAACAGTGGTTCCGGCACATGGGGCGCGAACGGCGCAAACCGCTTCGTAAACTTTCCCTTTGTCCTTGCGCTAGATTGTCTTTAGCAGCAAGACGGCATCCCGAATGCCCTTAAACATATCCAAAGATGAATGCAATATACAGTTTAATAGCGAGGTGCTTAAGGGATTCGATAAATTGCGGGAATTCTGGAGGTTTTCATTATTTCAGGAGACTTTCAGGGGCCGATGCCGACACAAATTGCTCGGAATGGCCCCGGAAAGGTCGATGCGTGGATCAACCGGCACAGCAGGAAAGACGCTTCACATCCCCGGCGAAGGTCTGCGCACAGAGCTTGAGCCCCTCCACCATAGTCAGGTAGGGGAATAGCTGGTCCGCCAGTTGTTCCACCGTCATGCGGTTGCGCAGGGCCAGGGCCGCAGCCTGGATCACCTCGCCGCCCTCGTGGGCCAGCACCTGGACGCCGAGCAGCCGGTGGCTGCCGGCCTCGGCCACCAGCTTGATGAAGCCGCGGGTGTCGAAGTTGGCCAGCGCACGCGGCACGTTTTCCAGTTCCAGCACGCGGCAATCGGTCTCTATACCGCGCACATGTGCCTCCTGCTCGGACAGGCCCACGGTGGCCACCTGCGGGTCGGTGAAGATGACCGCGGGCATGGCGGAAGTGTCCAATCGGGCCTCCCCACCGGTCATGTTGATGGCCGCGCGGGTGCCCGCCGCCGCGGCCACGTACACGAACTGGGGCATGTCACTGCAGTCGCCGGCGGCATAGATATGCGGCACGGAAGTGCGCAGGGACTCATCCACGCGAACGGCGCCGCCGGGTCCGGTCTCCACGCCGATGGCTTCCAAACCCAGGCCGCCGGTATTCGGGTTGCGGCCGGTGGCCACCAGCAGCCGGTCGCCGCGGATCTGCCCGCTGTTGGTGTCGAGAATAAATTCCCCGTCCCGGTAGTCGGCGCGGCTGGCCTGGGTCTGCCCCAGCACGCGGATGCCCTCGTCTTCGAAAGCACGGGTCAGGCCTTCGCCCAGCAGCGGCTCCTCGCGGAACAGCAGGCTGCTGCGCGCCAGCACGGTAACCCGGGACCCCAGGCGGCGGTAGGCCTGGGCCAGCTCCACGGCCACCACCGAGGAGCCGATCACCACCAGGTGCTCGGGCGCCTGGTCGGCGAAGACGGCGTCGTCGGAAGTCCAGTAGGGCGTATCCGCCAGGCCCGGGATGGGCGGCAGCGCCGGGCTGGCGCCGGTAGCGATCAGGAACTGGTCCGCGCTGAGGCGCTCCTCGCTGCCGTCCGCGCGCGCAATCGACAGGGTGTGGGCGTCGGCGAAGCGGGCGCGGCCGCGTAGCAGCTGGATGTCCGGGGTGGTGTCGAGTATGTGCTGGTACTTGGCCGCGCGCAGCTCCTCCACTCGCGCCTGTTGCTGGCGAATCAGCTGCGGGCGGTCGACGGCGGGCTCGGCGTCGGCGATGCCGGCAAAGGGATTGCGGCGCTGTTGCTCGGCCAGCTGTGCGGCGCGGATCAGTATCTTCGAGGGCACGCAGCCCACATTGACGCAGGTGCCGCCGATCACTTCGCCGGCTTCCACCAGGGTGACCCGGGCGCCGCGGTCGACCGCCTGGATGGCGCAGGCGAAGGCGGCGGAGCCGCTGCCGATAATGACGATGGATACAGGTTTCACATATTCCTCTCTTCAGGTCTTACAGTGCCGCCGCGGCGGGTACTTGAGATCGAAAATTGCCACAGCCACCATCAGCGCGAGGGCGCCGTAAGTCACAGTGCTGCTCCAGGCGTACTGGAACCAGGGATAGAGGGACAGAAGCAGCAGCGCTGGCCCCAGCATGCCCAGGGCGGCGCGGCGCCAGCGCCGGTGCCAGAACCAGCCAAGGGCGTTGGCGACGAGCGCCAGGCCGGCGAAGAGCGGCAGCAGGGTGTTGAGCAGCAATGGCTCCCAGCGGCTGAGAAAGCCCAGGCCCACCGCCGCCCCCAGGCTGGCAATGGCTGGGAAGCAGATGGCGCAGCCGGCCGCGGACACCAGCGCGCCCAGGGCACCGAGCTTGTCGCCGATACGGGCCAGCAAGCCGGTGAGATTTACCATAGGAGCATCTCCGATTCACTACTGTAATGAGTACTCATATCTACCTCCTGTTCGTCCCATATGACCGTGAAACTATTGCACGCCCTCGATCCACGCCTGAGCTGCCAACCTCAGCCGTCAGGGTGCTCCCTGCAACTGATTAGTTGATATGTCAACGGGCTGAGTCGGGGCTTTCGCCCCCATCGTCTGGGCTCTGGACAAAGACTTTTTCAGGCTTGCTGTGGGGATGTTTCCGCAACCATTTGCGATAACAATCAGAATCGCAAAAGTAGATCACGTAGTCAGCATTCTCCGGACTGTAGGGAATCTCTCGGCAGCATTGTTCGCAACTGAGCTTGGGATTGCTTTCGGATTTCTCAACCATGGCAGTCAACCTGTGTAACAGGAGAGTTGCTTGATTTCCTTGCCGACGACTTGCGCTCTAAGCTTCAGACCCTCGACGCATGCCGAAGGCAGCGGCCTTTCTTCCAGGCAGAGAAGTCCGAACCAACAACCGCGCGCTCGGGCAGCGAGTCGGTCACCGATATGGGTCAGTAGGCCTGTGTGATTGCCACAGCCCCCTCTACTTCAATACAGTAGACGGATAGCCGGCGTTGGTGGTGGCCTCGACCAGCGCCTCGGCGCTGGTGGCACTGTCGTCGAAGGTCACCACCGCGCGCTTGTCGTCGAAGCTGACTTCCGCCTTACTCACGCCCTCGAGCTTGTCCAGTGCCTTTTTTACGGTGATGGGGCACATGGCGCAGTTCATGCTGGGCAGATCCAGGGTCACGGTGCGCGTTGCCGCCTGGGCGGACAGACTGGCGATGAGCAGGGTCAGGGCGATCAGGATGTTTTTCACGGTATCTTCTCCTCGGTGTTGTCTGAAGCGATGGGCGGATCAGGCGATCCACGGAATCCAGTAGTTGCTGGTCACCAGCAGGGCCGCGGCCAGTGCCGCCAGCACGAACAATATCTGGCGGCGACGGCGCACCCGCGGCGCGGCACAGGCGCTGCCCGGCGCACAGGGCCCGAACACCTTCCAGCCTGCCCAGCCGAACAGCGTCAGTACCGCCAGGATAAACAGCGGGCGGTAGGGCTCCAGCAGGGTCAGGTTGCCGATCCAGACGCCGCTGACACCCAGGGACAGCAATACGAAGGGGCCGGCGCAGCAAAGTCCGGCGCCGATGGCGGCGGCGATGCCGCCGATCAAGGGTAATCTGGTGTTGTCGATAGGCACGGCCTCTCCCTCTTCCAGGAACTCATAGGCAGAGTTTAGAGGCCGTACCACCGTACGGAGTCAAGCGTCCGGCAACAGGGTTTCGACGATGGGGCAAGGTGCACTGCTGCGATTGGCCTTACAGCTGCGCACCAGCCTGTCGAGGACCGCCTGAAGGCGCTGGAGGTCGGTGATCTTGGCTTCCACTGCCGCCAGCTTTTCCGCGGCCATGGCCTGCACCTCGGCGCATTGCCCGCCGCCCAGCGCCAGCAGACCAGCGATCTCCTGAAGCGTGAACCCCAGCTCCTGGGCGCGTTTGATAAACAGCAGGCGCTCGAGGGTCGCCCGCGGGTAAGCTCTGTGGCCCTGTGCGGGCTTTGCCGGCTGCTCGATCAGGCCCCGCCGCTCGTAGTAGCGCACCGTCTCCACATGCACGCCAGCGGCCCGCGCCAGGCGGCCAATGGTCAGCGCTTCGTTGCCAGACATGGTTCCACATGCTCCTCTTTCTTCTGCTGCACGATGACAAGACCGTGGCGCCCGTCCACCAGTTGCGGATATCCCCGCGCAAGCAGCCGGGCAAGGAAGCTCGGGCAGCTCTGGTAACAAAAACAGGCGGACGCACTGCCGGCAATATCCGCAGCGTGCAAAAACAGCGGCAGTTCGGCCAGGAAGTAGCGCACCGCGGTTGAAAGCATCTGTGGGGTAATCTGCCTTCCGGCGAGGTGATTGTTCAACACCCAGCGACTGCTCTGCAGGCACCCGGCGCGGAACTCGGCGTCCTCGTCAAAGAGACGCTCGATGCGCTCCAGCTTGCGCGCATAGACTTCCGATTGCGCCAGCCAGCTGGAATCCATCAACTCCCTGTGCATGGAGCCGGTATCCGCTGCGCGGAAAATCTTGTTGCGCAGATAGTTGCATTGGCGTCGTGCCTTCTTGCGCGCCTTGTCCGCATCGTAGCCGAGGGCTCGCAAGGTGTATACGGTCGGGCCATCCGGCAGGTAGAACATGACCTGGCGGAAGTGGCCGCGGGCCCAGGTGGCGAGCCTGGCGATGCGGTCTTCGGAAAAATAACTGTTGAAGGGGCTGATACCGATCACCGCGAGATCCCCACGGGCGAACAGGTCCCGGCACCTGTCCGAAACAAATTCCACTTGCATAACTTTGTTCCAAATCAAAACCACTACAGCCACCCGCAGTAGCCGCGGGCAGCGCCGATTCAATGACTAAGGGGGAGGGAAAGTTATGCGCGCCGGGGTGGACGCAGCGGCGGTTCAGAATACGATGGGAGGGGTGTCAGCCGGTACCGGATGGCCACGCCGCGCACGGGCGAGTGAAAAACGTGGTGATAACCGGAGGTCACCGCGGGAAGCTGCAGACATACCACCTTTGCCTCCGGACAGGGTGGTTTGTCCGGGTTGGCGGGGGCGCTGCCGGCGGTGTGGCAGGGCGTTTCTTCCGGCGACGGCAAGTCGATTGCCAGGGGCCCCTGCCCGGAGAGGCCCTGCGCGAGCGCCGCGCCACTGATCAGCAGTGCGCCCAACACCACGACTACCGCCGCGAGGCAGAGAGGTTGGGATCTTTGGGTGAAACGCTGGAGCATGGCTCTGTGAGGGACTCTGCTTTAGTCCCAAGCATTAAACCGTACCGGAGAGGGGTAGGCAAACTCGAGGGGGTGATGGAGGTTTTGGAGAATCCCCAAAACTAGGGTTAACTTTCTGTTTCTATGTGAGTTTTCGTTGGCAGCAACCCCGTGCAAAGCATCCTTATTGTCGATTTGGAAGCCACCTGCTGGAATGATCGCCGCCAGACTGTGCAGGATATGGAGATCATTGAGTTCGGCTTCGCGCTCGCCTCTATGAGCGGTATCGTGGTCCGCTCTTTTCATCAGTTGGTCAGGCCCGTGTTAAACCCGCAGCTCAGTGACTTCTGCCAATCTCTGACCGGCATCACACAGGCAATGGTGGATGATGCCCCCGGGTATCTCGAAGCCGTTCGGCACCTGAATGCCGTTGTCAGTGAATGGTCATTTGAGACCTGGGGTAGCTGGGGCCAATACGATCTCAACCAGATCAATGTCGAGCGCGCGCGGCATGGGGTCTCGCCGGCGTTTGCAGCCGCTCCCCATATCAATCTCAAGGCCCTGTGGCAGCGGCGGAAGGGCAGCAAGCGGCGCGCCGGCCTCGGCGCCGCCCTCGCATCTGCCGGGCTGAAGTTTGAAGGACGCCACCACCGCGCAGAGGCCGACGCGAAGAATATCGCCCGCCTGCTGCCTTACCTGGATTTCTATTCCGGTTGAGGTCTCCCGGGGAGGTCACCTTTTGCCTCTGCAGCTGCTTTGAAATGGCCCAGACTGGTGCGGGCTTCGGCAAGGGCGACCTCCAGCTCTGTTTGCCGGTGCGCACATTCTTTCAGCTCTAATTGAGCCCGCTCCAACTGCTCGCAATACAGATCTAGCTCTTTGGCTTTTGCGCTCAAGTTGGTGTTGGTCTGGCTCAATTGCTCGCGCAGGGCGGAGACCAGCTGTTCCGACTTCCGGAGCGCATCTTCCTGACTGCCTGCCTGTTTGCGAGCTGCACCAAGCTCGCTGGCGAGGCGGGCATTGTCCTTGTTGAGCTGAGTGATCTCACCCTGCTTGACGATGATGGACTGGTTCGATTGGCGCAGCTCGGCCTGCAATTGCTGTACCTGCTGTTCGTGCTTGCGGATATCCTGATCCCGCTGTTCTTTGCTTGCCTGGCGGAAGTGCTCGAGGGCATCTCGGGCGTGCTGGTGCTTATCCTCCAGGGATTTCAGGTGGGAGTCTTTGTCCGCCAGGCGCACTTCCAGGTCTACGATCTGCTGGGCCTGCCGTTGCGATTGGAGCCTTTCGGATTGCAACTCCGCGCTCGCCTGTTCCAGTGAACTCTTGGAGTCCGCCAGATACTGCTCCAGGCGGTGCGCTTTCTCGCCGCTCTCCTTCAGCAAGCCCTCGAGTCGTTCACGCCCCTGTTTCCATTGAGCCTCCTGGTCTTTGAGGCGTTTCTCGGCTGCCGAAACCAGTTCATTTGCTTCCTCCCGCAAGCGCGCCGCCAACCGGGCCACCATTTCCTGCAGCGTTTTGCTGAGGAGCTGCTCGTCGTCGAGGCGAGTGCTCTCGGTTTCCTCAATCTCCCGGAGATACCGGTGAATAGTGCTCTTGGAGCCTGTATTGCCCAGTTCGATGCGTATTGCGTCCAGGGATGGATTCTCGCCGCGGGCCAGCACGGCATCGCGGGCCTGCTGAACCTGGACTTTGTTGATACCTGAGCGCGCCATTGGGATCTCCGATTATTTTGTACTGTGGTATGTACTATGTATATACATACTAAATCAGACCGTGAACTGGAGCAACATTCTAACTTTTATAAAAATAGATAAAGCGGGGTTATCTATTGCCATGACCAAAATCGGTCGTAAAATGACCTCAGTTCGGTATGAATCCCGGATATCCCCATACATCCAGCCCGCCAGATGGGCAGGCCAGCCCAGCCACGGAATGCCACACAATGAGCGATATCGACCGATATCTTCACGCGGCCACCCGCGACAACACACGACGCAGCTACCAGGCCGCGGTACACCACTACGAAGTCAGCTGGGGCGGCTTCCTGCCCGCCACTGCCGACAGTATCGTCCGCTACCTGGCCGATCACGCGAAGACTCTTTCGGCCAACACCCTTCAATTGCGCCTCTCGGCGATTGCGCAGTGGCACGTTGACCAGGGCTTCCCGGACCCAACCAAGGCCCCATTGGTCAGAAAGGTCCTCAAAGGCATCCGGGAGCTGCACCCGGCACAGGAGAAGCGGGCACGGCCGCTACAGGTGGAAGAACTCACCGCGTTGACAGGCTGGCTGGACAATGCCTGCGAGCAGGTGAAAGCCGCGGGCGATCGCAAGTCGGCACTTGCCCATACCCGCAACAGGGCTTTACTCCTACTCGGCTTCTGGCGCGGATTTCGCAGCGATGAACTTTGCCGCCTGCAGGTGGAATTCATCAAGGCAGCTCCCGGGCAGGGGATGACGATCTTCCTTCCCAGGAGCAAGGGCGACCGCCAGAATGCGGGAAAGGAATTCAAGGTGCCGGCGCTGAGCCGCTTGTGTCCGGTTGCGGCCTACGGAGAATGGGTTGGCCTGGCTGGAATCACAGAGGGGCCTGTGTTCCGCGGAATCAATCGCTGGGGACATCTGGCAGAAAAGGCACTGACGGCGAACAACCTGTCCGCGCTGCTCAGGCGTATTTTTGTAGAAGCGGGTCTCGAGCAGCAGTCAAACATTACCAGCCACTCCCTGCGTAGAGGGTTTGCCAACTGGGCGAATACCAATGGCTGGGAAGCAAAGGCCTTGATGGAGTATGTCGGGTGGAAGGATATCCACTCAGCCATGCGCTATATCGAGGCTCCTGATCCCTTTTCCCAGGAACGTATTGAACGGGGCCTCACGTCTTATCCTGGCCCAGCCGCTCTGGAGCGTGTCGACGATCAAGAAATTTGACAGCGGTCGCACCCGAACAGCAGTTTAGGAAGCGTTGTGGGGGAGATAGCTGAAGTGGTCAAACTGAGACATCCGCTTGCCTCTACGGCAGCGCTAATGGTTACGTTCAGCCTTGGGGGAGATTCTTACAGGGATTTACGGTTTGGAGAGGGTCTGAAAGGGCGAAACCGTAAGTTTCTGTTCAAATGCCCCCGCTAGGCCGATATGGAATTGCTATGTCGGTAATTTCAGTGGCAGGCCTGGATAGTTGCCAGCGGAAGCCCGAGTTCGATTGAGAGGCCTGTGTTGGCGATACGTTGCATAGCGAGGGGTGAATCTTGAGCGATCCAAAAGGGTATAAGCAGGTACTGCGCGAATTGCAGGTCAAGCTGGTGACACTGCAGCGCCACCTGATCGAACACGATCTGCAGATTCTCGTATTGTTCGAAGGACGCGATACGGCCGGCAAGGACGGTACTATCAAGCGTATTGTCCAGCACCTGAGCCCGCGGGAGACGCGCGTGGTGGCACTGGGCAAGCCTTCGGACCGGGATAGCGCCAGCTGGTATTTCCAGCGTTTCATTCCCCATTTGCCATCGCGGCAGGAAATGGTGCTGTTCAACCGCAGCTGGTACAACCGCGCCGGGGTCGAGCGGGTCATGGGATTCTGTACCGACCAGGAATACCGGGACTTTATGGACTCGGTGGTGCCTTTCGAGACGATGCTGGTGCGCTCCGGTATTCAGATCATCAAGTACTATCTGGATATCGACAAAGAGGAGCAGCGGAAGCGCATGAAGGATCGCAGGGTGGACCCGCTCAAACAGTGGAAAATCAGCCCGGTCGATGAGGTGGCGGTAAAGCACTGGCAAGAATATAGCGTCGCCCGCAACGAGATGTTTGCCAAGAGCCACAGCGAATTGGTGCCCTGGTATGTGGTGCGGGCCAACAATAAGAAAATCGCGCGACTGAATGTGATCCGCCACCTGCTCACCGCCGTTCAGTGTCCGGAGTGCGACCAACGCGCAGAGGCTCCAGATCCGGATATTGTCTTTCCCTATGACGGAACTCATCTGTTGAACGGCACTATTGCGCCCTAAAACTCAACCAGCAAAGGCTGCTCGGGAGTACGGCTAAATACCGCCGTACTCCCGCTAGCCTCTACACGAGCGATTATTGCCTCTACAGGTTTCGCCGCCGGCGTCGCAGTCACGCCTATGGAACTTCCCCGTGCGACGTTAAGCTAGAAGTCCGGGAGGTGATTCAATGCGCCCGAACAGCCAGTACAGTCCATTTATCGCCGCGCTGGTAATGTGCTTCGTCGTCCTGCTGCCGGCTCCGGCACAGGTCTTTGCCGATACGGTCGGCTGGTTTGACGACGAGGCAGCGGTTGACATCTCGCGGGCGCCATCTATTCGAATTTCCCTGGGTGAGCAGCGCGCTTATTTCTATATGGGCGGAGAGCTGGTGGGGGTTTCCCGGGTCTCGTCCGGTCGCGCCGGCTACCGCACACCCAAAGGCAGCTATCGGGTCAGGGGCAAGAAACTCAGACACAGATCCACGCTCTATGGCAGTTATGTCGATCGGAATACTCACCGCGTGGTGCGTGCCGACGTAGATACCCGCAAGCACCGCCGCCCGCCGGCACTTACTACCGCGGCGCCAAGATGGATTACTTTATCCGCTTCAATGGTGGTATCGGACTGCACGCGTCCGGAGACGTACCCAACTATCCCGCATCGCACGGCTGCGTGCGCATGCCGCGGCACATGGCACAGAAATTCTTCCGCTATGCTCCGGTGGGTACGCCGGTCATCGTCACTGATTGAGGTATGCGCTGGTTCTAACCGTTCAGTCCATTCCAGAGCCAGTAGGCGACAGCGGCGAGCGCAGCGATCCACAAGATCGCGATGACGACGCTCGCGCGAAAATTTCTCGGCAATGACAGCGGCTGCGCCTCGGCGCGGGCCTGCAGTTCGTGCCACAGCTCGGCCGGCACCAGCTTAATCGCCAGCCAGATACCCAGCGGCAGCAGTAACAGGTCGTCCAGGTAGCCGAGCAGGGGAATAAAGTCCGGGATCAGGTCGATCGGACTGAGTGCATAGGCGACCACGACAATCACGATCAACTTGGCGATCAGCGGCGTCCTCGGGTCGCGGCTCGCGAGGTAGAGCACCTGCAGCTGCTGTTGCATTCGCCGTGCAAAGCGCCTCAGCCGCTCGATCATTGCGATCAATCCAGCTTGCGGCAGAAACAGTAGACGAAGCGCTGCACCACACCCGCCGGCGTATGGTGCTCCTCCCGTTCCTGCCCGAGCAAATCAAAAGGCGCGCCGAACTCGCCGTGCAGCTGGTCGGCGCTGTAACGCACCACCGGCAGGCCGCTGCATTTTTCCGGGCCGTCTTCGGCGAAGGTGGCCACTATCACATGGCCACCGGGTTTTACCGCGCGCAGCACTGCATCCACATACGCCTTGCGTTCCCGTTCGTCGGTCTGGAAGTGGAACACCGCGCGGTCGTGCCAGACGTCATAGGCCTGTTGGGGCAGGTCGATCTCCAGGATGTTGCCTTCCAGCCAGCGCACCTTATCCGCTCTAGCGCCCAGTCTGCGTTGCGCCTTGGCCAGTGCTTGGCCGGACAGATCGAGCACGGTGAGGTTGTCGTAGCCCTTGTCCAGCAGATCGTCCACAAGCTTGGAGGCGCCGCCGCCCACATCGATAATATTTGCGGACTTGGGCGCGCCCGTCTGTTCGATCAGCCGGACAGACACCTCGGCGTGCTCCTGGAACCAGCTGACTTCGTCTTCCGATTTTGAGCTGTAGATCTTTTCCCAGTGGTTTTTATTTTGCATAAGGCGCGCCATTAAATTTAACTGAGAGACTGTTGATGGTTTGGAGTGTTCGCCGCAATAAGCGCGTGGCGTTTCCACAAATAAAATACTGCGGGCAGCACCAGCAGTGTCAGCAACAGCGCACTCAACATACCACCGACCATCGGCGCGGCAATGCGGCTCATGACTTCGGAGCCGGTACCGGACCCGAACAATATCGGCAGCAGGCCGACGACGATGGCAGCGGCGGTCATCATCACCGGCCGCACCCGCAAGCCGGCGCCGGCCAATACCGCTTCGCGCAGAGACTCCGCGTCGGGGATTGCGCCCTCATGCTCGCTGTCACTGTGCATTTTGGCGTAGCTCTGATTGAGATACACGAGCATGATCACGCCGATTTCCACGGCCACCCCAGCGAGCGCGATAAAGCCGACGCCGACGGCGACGGAAAAATTGAAATCGAGCAGGTAGATAAGCCACAGGGAGCCGACCATTGCCAGCGGCAACGTACCCATAATGATGGCCACTTCCTGAACGTTGCGGAAATTCATATATAGCAACAGCGCGATTATCAGCAGCGTCAGCGGGACCACGTAGGTGAGTTTTTCTATCGCCCGCTGCATATATTCGTACTGCCCCGACCAGGTCACCGAGTAGCCGGCCGGCAGCTGCAGCTTGTTGTCGACGGCGATCCGCGCCTGCTTCACATAGCTGCCTATATCGACGCCCTCGATATCCACGAAGCTCCAGCCGTTCAGTCGCGCGTTTTCACTCTTGATTGCCGGCGGGCCATCTTCCACCGCAATTTTTGCCACGTCGCCGAGGGCGATGCGCTGTCCCGCCGGGGTGACGATCGGCAGCTGTGCAAGCTGTTCGGGCGAGTCGCGGTAATCCTGCGGGTAGCGCAGGTTGACCGGGTAGCGCTCCAGTCCCTCGACAGTCTGGGTGACATTCATACCGCCGACAGCGGTGGCGACAACCTGCTGCACGTCGGCGATATTGAGCCCGTAGCGGGCGGCGCGCTTCCGGTCTATATCCACGGTGATATAGCGGCCGCCGGCAACCCGCTCGGAATACACGGACGCGGTGCCGGGCACCTGTTGCAGAATCTGCTCCAGCTGCTGTCCTATCTGCTGTATCTGTTCGAGATCCGGGCCCGCGACCTTGATGCCCACCGGTGTCTTGATGCCGGTGGCGAGCATGTCGATGCGGGTCTTGATCGGCATTACCCAGGCGTTGGTGACGCCGGGCAGCTTGACCAGTGCATCCAGTTCCTTCTGCAGTTTTTCCGTGGTCATGCCGTCGCGCCACTGGTCGCGCGGCTTCAGCTGGATAAAGGTCTCGATCATGGTCAGCGGCGCCGGGTCGGTGGCGGTTTCGGCGCGACCGATTTTGCCGAACACGGTTTTCACTTCCGGCACGGTGCGGATCAGTTTGTCGGTCTGCTGCAGCAGCTCGCGCGCCTTGCCGATCGAGAGACCGGGGTAGGTGGTGGGCATATACATCAGGTCGCCCTCATCCAGTGGCGGAATAAACTCGCTGCCGATTTTGCCGAGTGGCCACAGCGCGGTGAGCAGCAATACGAGTGCCAATGCGAGGGCGGTTTTCGGAAATTGCAGTACCCGCTTGAGCGTCGGCATATAGGCGCCGATCAGCCAGCGATTGAGCGGGTTCTTGTGCTCGGGCAATACCCGTCCGCGAATGAAGTAGCCCATCAGTACCGGCACCAGCGTCACCGCCAGCGCCGCGCTCGCCGCCATCGCATAGGTCTTGGTGAATGCCAGCGGCGAGAACATACGCCCCTCCTGTGCCTCGAGGGCGAATACCGGCAGGAAGCTGACGGTAATGATCAGCAGGCTGAAGAAGAGCGCCGGGCCCACTTCCGCCGCTGATTCGGCGACGATCTGCCAGCGGTTGGAGTCGTTGAGCGGTGTGCGCTCCATATGCTTGTGCATGTTCTCGATCATTACGATCGCGCCGTCGATCATCGCCCCGATGGCGATGGCAATGCCGCCCAGCGACATGATGTTGGCGTTGAGCCCCTGCAGGTGCATAACGATAAAGGCGGCGAGTATGCCTACCGGCAGGCTGATAACGGCGACCAGCGACGAGCGCAGGTGAAACAGGAACACCACGCACACCAGCGCGACCACAATGAATTCCTCCAGCAGCTTGTGCCAGAGGTTGTCCACCGCGCGCTCGATCAACGCCGAGCGATCGTAGACGGTGACTATCTTCACGCCCTCGGGCAGGCCCGCCTTGAGTTTTTCCAGCTTGGCCACAACGCCGTCGATGGTCTTCTGGGCGTTTTCACCGAAGCGCATCACCACGATGCCGCCGACCGCCTCGCCCTCGCCATTCAGTTCGGCGATACCGCGGCGCAGTTGCGGGCCCAGGGCGATATCGGCAACATCTTTGAGCAGAAGGGGTGTGCCGTTGACATCCATGCCCAGCGGTATTTCGTTCAGGTCGTCGATTGCCTGGATATAGCCGCTGGCCCTGACCATGTATTCGGCTTCCGCCATTTCCACCACCGAGGCACCCACTTCCTGGTTGCCCCGCTGTATCGCCACCTGGATTTGGGACAGCGGAATGCCGTAGGCGCGCAGCTTTTCCGGATCCACCTTGACCTGGTACTGCTTGACCATGCCGCCGAGTGCCGCCACTTCGGAGACGCCGGGCACGGTCTGCAGTTCGTACTTCAGGAACCAGTCCTGCAGGCTGCGCAGTTCGCTGATATCGTGTTTACCGCTGCGGTCGACCAGCGCATAGATATAGACCCAGCCGACGCCGGTGGCATCCGGCCCCAGTTGCGGCCGCGCATTGGCCGGCAGCGTCGGCGCCACTTGGGAGAGATATTCCAATACCCGCGAGCGCGCCCAGTAGGCATCGGTGTCGTCGTCGAAGATGACATAGACATAGGAATCGCCGAAAAACGAAAAGCCGCGCACGGTGACCGCACCGGGCACCGACAGCATCGCCGTGGTCAGCGGGTAGGTAACCTGGTCCTCGACCACCTGCGGTGCCTGGCCCGGGTAGCTGGTCTTGATAATCACCTGCACATCGGACAGATCTGGAATTGCATCCACCGGTGTCTTCTTCAGTGAATAGATACCGGCGCCCACTAGGAACAGTGTGGCCAACAGCACGAAAAGGCGGTTGTTGACCGACCAGCGGATTACGGCGGCAATCATGGCTGCTCTCCATGCGTTCCGTGGTCACTATGTTCGCCATGATTCATCTGACCCCGGGGGGCCATGCGCATGAAATCCGAGGTCTTGCTGGATTCGGAGTCGATCAGGAATTGCGCCGAGGTAACGATGCGCTCGCCCTCCCGGAGTCCTGCCAGTATTTCCACCTGCCGTTCGCCGATGCGGCCTGTCTGCACGTTGACCGACTTGAACCTGCCGTCGCCGAGTGCGAGTACCACGCGCGGCTTGCCACCGGTGCGGATCAGTGCCTCCGCCGGAATCAGCAGTGTCTCCTCTCCGCGGCGCGCGTGAATGGCCAGTTGCGCAAACATATTCGGCTTCAGCTTGTGGTCCGGGTTGCCAAAGCGAGCGCGTATTCGTGCCGTGCGCGTCTTTTCATCCAGCGTCGGGTAGATGTAATCGACGGTGCCGGTCCAGCTCTGTCCGGGCAGGTAGTCCAGCCGCATGGTGACGGGGTCGCCCTCGTTTACCTGTGCCGCCTGGCGCTCGAAGACTTCGCCAATGACCCACACCTGATCGAGCGCGGCGATGGACAGCAGCGCCATGCCCGGCTTGACGAAAATACCCTCGCGCACATTGAGCTTGTCCACCACGCCGGACTGGGGCGCGTAGACGGTGACGGTGCGCTGGACTTTGCGGGTTTTGATCAGCTGCTCGATGGCACTTCGCGGCAGTTGCAACGCGCGCAAACGCTCGCGCGCCGCGTCTATCAGGACGCGGTTATTGTGCTTCAGCGCCAGCACCAGCTCCTCCTGGGCATTGACCAGTTCCGGCGAATAGAGGGTGTACAGGGGCATACCGCGGTTCACCGGATCCCCCTCGGCATTGACGTAGAGTTTTTCTATCCAGCCCTCGACCCTGGGGTTTATCTGTACCAGCTGCTTTTCATCGTACTGCACGTAGCCGACGGTCCTGATTTCCGCATCGAAGCGGCCGCGCTCGACGGCGACGGTGCGCACGCCCAGGTTATTGACCACTTCCGGAGAGATGCGCACCGTGCCCGGCGAATCTTTTGTGCCCTGTTCCTCTTCGTACACGGGGACCAGGTCCATACCCATGGGCGACTTGCCCGGTTTGTCCCGGCGGTAATTCGGATCCATCGGCGCGACCCAGTACAGCGGCTTGCGCTCGCCGCCGCTGGCCGCCTCTTCCCGGTCGCCGCGCAGCAGCAGTGCGATGGCGATGCCGACAGCGACGCCCAGCGCGATCAGCAGTGTCGTTTTGATACGGTTATTCATTTCTGCGGGGCTCCTGTTTCCGCGGGAACCTGCGCGAGCAGGTAATTCAGCTGCGCGATGATTTTCAGGCGCTCGACCTCGATATCGAGCGCGTCGATTTTGGCGTTGAGTTCGGCGATGCGTGCGCGCACCGCCTCGGCGAAATCGCTCTCATCGTTGTAGTAGCCGGCCAGGGAGGCCTCGGCCTGTTCGCGCATTTGCGGCAGTAACTGTTGCCGATAGAGGGCGCGGCGCTGATCGAGGCGGATGAGTTGCAGGCGCGCATTTTCCAGCTGCGCCAGCAGTTGCCGGAGCAACAGGGATCTCTCGGTTTCCGTGGCGGCGGTGCGCGCCACTGCGGCACTGAGGGTTTTGTCCTGCCGTTTTTCGGTGAACAGCGGCAGATCGAAACTGACGCCGACGGTGAATAGGTCTGTCCTGTCCTCTCCCTGAGGGTCTTCGCCGCGGAGGCCATAGGCGGCCTTGAGGCCCCACTCGGGTTTGTATTGCTGTTTCGCGAGATCGATGCCGGTGGCCACCGCATCTATCTTCACGTCCAGCGCCAGTACCGCCGGGTGCAGGCGCAACTGCTGATACCAGTCGGACGGGGGGCGCTTGTCCGTCACCGGCACTAGCGGCTCCAAGCGCGGCAGGGCGCCGCCGGTAGCCCCGGCGTCCTGCACCCATTCCGCCAATCTGCGCTCGGCGCCGTCCTGGCGTTGCCGCAGCATCGTCAGGCGGTCGTCGAGACGGGTCAGTTCCAGTTGCGCGCGGATGACATCCGGCTGGCGCGCGCGGCCGCGGGCCGATGCATAGCCGGCCACGGCCGCATCCACCAGCTGCTCGAACAGGGCGCGGTCGCCCTCGATCAGCTGGATGCTCTCGCGCGCGCCGTAGGCGTCCAGCCACAACTGCGCGACCGTGGCGGTCACCCTGGCGCGCCGGTCCGCGCGCAGCAGGGGTTCGCGGGCGGCCAGCTGTTCTTTCTGCTGGCGGGAGAGAGCACGGCTGGCCCCGCGTGGAAACATCTGGTTGATGCCGACGGCGAACTGAGTCATTGGCTCCTGGCCGAAATTGAAGGTATCCGTGGGAAAGTTGAGCGCGGAGACTTCCATTTTGGGGTCCGGCAGCTGAGCCGCTGCCAGGGCCTCATCCATCAGCGCCGCCTCGGTATGGCGGCTTCCGTCCAACCAAGGGTCGCTTTGGATAGCGATGTCGATTGCCCGGCCGAATGTTAGCCCGGTACTTTGCTGCGCCAAGCTCTTGGGAGCCAGTAGGGCAGTGGCCAGGGCCAGCGCGGCCGGAAAAGTCTTGCCAGTCACAGGGGGAACTCCTCGAACATGCGGGCGCGTGAAAGCGCCGCTTTCTTTATCCAGTGCGGGAAATCAGTATTTTAGTGGGAGGACTGGCTCAGATACGCAAACGCAGTGTAGTCAGCCAGGTACGGTTACCGGGGGTGGCGGGATTAGAATGGGGATAAATGGCGGCGAGGGGCACTGGCGGGGCTAGTATCGACGGCCACTCCACACCAGGCAGCGCGCCCAGTTGCGGGAGGTCCGGCCCCAAGTTCGTCTGTGGAAGTAGAGCCTGTTGCTCCCGGCAGTCCACCTTCAGCGATACCGACAGCTCCTCAGTGCAGCAGTCACAATCCGCTTGCTGCCCCTCAACCATTGCCATCGCCATTGCGGAAACGGTATGCCCAGGCATGGTGCAGGCAAACACCACCTGCACCTGCAGCAACAATAAAAGTATTGCAGCAAGGGAGATTGATCTCGAGGTGTTGGAAGGGTTTGCTATCTTCATCGCCCGCACATATTAGCAGAGACCCCACTGACTGGAAACTGGGGTAGCCTACGGAGGCTAGAGGCTTTCATCATGCACTTACTCTTGCTTTACAGCCATTTCCTATCAATAGATCCGCTATTCTGCCGCACACGCAAGGATTCGGACACAGGGGAGTGAGTAAAAAGACCTCCATATTACGTATCTGTCATGTTGGGGTCATCTCGGCGTCAGGAATGCTTCCTTAACATCTCAATTAGTGCCCAATCACTCGCGATTGAAAGTGACTTGACCCATGTGCAGCACATAGGTGTAGTCTGCGGACGAAAAAATCTCACTGTGGTTAGTTCTTGTCCTAGGTTTTACTCCGGCGCTTGATCTATATCAAGATAGTAGTGATCGTATTTCCGGTACGCTGTACCTCAGTGCTATCAGCTTGTGCCGGAGCAAGATTATGAGAGTAATGGAAATCGCCAAGCGCTTAGATGTCACGGCGGAAACGGTCCGTTTCTATACGCGGATTGGAGTTTTGCAGCCGACAAAGAACAAGATCAACGGCTACCGGGAATTCAGCGAAAAAGATTTCATCCGTTTGCGATTCGTATTGAATGCCAGGCAGCTGGGCTTTTCGGTAGGCGATATCAAGGAAATTCTCGCCCATGCGGATAAGAAACAATCGCCTTGTCCAACGGTGCGGCGACTGATCGATCAGCGCCTGCATGAGACCGAGCGGCGGTTTACGGAAACTCAGAAGCTGCGGGACCGCATGCAACAGGCGGTGGCGCAGTGGAGCCAAAGGCCGAATAAAGCCCCGACCGGGAATATGATTTGTCACCTGATTGAAGAATTTGCCGCGGAAGATTGAGCATGACGACACCAAAAGTGAAGCAGGATCAAGGTCACGGGGGTTGCTGTTGCACTGGCAAGTCAACCGTTTCCACCAACGAGCATGAAGCTGGAATCGACCGCCCTGAATCCCTTCCTCTTCAGCAATTAAGAGTGAAGGGTGCGCACTGTGGCGGTTGTGTGAAAAATATCGAGCAGACGTTACGCTCCGTTGCCGGGGTCAGTGAGGTGTCTATGGACCTGGCGACCGGCATCGCTTCGGTTGTTGGCATTGTCGAGCCAAACGACCTGATTGAAGCGTTGGACCGAGTGGGCTTCCCTGCGGCGGCTATCAATTAAATCAGGAGCGATTGTATGAGTTCAATAAACATGGAATCCGGCAACTCAAGATGCCATGTAGACGCCGAGACACGTCAGAAGCATCACCATCACGGTCATAACGACAGCTCGGCACAGCAGGAACTGATTATCGAAGGTGCCGGTTGTGCCAGTTGCGTGGGAAAGATCGAAGCGGCGTTAAAGGCAGTGCCGGGAGTGGAAAACGCTGAGATGAATTTCGCTCAGCGCACAGTGAGCGTGACAGGTAATGCCGACGCGACTGCTTTGGTTAAGGCGGTGGAGAAAGCGGGCTATAACGGCAAAGTCGCCGCTGCCGCGAGCGAGGATGATGCGCTGACAGAAAAAGAACAAGCAGACTGGGCCTACTACAAACGGCTAATGCGTGAGATGTCGATCGCATTATTACTGGGTGTGCCCTTGATGGTCTACAGCGTTGTTGTTGGCGAAATGACGGTTAGCACGACGGGTGAACGCCTAGCGTGGCTGATAGTTGGGCTACTAACCCTTGGCGTTATGGTGTTTTCTGGCAAACACTTTTTTGTGGGTGCCTGGCAGTCCTTTAAAAATCATTCGGCCAATATGGACACCCTGATTGCGTTGGGTACTGGTACAGCATGGGTTTACTCCATGGTCGTAGTGTTTGTGCCACACGTTGTCCCGGAAATGGCGCGCCATGTCTATTTCGAGGCAACGGCCATGATTATTGGTTTGATTGATCTTGGTCTCGCTCTCGAACTGAAAGCCCGTGGACGAACATCGGAAGCCATCAAGCGGCTTATCGGTCTGCAGGCCAAAACCGCCAGGGTAATTCGCGACGGCAAGGAATTGGATATCGCCATCGAGCAGGTGCTGATGGATGACGTTGTGCGTGTGCGTCCGGGTGAAAAAATTCCTGTCGATGGTGAAGTTATCGAAGGCCATACCGCCATTGATGAATCCATGTTGACCGGTGAGCCCATGCCGGTGGAAAAAGCCGTTGGTGATAAGGTCGCGGCTGGGACCATCAATAAAACGGGTTCCATTTTGTTTAAGGCAACCCGCGTGGGTAAGGACACGGCACTGGCACAGATCATCAACATGGTCAAACGCGCGCAGAATTCCAAACCGTCTATCGGCCGCCTGGCGGATGTGATCTCAGCGTATTTTGTCCCCGTGGTTATGATCATTGCGGTGGTGAGTGCGCTTGCCTGGCTGAACTTTGGGCCGGCGCCAGCGGTGGCATTCGCGATTGTATCGGCGACGACCGTGCTGATTATCGCCTGTCCCTGTGCGCTGGGCCTCGCCACACCCATGTCCGTAATGGTCGGCGTGGGTAAAGCCGCAGAGGCGGGCGTGCTGATTCGCAACGGAGAAGCGCTGCAAACCGCGTCAAAGATATCCGCGATGATTTTGGATAAAACCGGCACCATCACTTTAGGCGCCCCCAAGGTCACCGACGTGTTGATCGCGGGTAGATATGACGAGGATGCCATTCTTAAACTGGCGGCAACGCTCGAATCCGGTTCCGAGCATCCGTTGGCGCTCGCCATTGTGGAGTCTGCTCAGGAAAAGGGGATCGAAACCGGAAAGGTCGCCAACTTTAACGCCATTGCTGGCCACGGCGTGCAGGCCGAGGTCGAAGGTAAAACCCTGTTGTTCGGCAATGAAAAACTGATGCGTGAGCGCAATATTGAACTCGGGGATTTTGTAGAAAAAGCACAAATCCTGGCAGCCGAGGCCAAAACGCCAATGTATTTCGCCGTGGATAATACGCTCGCTGCGATTATCGCAGTGGCAGACCCTATCAAGGAGGACTCAATTGCCGCCATTAAACGATTGCAGCACAACGGCATTCGCGTCGTCATGCTGACCGGGGATAACCGCGCCACGGCAAAGGCGGTAGCGGAAAAGGCGGGTATCAAGGAATTTTTCGCCGAGGTGTTACCTGAAGATAAATCCAAAAAGGTTCAGGAACTGCAAATGGAAGGCGAAGTGGTCGGCATGACAGGCGACGGTATTAACGATGCTCCGGCGCTGGCGATTGCCAATGTGGGTTTTGCTATTGGTACTGGCACGGACGTCGCTATTGAGAGCGCGGATGTCACCTTAATGCGTGGATCACTGCATGGTCTCGCCGATGCGATTGCCGTGAGCAAGGCCACGCTGCGTAACATCAAGCAAAATCTATTCGGTGCGTTTATTTACAACGTGGCAGGCGTTCCCTTTGCGGCGGGTGTTCTGTATCCATTTTTTGGTCTGCTGTTAAGTCCCGTGATTGCCGGTGCCGCGATGGCGTTCTCTTCGCTTACTGTAGTGACCAATGCTAATCGGTTGCGCCTGTTCAAGGCGCAGGATAATTAAGAGCAACCCGATCAGGAGAGTAGAAATGTTAATTATCAATGTCGCCGGTATTGTACTGATCGCATTAATCGTGTGGTGGTTTTGGCTCTATAAGCCTAAAGAAGCGGAGCTGGGTGAAAACGATCTGGTCATTACCGTGGAAAATGGCACTTACTCGCCCTCGCGTATCAAAATGCCTGCTGGAAAACCGGTGGAAATAAAGTTTATACGCAAGGATCAGTCGCCCTGTTCTGAAACATTTCTCGTGCCGGAGCTGGAAATCAGTGATACCTTGCCGCTCAACAAGCTGAAATCCATCCAGTTGCCTGCATTGAAGTCGGGAGAGTACGCCTTTCATTGCCAGATGCAGATGTACCGCGGGCAGATCACCGTTGACTAGGGATAGTGCCGCCGCCAGCCGCAGGCTGGCGCGAGACCTTGAAATACCGGCAAATCCGCGCATTTGTGAAGACCATCCCTGAGCTTTGCCCTGCGGGCCAGCGATAGCTGGCCAAAACCGCTCCCAGCGGTTTTGTGCGCCAGTATTTCAAGGGCGACAAGCAAATAATTCAGGAGAATTATTTGTTTGCCGGGTTAATGGGAGAATTATTTGTTTGTCGGGTTAATAAATAGGAGGAAAGTCTACGCCTATGCGAAGCGCTGGCTTGTATTGTCCAGATAAATGAACTCTTTTGAATTCAAGACAAATGCAGTGCTGAAGACAATAATTTTAATTTTCATCAGTGATGGGACATGATATGACAACTCAAAAATCATCATTCTGGTTTACCCCTAAAGGTCTGGCAGCGCTGGGGATTATCGGTGCGGCCACATACTTTCTACTAATCGAACACCGTGAGCATGTCTCACAATTTTTACCCTACCTGATTCTCCTGGCATGCCCCTTTATGCATCTTTTTATGCATGGAGGGCATGGTGGTCATGGCGGTAATGGAACACACGGCCAGAACGAGGGCGAGTCTGAACAGGATGCCTATCAACGTGGCCTGGAAAAGGGGCGTAGGGAAAGCCAGCACCGCCACTAACATTAAACTGATTCATAACAGGAGAACGACAATGCACGGTGATTCCGCTTACGGGCTCTGGACGCTGGTGATACTTAATTCGGCGATATTTATTTTCTTTGCCTTTAGTTTCGCCAAGCCACAAACAAAAACTGACTGGCGCAGTTTCGGTGCTTTCTCGGCCTTTGTTATCGCTCTGTTTACCGAGATGTACGGCTTTCCGTTGACGATTTATTTCTTCTCTGGATGGTTGGCGGAAAAATATCCCGGCGTCGATTTTCTCTCCCACGAAAATGGGCATTTGCTGCATACCATCGTGGGGTTCGAGGGGGATCCGCATTTTGATCCACTACATATTGCCAGCAATGTCCTGATTGTACTCGGCTTCTTCCTGCTCGCTTCGGCGTGGAATATTTTGCACAGGGCACAACAAACCCGTTCTCTAGCGACAGCCGGCTGGTATGCCCGCTGTCGGCACCCACAGTACATAGCCTTCATTATGATTATGTTTGGATTTTTATTGCAGTGGCCCACACTGCCCACGTTGGTGATGTTCCCGATATTGGTAGTGGTTTATGTGCGTCTCGCTAAGCGGGAGGAGCGTATGGCGATAGAAGAATTTGGTGAAGAGTATCTCAGCTATATGAAGTCGACACCTGGGTGGATTCCAAAATTCACCATCGACAAAACCGTTTCCACATGATGAGCCCTTTCCGATTATTAACCCGGCTATTGCAGAGATCGACAATTTGTATGGCCTTGATAGCGTGTCATTTTATGCTATTAACCCGACAAACAAATAATTCTCCTGAATTATGTATTTGTCGCCCTTGAAATACTGGCGTAAATGCGCGGATTTACTGGTATTCCAAGGGCTCGCGCCAGCCTGCGGCTGTCGGCGGCACATCCCTGTGCCGCTATTAACCGGGCAATATTCTATTGCCGGGTTAATAAATCCCAGGTGTTGAATCCTGCCTGCGAAGCATCGCGAATCTGTCTGGATGGTATCGAAGACGTGCTGGCTAAACATGACCTGGAAATAGGTCGCGATTGGTGGACCCATTTCAAAGAAGGCTATTACAAGTTTGTCGATGAAAATATAAACGAAAATAGCCGTCATGAATCTTGGATCTGTCATCAGTCACCACCGGGGAAAGGTCTAAAGCGTTGATGAATAACGAGGATAATGAGGTGCCATCGGGAGCATTATGAAAGAAACAAATTCGCTTACGGTCATTGACATGGGTATCGACACCCATCAGGAGCCGGTTGTATACATGCGCAGTGACTGTCACATTTGCCGTTCAGAGGGTTTTACGGCTAACAGTCGTGTGCTGCTGCACTATGAAAACAATTCAATTATCGCCACTTTGAATGTCGTGGATGAAAAGGTGCTGGCGCCTGCGCATGCTGGATTGTCCAAAATTGCCATGCGCCGCTTGGGAGTGCTCGATGGAGTATCGATAACGATAAGTCACGCGCCGGTCATTACCTCACTGACAGCCGTTCGCAAAAAAATATTTGGTCACAAGCTTAGTGATGAGGAAATTTGGGCGATTGTCTCGGACATCAGCGCCCATCGATATTCCGATATTGAAATTGCGAGCTTTCTCAGTGTTTGTGCCGGCAGCCGCCTTGACGTGGATGAAATTATTAGTCTCACGCAGGCTATGGTGGCTTGCGGCAGGCGTTTAACCTGGCCAAATGAGACCCTGATTCTCGACAAACATTGTATAGGCGGGCTACCAGGAAACCGCACAACACCGTTGGTGGTTGCCATTGTCAGCGCGGCAGGATTGACGATTCCAAAAACCTCGTCGAGGGCAATCACGTCACCAGCTGGTACTGCCGATACCATGGAATCCTTGACCACCGTCAATCTAAACCTTGCGGATATTCAACGTGTCGTCAATGAAACCCACGCCTGCCTTGCCTGGGGAGGGGCGGTGAACCTGAGTCCTGCCGACGATCTTTTGATTCGTATCGAGCGAGCGCTGGACCTTGACGGCGAAGGCCAGTTGATTGCCTCGGTACTGTCAAAGAAGATTGCCGCCGGTTCTACTCATGCGGTGATCGATATTCCCGTTGGTGCAACGGCGAAAATTCGCTCGCAAGTAGAGGCCGAGCGCCTGGCATCATTGTTCACCCAGGTCGGGGCGGCCTGCGGTATCCAGATTCGCTGCCTGATTACTGATGGCAGTCAGCCTATCGGAGCCGGCGTCGGACCAGTCGAAGAAGCACGAGACGTATTGGCTGTTTTACAGGGGCGCGATGATGCGCCGCAGGATTTACGCGAACGAGCGCTTTATCTCGCTGCGCACCTGTTCTCACTCGCATATCAGGAGCGCTATGAACTCGGGCTGATCCGGGCAATGGATATCTTGGACAATGGCGAAGCCTGGTTGCAATTTCAGCGGATCCTGGCAGCACAAGGCGGAATCAAATCACTGCCGAAGGCCAGTTATCAACATACAGAAGCTGCTCCGATGACAGGCACATTGCAAGCCATCGACAATCGTCAGCTAGCGCGTTTAGCGAAACTGGCCGGAGCACCGACCACGGCAGCTGCAGGTTTACGTCTGCATAAACGTGTTGGTGACAGAATCGAGCGCGGAGAGCCGCTGTTCACCCTCTACTCCGATACAGCTGGAGAGCAACAATACGCCTTGGATTTTTATCAACAATCAGCAATTTTTAATATTGGAGAGGCTTGATGAACGAACAGAAAGAGACAGTCGGCCAGTCCCCATTGGTTTTTTCCCTTAATGATCACCCGTTGAAGAATTTGTTGACCAGGGCAATTGGCGGTCAGCAGGGCGGTTTTGACACGCGGCAGTTTCCCGATGGTGAGTCTTATCTGCGTGTTTCCTCAATGATTGAGAAAAGTCCCTGTGTGGTTATCGCTGACCTATCGCACCCGAATGACAAGTACTTACCGTTGCTGTTTTTAATCGAAACGTTGCGTGAATTGGGTGCATCCCAGGTCGGTTTAGTCGCACCTTACCTGAGTTATATGCGCCAGGATCGCCGTTTCATTGATGGTGAAGCAGTGACTTCACGCATTTTCGCCCACTCGCTGTCACGTCATATTGATTGGTTGGTTACCGTCGACCCACATCTGCATCGCTATCATGCCTTAGACGAAATCTATTCTGTGCCCAGCCGTGTTGTTCAAGGGGCGCCTGCATTAGCACAGTGGCTGCAGGGGCAAAATAACCTGCTATTGGTGGGACCGGATAGCGAAAGCGAGCAGTGGGTATCGAATATTGCTGAGTTTAGTCAACACCCTTACGTGATTGGCGAGAAGCAGCGTTTGGGAGATCGCAATGTCGAAGTGACCTTGCCGGATATCCATGTTCACGGTGGCCGAACCGCAGTCATTATCGATGATGTAATATCCAGTGGCCAGACTATCCTCCAATGTATAAAAGCCCTTCAATCAAAAGGGATTGACAGTATCCAGTGCGTGGCGGTACACGGTATTTTCGCCGATAATTCCGACAGGGCCTTGATGGCCGCCGGTCTCAGCCAGTTGGTAACTTCCAACACCATTCCCCATTCGTCCAACGCCATTGATATCACGCCGCAGCTGATCACTCCCGTTATCGACATGCTTAATTTGTCAGGAAAGTCTTCATGAAAATTACCTTTTTGGGCGGAACGGAAACCGTGACCGGTTCCAAATTTCTTCTGGAAACAGACAATACCTCGGTATTGGTCGATTGTGGCCTCTATCAGGGCTACAAATGGCTGCGGGAGCGCAACTGGCAATCTCTGCCACTGGATATCGACAAGTTGGATGCTGTCATACTCACCCATGCGCACCTCGACCACTCCGGTTATATCCCGGTGCTGTACAAGCGCGGATTTCGTGGGCCAATTTTTACCCATCATGCCACCAAGGCCTTGTGCCAAATCCTGCTGGCAGATAGCGGCCATATTCAGGAGGAGGACGCCAAATATTACAGTAGACATAAACTGAGCAGGCACGAACACCCTGAACCGCTCTATGACCGTCAAACGGCCGAATCCAGCATGGTCCTGTTTCAATCAGTTGACTTCGATGAACAGGTTGTTGTGGGGGATATTCGTTTTTACTTCCAGCCGGCCGGGCATATTCTTGGGGCTGCCAGCGTTATCGTTGAGGCAGAGGGAAAGCGCATTGGTTTCTCCGGTGATGTGGGCCGATTCAATGATGTACTGATGAAGCCACCGCGCCCCCTGCCTGAGCTTGATTTCTTATTGATGGAATCCACCTATGGTAACCGCCAGCATGAGACAAACGATGCGGCGCAGCAATTGGCCTCCATTGTAAATCGTGTCGCGAAGAGTGGAGGCGTTTTGCTGATTCCGGCTTTTGCGGTGGGGCGGGCGCAGGCCTTGCAACATCTCCTGGCAAGCCTGATGGACCAAGGCGTCATACCAAGGCTTCCGATCTATCTCGACAGTCCAATGGCGATTAAGGTGTCGGATATCTTTTGTCGTTTCAGTGAGCAGCATCGATTGACGGAAGCACAGTGTCACCGTATGTGCGATGTTGTCACCTATACCCGCACGGTGGATGAGTCCAAGGCGCTGGCTGGGCAGGCCTTTCCCCACATTATTATCGCTGGCAGCGGTATGGCCACGGGTGGCCGTATTCTTCACCACTTCAAGCGCCTGTTAGGCCACTCCAAAACCACAGTGCTGTTTACGGGCTATCAGGCAGGCGGCACTCGTGGCGCGAAAATGCTGGAAGGCGTCGATGCGGTGAAGATTCACGGTGACTGGATTCCAGTGAGAGCTGAGGTCGACTTGATCGCGGGTTTATCGGGACACGCCGATTATCTCGAGCTTACCGAGTGGTTGCGACAGTCAGAATTAACCGACGCCACCCGAATCAGGCTGATTCACGGTGATCCGGAGGCTCTTGAAGGCCTGCGAGTGCACTTGCAGGAGCAGACGAAATTAAAAGTGGATGTTGCGGGCTATCGCGATATTTTGCGTCTATAACAGATTCGGAAATCATTGTCAGAGGATAATTTCATGCAAATCGAGACCCTAAAAGATGTGCTGCACTGGACTAAAGAGTTTCATCAGCACCTAAGTCAGTGCTTATCCCACTGCGCGGACAAAAATACTGACGAGCGAGCTCGAATGATCCTTGCCTACCTTTCCGATCATGAAAAAGCGTTGACTAAGGTGGTGACTGGATTTGAAAAATCTGGGGAAGAGCATGCCCTTAACACCTGGTGCTATGAATACCTACACCATCATCCGATTGCCCGGCATGTTCATTGCGATTCCCCCTTCGCCGAACTGAATGCCGAGCAGATTATGGAAGTGATCGTCGATCAGCACCGGCAGGTGATTGAGTTGTATCGCTCCCTCGCATCGAGGGCGGATATTCCGCCTGCGAAAGAATTGCTGGACAACCTGAAGTCGATGGAAGAGCATGAAATGATGCGCATGTCGCAATCTGCCAACCGGTTTGAAGAGATGTAAGCAGTTGGAATCAAAAAACTGCTGAAGAGAAGGGGCTCCTATGCCATTACATACTTTGACATTGGGCCTGACGGGCGGCATTGGCGCCGCCATATTGTGGCTTGTTTGCGGCGTTTTGGTCATGCTGTTCCCTTCAATGTTGTTGTCCCTATGCAATGATATGTTGCCTGGGCAACAGCGGGGGCCGGACTGGCATCTAACTCTGGTTGGGGCAATTAACGGATTGCTGTACTGGATGATCATCGCAGCTATTACGGGTTGGCTTCTGGCCGCTGTTTACAAGCGGTTACTGGCTTAAGTATTGGGTACATCGTCCAAACCATGATGACTTTGCCAAATAAGCAGCCTGCTATACTGACCGTCAATTTAGGAAGTTCCAGTGTCAAATGGGCCCTATTTGGTGCCTCGTCACTGGACGCTTCAGGAACACCTTGCGCCATTGATTACGGACAAGTGTCCATACAGACTGGCGCGGACATACCCTTCCAACTGGATGGCGTGCTTGCAAATTGCGATGTTCGCGTACTGATCGTCAGGGTGGTACATGGTGGTCCGGAATTTCTGGCACCTGTGGAGATCAACGGTGAAAACCTTCAACGGTTGAAATCTGTGATTTCCCTGGCGCCGTTGCACAACAAGGTTGCAATAAATTTCATCGAACAATGGCGGAACACCCGCATTTCATCCCGGGTCTTTGCTGTATTCGACACGGAATTTTTTACCAATCTTCCAGCGGTTGCGCAGGCCTATGGCCTCCCCTCTCCATTGATGAAAAAATACCAGATACGACGCTACGGCTTTCATGGTTTTGCCCATGCCGATATGGTCCGGCAGTGGCGACAATTGAACCCGAGTATAAAACAGTACACTCTCGTCACCGCTCAACTGGGTAGCGGTTGTTCCATCGCTGCCATTCGCGACGGAAAACCGGTGGATACCACTATGGGCTTTACTCCCAATGAAGGTTTGCTGATGCGCACCCGCAGCGGTGATATCGATCCCGGTTTGCTGGTCTGGCTGCAAAAGCAGGAAAGTTGGTCCCCCGAAGAGGCCGACTACATGCTAAATCACGAGTCGGGTTGGCGCGGAATGTCCGCTGGAATCGACAACATGGCTGATCTGTTTATCAGCAGCCGGCCGCAAAGCCGCCTGGCTTTTGAGCTGTTTCGTTATCGCTTCCAGAAAACGCTGGGCGCTTACTTTGCGATTTCAGGCGGCCTGGATGGTGTGGTCCTAAGTGGTGGTATTGCAGAGAATAATGCAGCCATTTGCCGGAACCTGCTGTCCGGGCTTTCGCATCTGAATATAGAATTAGAACCTGACCAGGCCGATAGCGACCTGCCGTTATACCTCTCGACCGCCGAATCTTCGGTGAAATGTTATGTGGTCGCCGCGGATGAGGCGGCCGCGATGTTATGGGCTGTACAAGAGAAATTTTCTGATGATCTTGCCGTTCAGCTCGGAATTGACTGAGGAATCTCCATGTATGTGATAGACCAACAAAATGATCACAGAATCGGTCAACGGGCAAGGTTGTATCGCGAAACTTACCAAGCGTTTGCCCATTGGGCGAATGGTTATGGGGCAATACAACATCGAGATGAGACTCAGGTGCGTGTCTTTGATCTGTGCCAGCAGCTGGTCTGCGCGGGGCGGTTTCCACAGATCGAAGAGGCTTTGGAGTTATTTAGCGCTGCCGACCGCCTGGCGAGCGCGGCCATGTGGCTGGTGGTGCATATGACTTACAGTACCAAGGTAGATCTTGCCGGTGGAACGCTCGAAGCCGGCGACTTCAAGGTCAACCCCCAGGGACATACCGGCGGCTCTCTGAATATGGTTCCCGCCTATGTAGGTTATATGGTCGCCAACCAGCTGGCAGGTATCACCCGCAGCTGGTTGATGGGGCAGGGGCATTGCGTGGCAGCGGTTGATGCGGTCAACGTATTGTTGCAAAACCTCTATCCGGAACAGGCTGAACGTTACCCCTTAAATAACGAAGGGTTGTCGCAGTTATCCCGGGATTTTTACAGCTATGCCATCGCCGATAGCGGCCGGCCCGGTGTCCCCTTGGGCAGCCATGTGAACCCCCATACGGCCGGTGGCCTGATCGAAGGTGGTTATCTCGGCTTTGCCGAACTGCAATATGTGCATATGCCTCTGCCGGGCGAGCGGTTGGTGGCGTTCTTGAGCGATGGCGCTTTTGAAGAACAACGTGGCAGCGATTGGGCCAGCCGCTGGTGGCGTGCCGAAGATTGTGGTCTGGTCACCCCGGTGATGATCGCCAACGGGCGGCGTATTGATCAGCGCTCCACCATGTACCAGCAGGGTGGCCTATCGTGGTTTTATGAGCACCTGGAACACAATGATTTTTACCCTATTGCTATTGACGGGCGCGATCCCGCCGCTTTTATCTGGGGAATTTTTGAAGCGGAGGAAAGACTTCAAGCCTGCAGTACGCATATTCGCCAGGGCACAATGCGCTATCCGGTGAAGTTGCCGTACCTGATTGCCGAAACGGAAAAGGGCTACGGCTTTTACGGCGCTGGAACCAATGCCGCGCACGGTACGCCTTTACCTGGAAACCCGAGAAGTGACGAAGCCTCCCGGGATTTATTTAATTGCCACGCAGCCAGATTGTTTGTTCCGCAAAATGAACTGCACAAGGCTGTCGCGCAATTGACGCAACACGAAGCGGATAACCGCGTTCGGGAAAAGCACCACACGCTCTGTCAGCGTAAAGTTGTACTGCAAGTGCCTTCCGAGGCACCGCTGCACGAACAAGGCGAAACACTTTCACCTATGGCAGCGGTGGATGCACGACTATGCGAGTGGCATCTCGCCAATCCTGATGTGCGCGTACGTGTCGGCAACCCCGATGAGCTACGTAGTAACCGTATGGGTAAGACGCTGGACCTGCTCAAACACCGGGTGCTGAATCCGGAACCCGGTGTGGCCGAGTCGATACAGGGCTCCGTCATTAGCGCCCTTAATGAAGAGGCAGTGGTGAGCGCGGCGCTGGCTAATAAAGGCGGCATGAATCTGGTAGTCAGTTATGAAGCTTTCGCCATGAAGATGATCGGTGCATTGCGCCAAGAAATTATTTTCGCGCGCCACCAGAAAGAGCTCGGGCGAGCGCCGCACTGGTTGTCGTTGCCCGTCATCGCCACTTCCCATTTGTGGGAGAACGGCAAAAACGAGCAATCGCATCAGGATTCCGCCTTCGGCGAAGTACTGCTGGGCGAGATGAACGATATGGCACGGGTGGTGTATCCGCCAGATACCAATAGTGCCATTGCCTGCCTCGACGCCTGCTATCAAAGCCAGGGGAAAATCTGGGCGATGACGATTCCCAAGCAAGAGGTTACTACCGTTTTTAGCCCGGAACAGGCCAGGCAGTTGGTGGAGTGGGGCGCCCTGACACTAGAAGAGGACGAGAATGTCGATGTGCAGTTAGTTGCGGTGGGCGCTTATCAATTGCATGTCTGCCAGGAAGTGAGACAGCTACTGATAGCAGACGGTATTGGCTGCCGTATCACTTGCGTGATCGAACCAGGTCGGTTCCGAATCCCGCGGGATGAACATGAGCAATCATTTATTGGCACGACAAGCATTCGAGCAGAGTTGTTTAGCGATGATATTCGTCTGCGCGTGTTTGTTTGCCACCTGCGACCAGAAATCCTGCTTGGCGTCTGTCGTCCCCTGGACCTTGGCAGTGAACGCTGTTTGGCTTTTGGTTATTCCAATCGGGGCGGAACACTGGATACAAAAGGATTATTACGGGCAAATGGATGCGATGCCCGGTCTATTGCCGCGGCGATCACACAACGGTTGAGCTGAGCGTAAAGAGATCACCCCGATAAGGGCGCGACGCTGCCAAGGCTACTGAAAGCTATGCGGCCGATTACAAGCAAGCGAAGCAGGACTGGTGTCTGAAAGACAGTGTATTTACATCACCCGCTATCCACTGCGAGCTTCGTTTGATGTGATCGAAGTGGCCATCCAAAGGAAAGCGATAACGCCGCATTGCGAGCTTATCGACAGGACGGCGTGCGGGTTTATTCGCCATGGCGAAAATTGTGAATTCGATAATCTGGCGCATTGGCTAATCGGCGGCGGTTGTCATTGAGAAAAAAGTATGAATAAACAAAAGCAGTTTAACCTCGTCTATCTGTTCGTCGCGTTGTGGGGGATTGTATTGTTTCAGAGCTTTTGGGGGCATACAGCCCGCCAAGTTGAGCTCAGTTACAGTGAATTCGAACGCTACCTTGAACAGGACCGGTTAAAGGACCTGGTGGTTGATCAGCAAACCATTAGCGGCAGTTTTAAGGAACCAATCGAGGGAAAAGATCATTTTGTCACGCCAAGGGTTGAATTCGATCTGGCCGAAAAGCTGAATGCCTACAACGTGAATTATAAAGGCGTGGTTTCAGGGGGCCCTTTGGCTACGCTAATCGGTTGGGTAGCGCCGGCTCTGGTATTTTTCCTAGTGTGGATTCTGCTCTTCCGTAAATTTGCCGGCAAGCAAGGGATGGGCGGTATGATGAATATCGGTAAGAGCAAAGCAAAAGTATTAGTGGAAAAAAATACGGGTGTCGATTTCGAAGATGTGGCCGGCGTGGACGAAGCCAAGGATGAATTGATCGAAGTGGTACAGTTTTTAAAGGAACCCGGTCACTACAGCCGGCTGGGTGCACACATCCCCAAGGGCGTATTGCTGGTCGGCCCACCGGGTACCGGTAAAACCCTGATCGCTCGCGCTGTGGCCGGTGAAGCGGGTGTACCCTTTTTTTCGATCAGTGGTTCCGAATTTGTCGAGATGTTTGTCGGCGTCGGTGCGGCCCGGGTCCGGGATTTGTTCGAACAGGCAAAAAGTCATGCGCCGGCGATTATTTTTATTGACGAGTTGGATGCGCTGGGCCGTGTGCGGGGTGTCGGCGCCATGTCCGGGGGGCACGATGAGCGGGAACAAACCCTGAACCAATTGCTGACCGAGTTAGATGGCTTTAATCCCTCAGAGGGTGTGATTATTCTTGCCGCTACCAACCGGCCGGAAATCCTCGACCCGGCACTGTTGCGTGCCGGTCGGTTTGATCGCCAGGTTCTGGTGGATCGTCCGGATAAGATCGGCCGTGAGCAGATCCTGCGTGTGCATATGAAAAAGATCCATTCTGACCAAACCGTCAGCATAGAAGCAGTGGCTTCCATGACGACGGGGTTTACCGGCGCGGACTTGGCGAACCTGGTTAACGAATCAGCCTTACTTGCCACCCGGCGCAGTGCCGATGCCGTGTCCATGGACGATTTTGTCAATGCCATTGAGCGTATTGTTGCGGGCCTGGAGAAGAAAAACCGGCTGATTAATCCCCAGGAAAAGGCCATTGTGGCCCACCACGAAATGGGTCATGCCTTGGTGGGCATGGCGCTCAGTCCGGAGCAGCCGATTCAAAAAGTTTCTATTATTCCGCGCGGTGTGGGCGCACTGGGCTACACCATCCAGCGGCCTTCTGAAGATCGCTACCTGATGAGTAAAAAGGATTTGCAGAACCGGATTGCCGTTTTACTGGCGGGGCGGGCTTCGGAGCAACTAATATTCGGTGAAGTCACCACCGGCGCGGCAGATGACCTGGTAAAAGCCACTGACATTGCCAGAGCTATGGTGACCCAATACGGAATGTCGGATGAGATCGGTATGTTATCCATCGATGTACCGAAAACACAGTTTCTCGATCCCACTCTTGCTGAGTCAAGCCTGCGCTTTGGCCCGGATATGGCGCAACGTGTATCGGTAGCCGTCAGCAAATTACTGGATGAGGCCTTTCAGCTGGCCACTGACGTGCTGACGTTCAATAAGTCGGTTCTTGAGGAGACCGCCCGCGAACTGCTCGCGGAGGAAACCCTGGACGAGCGGCGCCTGGCGTCCATCAAGAAAAAAATTGCCGTTTCCGATTACATCCAGCAGGCGGCATTTTCCCGTTTAGCTTCAGTGGAGGAGCATTGAAGCGGTGACATCTTGAGGGGGTTTTATCGTCTACATCCTCATCTGTATTGTGGCCGCGTTTTGGTCGGGTGGTCACCGGCAGGTCAGGCGGAGCCCCGGAATACCGTCCGCGGTAGAGCGAAGTGATTGGGTGCGGATGCGCAAAACACTATTGAGGTGTTGCAGCAAGCCCGCGGTGCCGTGGTTTTTATCACTGCCTTGCTGCAGTCGCCAATCCCAGGGACCGAAGCGTATTTGAAGCGCCAGCCGGCACGGGCTCTGGATTCTTCCGGGATGTAAAAGGCCATATCGTCACCAATTATCAATTCATCCAGCGCGCCGGACGTGTGGCCGGTGTTAAAGCTGTATTAGCTCATTGTGGAACGGGACTGACTCGCCGATGACTGAATACCAGACAGAACTTTCCCA
The DNA here is from genome assembly GCF_056160225.1 of Microbulbifer sp. ABF4_143. Classification (NCBI taxonomy): domain Bacteria; kingdom Pseudomonadati; phylum Pseudomonadota; class Gammaproteobacteria; order Cellvibrionales; family Microbulbiferaceae; genus Microbulbifer; species Microbulbifer sp. ABF4_143. Next base: position 123,896 of record NZ_JBSWWT010000002.1, read on the forward strand.
CCTGATGCTCTTTGCGCAAAGCATTGGTATCGGTTTTTTGATCGGCCTGGAACGGGAGCGCCATCACAATACCATCGCCGGAGTGCGCACGTTTACGCTTATCGCACTGGCTGGTAGCCTGGCGGGGTATATCGGCATATTGAATCAAAACGCGGGCGTAGCCATTACCATCGGCGCCCTGGTTGGAGCGGCACTGGTGGTGGCGCAATTTCGGTCAACCTCGGAAGAGCCGGATACCACTACGATAATGGCCGGGGTGATTGCGTTCGGGCTGGGCTATGGGCTCTGGCTCGGTCACCCTCAGCTCCCAGCCGCACTGGCAATAGCCATTACCGCGATACTGTATTTTCGCGAACAGTTGCGGAGCATGCCCAAGCAATTGACCGACAAAGATATCCGCTCGTTTTTCCAGTTCGCGGCAGTAGCGTTTATCCTGTTGCCTGTGCTACCTGATACTACTTATGGGCCCTACGAGGTATTTAACCCCTACCAGGTCGGTTGGCTGGTGGTATTGATCAGTGGCATCAGTCTTGCTGGCTACGTCGCGTTGCGCTGTCTGGAAGGCAAGGCCGGACTCTTGGTAATTGGGCTGTTTGGCGGGCTTGTTTCCACCACAGCGACAACATTAGTCTACGCGCGACACAGTAAGAATATACCGGGATTTACTACTGCTGCCAGCACCATCATCTTGCTCTCCCACATTGTGCTGTTCGTGCGCATCGGAATTTTGGTTGCCGCGGTTGAGCCCTCGATGCTACAGCCCATGTTGTATTGGCTGCTGGGAGGAGGCTTGGCAGGTACGGCGTATGTGGTCTGGGCATATCAAAGCACCGCCAGCAGGAAGAAAGCATTGCCTGAATTGGAAGTACGAAATCCCGCAGAACTGAAGACGGCACTTGGGTTTGCTGCGGGTTTCGTCTTGGTATTGATGCTGTCTTCCTGGATGAACGATCAATTTGCAGATACCGGCGTTTATTTGGTGGCTTTCATTTCGGGGTTGACCGATCTGGACGCCATCACCATTTCAAACCTAAAACTGGTTTCCACGCAAGCGCTCACACCCTCTGTCGCGGTGATCGCTATTGTCATCGCTTTCATTGCCAACCTGATTTTTAAGTTCTCAATCGTGTTATTCGTAGGGGACCAATCCATGCGTCTACCTGTAGCGGCTGGTTTCCTCACATTGCTGATAGGCATTGGATTAGGTATTAGCACGGAGACATTGTGGTAACTACGACTCTTACAGATGACGGAAATGAACTATGAATATTTTGTTGGCACCGATTTATCCCCCTGATATTTTTTCGGCAATTGGGTATAGGCGGATTTTACGGCCACCATGGAGGTTGTTACGACAGCTCACGCCGGGCGGCTTTGGTAGTGGCAGTGGTAGTTTCGGCGGCGGTGCTTCAGGACCTTGGTGATGCGGTTTTCAATCGCCAACCCCCATTCCGCCATTGTTCATGGGCTCTCAACACGGGTAATCGGAGACCGTACTGTCAAGCTCCAGGTTTGGTACGACAACGAATATGCCTACGCCTGTCGATTGTTGGGTTTACTGGCGGGTTTATAACGTTGGCCTATGCGTTTTCATTAGCGGCAAGATGACAGTCGGCGCGATAGATCATAAGGGGGAATTAAAAATGGAAGAATATATAACTCACTCTGGGAATGGGGGCTCACTATTATCATGATTGTGGGGATTTCATGGCTTTCTACCGTTACGTGGTACCTAAAACCTTGCGTGAGTGGGCCAGCGCAGGGATGTGCAGATATTTATCTTTGCGTTGTATGTGGAGATGTATGGGTTTCCTCGGACCATTTATTTTCTTTCGAGATTCTTTGGGCTCGACAGGACCGATCTAAATGCAAGCTTGTGGTCCACCCTGTTGGGTAAGGGAGATACCGGTATGATAATTTCAGTGATTTTCGACTATGTTCTGGTCTCTCTAGGGATTGGCATTTTTTTAGAGTTGGCGGCAGGAGTTCCGTGCGCGACCAGCCAACGAGTTGGTCACTGATGGGCTGTACCACCTTGTACGGTATCCTCTGTACAACGGCTTATAATTGGGGCTGATGACTAATGCTCTCTAACGGAGGAACAAAAACACCTGAGTTTGATTGTATTGCTAACGCTGGTGATCGTAAGGAAACCTTTCGCTTGTTTATTGAGGGCGACGAGTTGTATTCAGCTATGTTGTCCTCAATCGCAAAGGCGAAAGATTGCATACAATTAGAGAGTTATATCTATGCTGATGATAGGGTAGGGCATCAGTTTAGTCAGGCTTTGATCGAACGGGCACGAGCGGGCGTGCTCGTTAGGGTACATATCGATGCAGCTGGTTCCCTGTTCTGGTTCTCACGAAAAATGCAAAACCATCTCCGTGAGCACGGTGTTCAATTGCGCTGGTTTCACCGCTGGAGCTGGCGCCAGCCATGGCGTTACAACCATCGCAATCATCGCAAGCTACTTATCGTCGATAATCGTATCGCGTATCTCGGCGGCTTTAATATCCACAATGAAAATTCCCGTAGCTTTTATGGAGAGTCCCGCTGGCGCGACACCCATGTGAGCTTTGACGGTCCGCTCGTCGACGTGGCCTCACAGTTGTTTGATACCTTCTGGCAGGGCCGCCAACACTGGGTTCCCAAACAGGAAAATTCCGGTAGCAAATTGTTACACAATCATACCCTGATGTGTCGTTATCGGCTTCGCTGTGTATTTGGGGCTGCATTCAGCAAGGCTAAACAATCTATTTTTCTGACAACTCCTTATCTGGTGCCGGATACGTACACGCTCAAGCAATTACGTCTTGCCGCAGAGCGTGGTGTGGATGTCAGGCTGCTTGTTCCCCGAGAAAGTGACGTGCCAATTGCGCGCTGGGCGGCTCGGCATATTTATGGATCGTTACTCGCGGCAGGCGTACGAATTTATGAATATCTGCCACGTGTACTTCACGCGAAAACCGTAGTCATTGATGGAAGCTGGTCGATGGTCGGAACAGCAAATTTGGATTATCGCAGCTTATTTACCAACTTTGAACTGAATTTGATTACCAGAAATATGAATTTATCCTGTAAATTGAATGATAATTTTAATAATGATTTGCGATTTTCTGAACGCATAGAGTTGGATTCCTGGAAAGAAAGAAAGTGGACATCTCGCGGACTGGAATATTTAGCGATCTTAACGAGGCGTTGGTTGTGGCCATGTTGGTCGTGACTGTATTGCGGTAAAGTCAATGGTTATTCATAGATATTTCTTATTGAAGATAGCGGTCGCGCTGCGATTTTTACAGATTGCGTACGCTGTTGCTGATAGTGCTTACACTGTGCGGGTTAAGTCCCGTGCAACATCGCAGTCGGTCTATAATCCCTCGCGATTAGCCGCTAATGCCACGGCGCGGCTTTTCATTGATGGTAAGTCAGTTGCTGATTGGCGCAATCTCGGCTTTCTTGACGTTATCACCGCGGGAATCCATCAGGGGAAAGGTTCACAGAAAAATAACAACGTGAAGCAGACCAAATTTTCTTCCGGTAAAAGACTGCCAGACGATTTTCCACTTGATATTAATCGAGAACTATCTTGCGCCACAACAAGTGAAGTTGATCAATTTTTCGAAAGCCAGCCAGTGTCGGGCAGGCCTATGGTATGGCACCATGGGCTAACCGGTCTTAAAGCGATAAACGGAGCGACACAGCGATGCGGTTGTTAGTGGTCGAAGATGAGATCAAAACAGGCGATTATTTACAACAAGGTCTGACCGAGGCGGGATTTGTGGTGAGCCTCTCACGAAATGGCCTGGATGGGCATCACCTTGCCATGACTGAAACCTTTGACCTGCTGGTGTTGGACGTGATGCTTCCGGGTATGAATGGTTGGCGCATTGTACAGTCACTGCGGAAAGCGGGCCACCAAACACCAGCCCTCTTCCTGACCGCTTGTGACAGCGTGGATGACCGGGTTAAAGGGCTCGAAATAGGCGCGGACGATTACTTGGTTAAACCGTTCGCGTTTGCCGAACTGCTGGCCCGTGTTCGTACCCTTCTACGAAGAAGCACTGCACCGTTATTGACGGATCAAATCAAGGCGATGGACCTGACCCTGGATCTAAGGCGTCATCGTGCCGTGCGCGCGGGTCGCAAAATTAACCTCAGCCACAAGGAGTTCTGCCTGTTGGAGCTGCTGATCAGTCGCCGGGGTGAAGTCTTGCCACGTTCACTTATTGCCTCTCAGGTATGGGACATGAACTTTGATTCCGACACCAACATAATTGATGTGGCTATCCGCCGCCTACGCGCCAAGATCGACGACGATTTTGAGCCGAAGCTTATTCATACCGTACGCGGTTTGGGTTACAAGCTGGATGTCGAGGATGACCGTGACGAAGTTTAGCCTCACTCGGTGTCGCCCGCTATCGCTCAATAGCCGGGTGATGTTCTTCGTAGCGGTTGCGATCAGCTTGAGCGTGTTGATCATTGGCCACCTGGTACAAAGCGCGGTGGAACGGCACTTCGCGGAACAGGACGCCGGCGAGTTGTTGGTCATTACTCATGCGGTGGAGGCAGCCCTGGAAAGGGCAAGCAATGAAGACCTGGCAGCAACGGACGCTTTGGCTCATGCCGTATCAGGGCATCATGGCGTTTATTTTCAGGTCTGGGATGAAAACAATCATTTGATTTATGGACCGCCTGAGTCGCCGCGTTCAGTGCAAACCATTATCCACGCCCCGGCAAACAGAGCCCGTTCTGACAATTTGTATCTCTGGCCACTAGATGGGAAAACCTACCGTGGCACAGTGACACAAACTCAGGTCGGTGAGAGCCGATACCGCATTGTCGCCGCCATTGACATCGGTCCCCATCTCCAATTTCTGCAAAGCTTTGGTCGCACCCTGTGGCTGATCATGACTGTGACTGGGATAGCTACGCTGCTGGCGGGCTGGTTCGGTGTGCAGCAGGGGCACGCGCCGCTACGCGAGCTGAGCGAAGCGATGCGGGATATACAGCCGGATCGGCTGGACGTTCGACTGGACACCGAGACTGTACCAGCTGAGCTAATGACCCTGGTGGAATCTTTTAATAGCATGATCGGCCGTCTGGAAGACAGTTTTGTAAGACTTTCCCACTTTTCGGCCGATATCGCCCATGAGTTGCGCACACCATTAACCAACCTGATTACACAGACTCAGGTGGGGTTGAGCAAATCCAGAAGCCGTGATGAATACCGAGAGTTACTTTATTCAAACCTGGAGGAACAGGAACGGTTGTCCAAGATGGTGAAGGACATGTTATGGCTGGCCCAGAATGAGAATGGTTTACTCAAACCTGATTGGGAACGATTGGAGTTAGTTCAGGAAGTAAAGGCGGCTATAGAGTTCTTTGCTGCCTTGGCGGAAGAAAAGGGTATCCGGTTACAAGTTGATGCTCAGCCAGCAACGGTCATTGGGGACCGGGCAATGTTGCGCCGTGTGTTGTCCAACCTGTTATCCAACGCACTTCCATTCACTCCTGAAGGGGAGAAAGTGCAGTTCAGAATATGGGAGACCGATAAAACTGCATACCTGAGCGTGGAAAATCCGGGCGCGAATATTGACGCCGAACACCTGCCTCGACTGTTCGACCGTTTCTATCGGGTCGATCCCTCACGTCAGCGCCAGACAGAAGGGGCAGGGCTGGGTCTGGCTATCGTCAAATCCATCGTGGACGCGCACGAAGGCACCATTGATGTTTCTTCTGCACATGGGATAACGTCTTTCACAATCAAGCTTCCTCGGCAGCGAGGGTGTTTCGAAAGCTGACTCGCAAAGACAAAGACCTATATCCCACATCCTTCTAATACCCTTTAGTATTCGACATAGCCTGTAGAGACCTGTAGAATGGGTTTCTCACTGAAAACCCGGACTTCAGGCTTACGTATGGCTATCCCCAAACCCGTCCCGCTGTATCCGACCTATGCTGAGCTTAAGGACTTCAGCTTTAACGACTATCCAGACCTCCGGGGCTTCCTGGAATCTGGCGAGACCTGGTGGCAGGCACACTGGCGCTGGGGCCAGGAGTTCCTGAGCTACACGGGCCGCAACAAGTCCGAGCATACCTTTACACGCTTCCGCAATGAGACCGAACGCTTCCTGTTGTGGGTGTTCCTGGTCAAAGGCACACCCACGGAGCGATTGCGCAAGGCCGATATCCTCGAGTATGCGGATTTCTGCTGGCAGCCGCCGGTGTCCTGGATCTGCCTGGCCAACCACGAGAAGTTCCTGTTCAACAACGGCCGGTTTATTCAAAACCCGTCCTGGGCGCCGTTTAAGCTCAAGCAGCCCAAAAATAGCGATAACCCAGACTCAAAGCCGGATAAAAGAAAGTACAAGCCATCACAGCAGACCTTGGCTGCCACGTTTACTGGGATCATTGCTTTCTACAAGTATTTGATGAACGAGGAATATCTGTATGGAAATCCCGCTCAAATTGCCAAACCAGATTGTCGCCATTTTATCAAGGACGCTCAGGTTAAAGAAGTTCGACGGCTGACCGAAGCCCAGTGGCAATATGTGTTTGATGTCGCATTGACCATGGCCGAAGAAGACCCAATCTATGAGCGAAGCCTGTTTGTAATTTGTGCGCTCAAGACGTTATTTCTACGAGTTTCAGAGCTGTCCGAACGCCCGCAATGGACTCCAATCATGAGCCACTTCTGGCAGGATTCGGACGGCAACTGGTGGCTGAAAATTTTCGGTAAAGGCCGGAAATTGCGTGATATTACTGTTCCAAATAGTTTTGTCCCACTCCTTAAGCGATACCGCGCCTACAGAGGCTTAAGTCCGTTGCCGGCTTCAAGAGAAAATCAGCCCATTGTAGAAAAAACTCGCGGACAAGGCGGTATGACATCTCGACAGATCACTCGTATTGTTCAGCAAGTTTTTGATCGTGCTTACGAGGAAATGCGATCCACCGAAGGTGAAGACAGCGCCCGTAAGCTAAAAGAGGCTTCTACACATTGGTTAAGACACACTGGCGCCAGCATGGAGATTGAACGTGGCCGTGCACTCAAGGATCTTTCCGAAGATTTAGGCCACTCAAGTATGGCAACCACCGATACTGTATACGTACAGACTGAGAATCGCATACGCGCGCAAAGCGGAAAAAGTCGCGGCGTCAAATAGCAGGGAAGGTATATTGCGAAACCGAACTCAAGCAGATCTATAAAATGAGTCACCGAGTATTGCCGATTCTTTTCTTGTTGATCACATTGGTATTCCCGGGGACAAGACGATCGTCATAGTGCTTGGAAAAATAGTAGGCGCCATTGAAAGCGAGGAACCAGGCGAGCCTACCATTCGGCCACCGCCTGACCTGAATCTCTCCGACGTTCGCGTGGTTAGCAAGACTGAGATAAGCGCGCCAGAGCGTACCGGTATGGCGGTCGTATGAACCGAAGAGATACTCACGCTCGTCTGCAAAGGAAAGATTACTAAACAGTAACACCGACGACAGCTTGACTTGGCATCCTTTGTCAATTTCCCAGGTAGTGCCGCTATACCAATAACTCAGCGCCTGAAAGATACCTCTTGAGGATTTCCCGTGAAAGCCCTTGTCAGTCCTAGGGTCAAGGAATTTTACTTCGACACCCATGTACTGATCGGCAAACCCGGCGCGCTGTAGGATCGGCTTAGGCCGGATTACAAAGTCAATCCGGAGATTTCTTTGCTCGCGATCAATATAGCCGAGGCCGTCAACTTCCTCGAAAATCTCAAACCAACGGGAAAATGCCCTCTTGAACCAGTGCGCCAAATCTAGCTCCGAAGACCATCGACTTTCAAGTGCGTCGATATGCGCAGCTCGCTGCTTAACCAGATAACTGTGAAACAACCGGTTGATTTCACAATCAGTGTGTTCAGCTCTAAAGTCCTCGATCGTTTGGTTGATCTGTCTCGAAAAAGCATCGTAGAGATCGACGCTGGGTGGGCGCGAAGGCAGCGCGGGGCGGCTATTGGCCCGTACCCTCCTCATCTCTTCCAGAAACCTAAATTTGACACTGGAATAGAGTTCACCAACTTCCTCATCAAACGGCAGCGGCTGTATAGAGACCCCTTTCTTGGATACCTCACTGCCCACGGCCTCGCCGCAGATCAGACATTGATAGGCGTAAGCCGTCCCCTTACCTTTCTGTCGCTCTCTCAATTCGAGGTGAGTTCTGCAGTCATGCTCAAGGTCTTCAATGCTGGCCGCATTGGCTATGAAACTCGCACCGATAGGATTTGCCATGTGGTATTACTGTACTGATTCCCGTAACTCTTTTTGGTATGAATCCCAAAGTTCAGTTTCGTGCCTGTGTAATCTCGCAATATTAATAAGGATGGAATTAGCTTGATCTGGTAATTCCCAGCAATATCCCATGACTATGTTCTCATACCACTCCAACTCGGGTGGAGGGCACCAATTATCATCTTCCGTTCCAAATGGTGCTAGTACATGCGTGAATGATGACCAGTATCCTCCACGAGACAAATTATGAGAAATTCTTTTTAGTGTTGCATTTGGGTTATCTTCAACAATAATCTCGTGCTTGAGAAAGCAATCTTTTTTCTGGGTCATGAATAACCCCACTAAATAGCCTGATTGTCACATGTCAGGCAATTTACTATATTTTCTGACATGGGTCATCCACCATAACCGCAAAATTGATTCGTGAGCGCTTCGAGGATAAGCGTTCACTTTGTCATTCAAGATCCCCTTCAAACTGGACGTCACAATCGCCACACAATATGTGTAGCTTTGGTCTTCCATACACAATGACATCACAACAAGGGCATTGATAACGGATGCGAGTCTTTCTTCTAGGAGCTTCCAGGATCTGGAGATTGCTTGGCAACAATGAACTGACCGTTGGGCCTGTAGAAGTGAATGGGTATCCTTGATCTAAAGGTGATACTTCGAAGCCATCTTCGGATTGAACATATTCACCAGAGTTACCACTCTCTTCAATGTGCCTATCCAGCAGCGCCCTATTAGGTTTTGAATTAGGGTTGGGTCCTGCAATTACTGGCTCAAATAATCGAGGCAGAGCTTTTCTGTCAAGCCAAGCCAAGCCAATTTCACGGTCCGCTTCAAGCTCCTGAAAGACTTTCAGAAAGCTGCCGTCCTCCAGGATGTAATCCCCCATAAACTGTCCAACTATATTCCCACCGGGCTCACCTGTTGAACTGGGCATCAAACCCACCTCAATCATTTTTTTCGCCCATTCCACATTGTGGTAGTACTTACGCCCGGGGCTCCCGTGGAAATGTTGCCAGCAATGAACCATTTCATGGACCAATGTTTGCATGACTTCAATAAGTCGTGAGCTAGCTATATAGGATGGATTGATCGCTATTTCACTCACAATCTTGCCGCGTACATCACTCCAACGATCACCAGTAAAGTACCCCATTACTCCGGGTTTACGTTGCACTGTGAAAATGACAGGAGGAAGAGATGCATCAAATAACCGCTCGTTAAATCGATCATATGCGACTTGTAGAGATTGATAGAGTTCTGCAGTAGGATTCATCGACTGAATTTTATCAAGTAAGCGATACAATTATCGCATCTTATAAGATATTGGAATTAAAAATCTTCATTTTATTCCATAAATACAATTTTACTGTTGTGTACACTACAGTAAAATCTATATTTTGTTATTAGAATATATTTTTTTATAACCAAATAGAATTAATGGCTTTGCTGGGCCAAGGAAGGGGCTACCAAAATAACATGAGTTCGAAGCAGGAGCACATACTCCCCCCATCCCGGCAAAAGGCTTGGGACGCACCTCCAAAACTCGATTTGCGGCAACGAAGCGTTTTTACGTGTGATTCGATTACCCAGCGGGCACTTAGGAAGATAACTCGCGAGGATTACAAAGTCGGCTTTCTTCTCCAAGTCATTTACTTCACGCGAAAACGTCAATTCTTCAACGTATCAGAGTTTCCAGTAGAACATATCCGTGCAGCTAGAAAAGCTCTATCTCTGAAGTCGACCAAGGCTTCGTTTGACTACCCCACAGATGTCGCTTCCCGGCACAAGAGTAAAATTCTAAAGCAATATGACTGGCAAGCTTTTGATGCGAGTTTCAAGGCAAGGTTTAATGATCTTGCGAATTCCCTAATTGATAAACGTCGCAGAAAATCTGACATCGCGGATTGTTTATTGGAGTATTGCCTGGAGCAACATCGAGAGGTCCCTTCATTTACCACTGTCCGAGAAACTATTCAACATGGATACCGAGACTACGAGGAAAAGCTCGCCACAGAAATCCGTACTCACTTGTCAGATGCGCAACAACAGGTTCTAAATAATCTAGTCTCGGAATCTGACGAATTTCTGCTGCATCGTGATGTCAAACGTATCAAACAGGGAAGCCAACTCAATCACTGCAAGTTAAATGGGAGAATATTGCAGAAATTTCATGATTTGCATACTGAGTTTTTACCTGTAATTTCGGCCTTATACCTTACCCAGGAGGCAACAGAAGATCTCGCTATTTGGGTAAAACAAGCGACCACCACTCAACTCCGAAAGTTTCGAAATCAGGATCGCCGGAACTTACATTTACTGGCATATCTACAGTACCAGCACTTTCACCGTTCAGATGCCGCTGTAGATGCGGGAAAAAAGATCGTCACACAGCTTTTAAATCATGCTAGGGCCTATCAAAATAGAGAAAGTGATAAGCACGAAAGTGAATTCTTAGACGCAGCGGCGGCTATAAGTAATGTTGCTCGCAACAGTAAAGAACTGATCAAGAAAATCATCGATATAGCACGATCAAACAAATTATCAGATCGGGAGAAGGTACGTAAAATTCTAAAATTAGCTGAATCGCTCATGCTTTCAGACTTTGAAGATGTCGACGTCACCTTGCAGGCTGTCGACACCGACATAATAAAGCGTCGCCAGAAGTTTGACTACTATAACTTTATATTTTCAAGATCCAGCTCAATTCAGAAATCACTAGGCCCGCTTTTGAGGCCGCTGGTTTTTGAAAGCTGCTCAAGCCCGGAGCTCCTTTCGGCGATAACAGCATATCAGAAAGGTCTGGATAAGATTTCCGATACAACTCCAATGAAATTTTTAACAAAGTACGAGCGTGATCTAATCTGCCGAGAGGACGAGTTTTCCGCTATTGGAAAGTACAAAGCATTACTAATTATCCGCGCTTTCGAGGGGTTTAAAGATGAATCTTTGACTCTAAAGTACAGCTACAAGTACCGACCTACAGAGTCTTATTTTATGCCATCTGAAATATGGCGAAAATCTTTCGATGAGATTCTTATTTCTACAGGCTTGAATGAATACCGTGACCCTGAGAAATACTTGGATTCGATTGGAAAAACCGTGACAGAACTCTTTAAAACGGTTAACCATCGAATCGATAGCGAAGAAAACACGTATGTAAAATTTAATAAAAACGGAACTTGGTCAGTCGACACCCCAGCAACGGACTTTTCAACTGATCAGTTTGTCTCTCAGCTCATGGGAGAAGAAGCAAGCTTTAGTCTTTATCAAATCATCCACCAAATAAATACGTACACAAATTTTACCGAAGAGCTAGAGCATCGCACAAAACGATTTGCCAATGAGGAGTTTATGCTGTCGCATGCCTATGCGGCACTCATGAGCTTGGGTACAAATATTGGCCACAATCATATGGCCAAGGCATGCCAAGAAATTTCTTTAAAGCAGCTTAGAGATATTGAATCTAATCGCTTTTCTGTGAATAACTTAAAGAAAGTAAATGAGAATATAGTACATCTAATTAAGAGCTTGTCACTTCCAAAAGTATATTCTGGTGACGATGGGAGATTACACACCTCTAGTGATGGCCGCAAGATTGTAGTGGCTGTAGATTCACTGATGGCAAATTTTTCATATAAATACTACGGAAAAGATAAAGGAATTAGTGCAAACGCTTTTATCGATGATCAGCAGATTTTCTTTAATGTCAACGTTCTAACATCTTCAGAGCGCGAAGCTCCATATATGCTAGCCGGGATTGCTGAATCCAAGCGTACTCTTTACCCGGAAACCAAACTAAAGAAGGAAAATCACTTACATTCTACAGATACGCATGGATATACAGAAGCGATATTTGCTGGCCTACATTTTTTGGGAGTAACTTTTGCCCCAAGAATAAAATCCGTACAAGGGCAAACGCTATACTCTTATGAAAATGAATCACTAAAAAAGAATAGTAAGTTTAGAATCGGCCCGAAGACCAAGCTAAATAGAAAACTCATTATTAAGCGCTGGGATGACATTTTACGGCTAATGGCCAGCATCAAAATGAACTATGTCTCCGCAAGTGATATTTTTCGAAAACTATCATCAAGCTCAAGAGATACTGAATTGTATCGAGCTGTTAAAGAGTTTGGCCGACTACTTAAAACACACTTTATATTGACTTACGTAGATGATCTGGAGTTGCGTCAAGTAATTGAAAAGCACCTCAGCCGAATCGAACTGGGCCAAGGCTTGTCAAGGTCAATTTTTCACGGCCGAGGTAAACGGCTATATGTTGGCTCAAAAGAAGAGATTGATAGAGTTTTACTCTGCAGCACAATACTTCAGAATATTGTGATTGCATGGAACTATCTCTACTTGTCTGATTATTTGCTTTCTATCGATGATGCTGAACAGCGCCAGTCTATCGCTGATGGTATTTCTAATGGCTCAGTTATCAGTTGGGAGCATATCAATATGCTAGGTAACTTTGATGAGCAACTACAGGGGCCGGCCTTCTTGGCAACCCTCCAGGAAATGCGAAATATCAAACTCCGTACGTAACTCGCAACTACTTAACCTTGATCTCTGTACGGCTCATCCTCCTTCTTGCTGGAGGTGATTCAATAAAAAAACCCATATATATCAATACGTTAAGAGGGCTTTGTGCAATGTTTCCCTCGATTTTGTCAAATAGCCCTTCTACGGCGCTATGCAGCTGATCGAACAGCTGGACTTGCAGCTGGTGGAGGTACCCGCCGCCTGCGACAGCGGCATGGATATCGATGCGCTCGAAGACGTGCTGCGGCGCTGGAAGGTGCGGGCCTGTATCGTGTCACCGGCGTTCGCGACACCCGGCGGCGCGCTGATGCGCGACAGCGCCAGGAGGCGGCTTTTGGCCCTGGCCGAGTCCTACGACCTGGCGGTGATCGAGGACGATATCTACGCCGACACGGCGCTCGGCCCGGTACCGGATCCCCTCAAGGCGCTGGACGCGGACGAGCGGGTGATTCTGTGCAGCTCCTTTTCGAAGAGCCTGTCCCGCGATCTGAGGCTTGGCTGGGTATCCGGCGCCCGCTGGCACCGGCGCATTCTGCACCTGAAGCTGGTGACCCAACTGGCCAGCAGCCGCTATCTGCAGCAGGGTGTGGCCGAATTCATCGCCGATGGCAGTTTCGCCGCCCATCTGCGCCGCCAGCGCAACAAGCTGCGCGAGCGGCGCGACCAGTTGCTCGCGCTGTTGCAGGACTGGCCCGGCAACGTCAGGGTCAGCGCCCCGCAGGGCGGGCTGGCAGTCTGGGTGGAACTGCCCGACAGGGTGGATACCCTGGCCCTCTATACTGAGGGGCTGAAACAGGGCGTCGTGATTACGCCCGGGCCCCTGTTCTCCGCGTCGGGGCAGTTCAGGAACTGCCTGCGCATCAGCTTCGCCCACCCCTGGGATGCGCCGCGCGTGGCGGCCCTCGATCGGCTGTCGCGGCTGCTGCTACGCGGTTGAGGGCAGAGGGGAGGGCGCTCAATGGAGCTGGCTCCGTGAGTATCCATTTTCAGCCGGGCGCAATCGAGCCGAGGGGAGCTGTCAATGAAAGCATCCGATCTGTTTGTCCGCGCCCTGGAGGCGGAGGGCGTCGACTATGTGTTCGCCATTCCCGGGGAGGAGAACCTCGACTTGCTGGAATCCCTGCGCGGATCGAAAATCAAGCTGATCGTCACGCGCCACGAACAGGCCGCGGGCTTTATGGCCGCCACCTACGGCCGCCTGACCGGCAATTCCGGCGTCTGCCTGTCGACCCTGGGCCCGGGCGCAACCAACCTGGTGACCGCCGCCGCCTACGCCCAGCTCGGCGGTATGCCGATGGTGATGGTGACCGGCCAGAAGCCGATCAAAAGCTCCAAGCAGGGCCGCTTCCAGATCATCGATATCGTCGACATGATGCAGCCCTTGACCAAGTTCACCAAAGCCATCGTCAGCGGCGACAATATTCCCGCCCATGTGCGCGAGGCCTTCCGCCAGGCGGAGGAGGAGCGCCCGGGGGCGACCCATCTGGAACTGCCGGAGGATATCGCCCGCGAGCACTCGACCATGCCGGTGCTGGAGCCCAGCTACACCCGCAGGCCCATCGCGGAAGAAAAGGCCGTGCGCCAGGCCGCCGAGGCCATCGCCGGCGCGCGCAAGCCGCTGTTGCTGATCGGCGCCGGCGCCAACCGCAAGCTGACCGCGAAAATGCTGCGCGAGTTCGTCGAGAAGCTCGGCATTCCCGCGGTCACCACCCAGATGGGGAAGGGCGTTATCGACGAGTCCGGCCCGCACTTTATCGGCAACACGGCCCTGTCCGATCACGACTTCGTGCACCGCGCCATAGACCAGGCGGACCTGATCATCAATGTCGGCCACGACGTGGTGGAGAAGCCGCCCTTCTTTATGCGCCCCGGCGGCGCCGAGGTGGTGCACATCAATTTCAACTCCGCCCAGGTGGATCCGGTCTACTTCCCGCAGATCGAGGTGGTCGGGGACATCGCCAACAGCCTGTGGCAACTGAAGGAGCGGCTGGAGCCGCAGGAGCACTGGAGCTTTGCCGACGCGCATCGCATCCGCGATGCGCTGCACAGGCATATTTTCGAGGGTTGCGGCGACGACAGCTTTCCGGTTCGCCCGCAGCGCCTGGTCAAAGAGGTCCGCGAGGTCATGCCCGACGACGGCATCATCGCGCTGGACAACGGCATGTACAAAATCTGGTTTGCGCGCAACTATCCCGCGCACGCGCCGAACACCGTGCTGTTGGACAACGCCCTGGCCACGATGGGCGCGGGCCTGCCCTCGGCCATGGCCGCCAAGCTGGTCTACCCGGAGCGCAAGGTGCTGGCGGTCTGCGGCGACGGCGGTTTTATGATGAACTCCCAGGAGCTGGAAACCGCCGTGCGCCTCAAGCAGGACCTGGTGATACTGCTGCTGCGCGACGACGGCTACGGCATGATCAAGTGGAAGCAGAAGCAGATGGATTTCCACGACTTCGGCCTCGATTTCGGCAACCCGGATTTCGTCGCCTACGCCCAGTCCTACGGCGCGCGCGGCCACCGGCTTGGCGCCACCGCGGAGCTGAAGCCGCTGATTGAAAAATGCTGGTCCGAAGGCGGCGTGCACCTGATCGATGTGCCGGTCAATTACAGTGACAACGACCGCATTCTGAACCGGGAAATTCGCGAACTGTCGCGCAAGTTGTAGAGGTGCAGGTGGGGGAATGGCCGGCTGGGCTGGGGTCGTCTTTATATCCAATACTGTTTAGTATTCGACATAACGGATTGAAGCCTGTAGAATGGTTTTCCAACTGAAAACCCGGACTTCAGGCTCATGGCAACCCCGAAACCCGTCCCGCTGTATCCGACCTATAGCGAGCTCAAAGACTTCAACTTCCGCGACTATCCGGATCTCAGGGGTTTTCTGGAAAACGGAGAATCCTGGTGGATGTCCCATTGGCGCTGGGGCCAGGAGTTCCTGAGCTACACCGGCCGCAACAAGTCCGAACACACCTTTACACGCTTCCGCAATGAGACCGAGCGCTTTCTGTTGTGGGTATTCCTGATCAAAGGCACACCCATCGAGCGACTGCGCAAGGCAGATATCCTCGAGTATGCGGATTTCTGCTGGCAGCCGCCGGTTTCCTGGATATGCCTGGCCAACCACGAAAAATTCCTGCTCAACAATGGCCGCTATATTCACAACCCGTCCTGGGCGCCTTTTAAACTCAAGCTGCCGAAAAACAGCGATACTGCCGGCTCTGCGCCCGACAAGAGAAAATACAGGCCGTCACAGCAGACCCTGACCGCGACCTTTACCGGGATAATCGCGTTTTACAAATACCTGATGAACGAGGAATACCTGTATGGCAATCCCGCCCAGATCGCCAAGGCGGATTGCCGGCATTTCATAAAGGATGCGCAGGTTAAGGAGATTCGGAGATTGACCGAGGCCCAGTGGAAATACGTCTTCGACGTGGCGCTGGATATGGCCAATGAGGACCCGATCTACGAGCGGAGCCTCTTCGTCATCTGCGCGCTGAAAACACTGTTCTTACGTATTTCTGAGTTGTCCGAACGCAAGAACTGGACGCCGGTCATGAGCCATTTTTGGCAGGATTCGGACGGCAACTGGTGGCTCAAGATATTCGGCAAAGGCCGAAAACTGAGGGATATTACGGTTCCCACCAGCTTTATCGAATACCTGAAGCGCTATCGTATCCACCGCGGCCTGAGCCCCCTTCCGTCGGTGGGAGAAACCCACCCCATCGTCGAGAAAATCCGCGGTCAGGGCGGGATGACGTCGCGGCAGCTGACCCGAATCGTCCAGCAGGTTTTCGACAGGGCCTACGAGGCGATGCGGCAGGCGGAAGGCGAAGACAACGCGCGCAAGCTAAAAGAGGCGTCAACACACTGGCTCAGGCACACCGGCGCCAGTATGGAGGTGGAGCGCGGCCGGGCGCTGAAGGATCTCTCCGAGGATTTGGGGCACTCAAGCATGGCCACCACAGATACCGTGTACGTACAGACGGAGAACCGGGTGCGTGCGCAGAGCGGTAAAGGTCGCGAGGTCAGCTAAATTTAGTGCGAGCGCCCCTGGATTTTACACCCGGATTTGCTAATAGAATCATGAGGTTAGGGTGCTCTTTGGAAGTGCTGACTCATATTCCGACCAGCCTCGGCATCCCGCCCCTTGCGGTATCAGAAGCCGTAACGCGCGCTTGCCCGCAACCGGGATAAACCTCCTCTAAACTGATGCTATCGCGGTACCTGGAACCCAACACCGCACCGGGAGGTAATCATGTGCACCGCTCGCGCCACTGGCGCCCTACTAATTCGGATGCTTGTGCTGGCCACTGCGCTCGTAGTCGCGCCAATCGTCTTCGCCCAGTCGCCAGACAAGAAGAAGCCCGAGTCCGCCGCTGAAGCGGCCGAACCGGCGCTGGATCCAGAGTCCCTGGCCGCGCTGGCGCGCATGGGGCAATACCTGGCATCGCTGAAAACCCTGGCGTTCGACGCGCAGATTTCCACCGACGTGGTTTTGGACGACGGCCAGAAGTTGTTGATCGGCGGTGTGATCCGCTACCTGGCCGCGCCGCCGGACAAGGTTCGGGTCGAGCTGATCACCGACTCGATAAAGCGCCATTTCTTTCACAACGGCAGGAAATTCACACTGGTAGCGCCGGAGGAAGGTTACTTTGCCCAGCTGGACGCACCCGGGCCCAGCGGGGAGTTTCTGGCCGTCGCGGCGCGGGACTACGGTATCGAAATGCCCTTCTCGGATCTGCTCGAATGGGGCCGCAAACAGGACTCCTGGAAGGATATCAGCGCCGGGTTTCTGGTCGGAAAGCCCGAGATCGACGGCGAGCAGACGGAACACTGGGCCTTTAGAAGCCCGAATCTCGACTGGGAGATCTGGATCCGGACCGGTGACAAGCCGCTGCCGCTGCGGATATCCACGGTCAATACCCGGGACGCCGCGAAACCGCGTTTCGAGGCCACCCTGAAGTGGTCCGAGTCGAAGGTTGTGAAGGATACGCAGTTTGCACCGCAGCCGTCGAAGGCGCTGCGGCGGATCGAGTTCAAGAAGGCCGCGCCGGCGAAGGAGGTCAGACAATGATGAAGTTCCGTGCAATAGGCGACCGGTGCCAGAGGCTGGCGCTGATCCTGCTGGCGGCCGCCCTGCTCTTGTCGCTGTTGAGCCGCCCGGCAGAGGCGCTCGGGCGCTTTGCCGGTGGCGGCGCCCATTTCAATATCGGCGGGCACTTTAACGGTATGCGGCCGATCGGCGGTGGGGATTTCCGCCAGCGCTTCCCGAACGTGCATCCGTTTGAGAACCACCCGTTGCGCCCGTACAGACCGCTACATCCGAGCTACTGGCCCTATCCCGGCCCCGGCTACTGGGCCGGGGCCGCCGCCGGAGCCGCCGCGGTAGCGGGCGCCTGGGTCTATGCCCTGCCCCCGGACTGCACCTCTATTTCCGTGGGCGGCATCACCTATGAGCGATGCGGCTCCGAGTGGTACAGGCCGCACTATACCGGCACTCAGATCGTTTACGAGGTGGTGACGCCGCCGCGCTAGCGCCGGCTATGTCGGGGCGGCGATGGACAGCTTACTGGAACGGTTCGGCAAACTGCTGGCGCGCTATCTGGAAAAGCCGCACAGGCCGCCGGCCCCCGAGGTCGCCACGCCCCTGCCACTGCTCTGCGCCTCGCTGCAACCGGCGGATGTTCTGCTGGTCGAGGGCAATATGCGTATCAGTACCGCGATCAAGTACCTGACGCAGTCCACTTGGTCTCACGCCGCGCTCTATATCGGCGCGCACGGGGAAACGGAACACAGCTTGCTGGAAGCGGATGTGCAGGAGGGGGTGCGGACCCTGCCGGTCGATCACTATGCGGGTATGCACACGCGGATCTGCCGGCCGCTCGGCCTCAATGGTGAAGAGCGACGGGCGGTAATCACCTACGGGCTCGACCGCCTGGGGCACCAGTACGATCTGCGCAATGTGTTCGACCTGGTGCGCTATCTGCTGCCGACCCCGCCGGTGCCGTCGCGCTACCGGCGTCGGATGATCGCCCTCGGCAGTGGGGATCCAACCCGGGCAATTTGCTCCACGTTGATTGCGCAGGCATTTCAGTCAATCCAATACCCGATACTGCCGCAGCTGGAGTATCGAGCGGCGAACGGGGGCGGGACGGAGGAACTCTACCACATCCGTCACCACAGCCTGTTTACGCCGCGGGATTTCGATGTTTCCCCCTATTTCGCCATCGTCAAACCGCTCGTCGAGGAGGGCTTCGACTTCCGCCGTATGCGCTGGGCCAATCACTAGCCCGAGTCTGCGGTACGGCTGTCAGTTATCGCGTCTTCGATCGCCGGGCTTGTCGCCCTTCAGGCGATCGGCGGAGCCGCCGGAATAGGAGCGCGCGATGGAACGGAGAATGGTCAGCTGCTTGCCGAAGTTTCGGCACGCCGAGCACATCATGGTGTGAAACTTGAGCTCCGCGCGCTCGCCCAGTGTCAGATCGCGATCCTGGGCCTCGGAAAGCAGGCGTGTGATTTCCCGGCAACTCTTCATCCCGGTTTACCTCTCTCGCAGGAACCAGTTGTTTTCCAGGCACTCCCGCAGGCGCAGGCGCGCCCGGTGGAGCGTGACATTGAGGTTGCCCACGGTGATCTCGGCGGCGGCGCAGATCTCGTGAGTTTCCAGTTCGATAAATTCCCGCATCATAAACAGGCGCGCCTGGCGGGCCGGCAGGTGATTCAGGCAGGTCTCGAACACACGCCAGAAATGTTTGTCGCGAATCGCGGATTCCGGGTCCTCCCAGTGCGCAGGGCGCTCCTCCCGGAGCCAGTGGCCGCGCTGGTCGAACAGCTCGTCGTGGTCATGTTCCTCCCTGTCTGCTCCGAGCAGCTGGTCCGCGTCGACGAAACGCCGGCGCTGGCGAAAAATATCGGCGATCTTGTGTTTCAGGATCGCGAACACCCAGGTTTTGAGCGCCGAGCGGCCACCGAAGCTGCGCGCATTCTTCAGGGCGCCGATCAGCGCCTCCTGCACCGCGTCCTCCGCCAGCTGCGGGTCGTCGAGCTGCAGCGTCGCGAAGCGCTGCATCTGCTGGCGCAGTTCCTGCAAAAAATCCGCATCCTTCAGCGGCGACGAAACGGCGTCGTCGGTGGCGTCTTCAGCACCCGGGGCCAGGTTGTCGTTCACGGACTTTCCCTTCAAGCGGTCATCTGGAAGCGGGCAATGGTAACCGAAAAGCTCCCGCTCCCGAACACCCTTCCAATCCGCCGCTGCCGCGCCAAACGGTGGGAATCCAGTGCTTCTGTCGCCGTGCGGAAAGAATCCTTACACCGTTTCGGGATTTTTTGAGTCGAAGACCTGTGTAAGAATCCTCCGCTGAATAGCGACTCATAGGGAGGGCAGCGCCCTCTCCCGCCTTTCAACAGAGGTCCACCATGGAACAATCATCGATGCATCAGGCCGTCCGGGACTACTACGGGCGACAATTGCAGGGATCTGAAGATCTGAAGACCGACGCCTGCTGTGATGCCAGCGCGGTGCCCGAGTGGCTGAAGCCGCTGCTGGCCAAAATCCACCCGGAGGTCTTGTCGCGTTACTACGGTTGCGGGCTGGTGTGCCCGCCGCTGCTCGAGGGCTGCCGGGTGCTGGACCTGGGCTGCGGATCGGGGCGCGATGTCTATGCCCTGGCCCAGCTGGTGGGGCCGCGCGGCTCCGTGGTCGGCGTCGATATGACCGAGGAGCAGTTGGCGGTGGCGGAACGGCACCGCGAGTACCACGCGCGGCAGTTCGGCTTCGACAATGTGCGCTTCCTGCACGGCTATATCGAGCGCCTCGACGAGCTGGACCTGGAACCAGCTAGTTTCGATGTCATAGTCTCCAACTGCGTGGTGAACCTGTCGACCGACAAGCGGGCGGTGTTGCAGGGGCTGCACCGCCTCTTGAAAGACGGCGGTGAGTTCTATTTTTCCGACGTCTATGCCGACCGGCGCGTGCCGGAGGCGCTGCGCCGGGATCCGGTGCTCTACGGCGAGTGCCTCGGAGGCGCGCTCTACTGGAACGATTTTCTGCGCCTCGCGCGCGCCAGTGGTTTTATCGACGCGCGCCTGGTCGAAGACAGGCCGCTGCAGATTACCAATCCGCAGCTCGCCGAGCGCTGCGGCAACCTGCGGTTCTTTTCCGCGAGCTATCGCCTGTTCAAGCTGACCGGGCTGGAGAGCGACTGTGAAGACTACGGGCAGGCGGTGATCTATCGCGGCACTGTGCCCAATAGTCCGCACCGCTTTGTGCTCGACAAGCACCACCTGATCGAGACGGGCAGGGTCTTCCCGGTATGCGGCAATACCTGGCGCATGCTGGCGGAGACACGCTTTGCCACACACTTCGATTTTATCGGCGATTTCTCCACCCACTACGGCCTGTTCGAGGGGTGCGGCGGCGGCCTGCCCTTCACTCAGGTTGTCGAAACGGAGGCCGCCGGCCCCTGCTGCTGAGCGGTGACTGAATTGAGGAAGGCCGGGATACGGCTTTCCAGCCAGTAGTGCGGGCGCCACAGGCTGCCGCCGATAAATCCGACGTGGCCGCCCTTCTCGCTCACCTGCAGCTGCACCGAGGAGCTGACTTCTGCTGCCGCGGGAATGGCCGACGGGCAGATAAAGGGGTCGTCTTCGGCGTGGATGATCAGTGTGGGTACGCGGATATGCCGCAGCAGTGGCTTGCTCGAGGCGCGGGTGTAGTAGTCGTCCACGTCGCGAAAGCCGTGCAGCGGCGCGGTAAACGCATCGTCGAAGTTGCGGAAGTTGCTGAAGTGGATCGTCTCGTCCAGATCCGGCATCGCGGCGGCGAGCCTCGGGTCGGTCGCTTTCTGCTGCAGGCTCGCCCTCAGACAGGTCAGCAGGTGGCGCTGGTAGATGCGCGACAGGCCCCGATTGATACGCCGGGCGCAGGCGTGCAGGTCCATCGGCGCGGAAACGGCGACGGCCGCGCTGAGGAGACTGCCCTGCCCGTCCTCCCCGAGCATTTTCAGCAGCACATTGCCGCCGAGGGAGTAGCCCACGGCAACAATCGGTGTGTTTGGCAGCCGCTTTTTCAGCTGTGCGATCAGCCAGCGCGGATCGTCACTGTCGCCACTGTGGTAGGCGCGCGGCAACCGGTTTGGGATGCCGCCGCAACCGCGAAAGTGCATTACGGCCACCTGGTAGCCGCGCCCGAGCAGAGCCTCCATCAGGCCCTGGGCGTAGGGGGAGGCGACGGAGCCCTCTAACCCATGCAGCACCAGTACCAGCGGGCGCGCCGGGTCGTCTTCCAGCGCGCCGGGCGTGTGCAGAGCCAGGCTGTCGCCGTCCGGTGTCCGGTACCAGTGGCACTCGGTGGCCACCCAGGGTTTCGGGCGGTGGAAACGGGCGAACACCGTCTGCAGATGGCAGTTGCCCAGGCCTGCGGCGGGTGAGAACTTCTCAGTCATACATCGGACTCAACTGTTAACCCGGCAATCCTCGCTGCCGGGTCAGTGGCTTAGCACCTTACCTCTTTCGGCGGCGGAACCAAAGATCCGCCGTCAGAGGGTGTACAGATAGGCCACCAGATCCTTCTTCTCCCGCTCGGTGAGCTGGGTGCCGAGCACGAGATTGAAGAACTCCACCGTGTCGTCCAGCGTCATCAGGCGGCCGTCGTGCAGGTAGGGGGGCGAGTCCTTGATACCGCGCAGCGGGAAGGTCTTGATCGGGCCGTCGGCGCTGGCGAGGCGGCCGTTGATCATCTTCGGCTCGAAGAAGCGCTCGGTGCGCAGGTTGTGCATCAGGTTGTCGGTGAAGTAAGGCGGCGTGTGGCAGGCGGCGCACTGACCCTTGCCGAAGAAAACCTGCTCCCCGCGCAGCTCCTGTTCACTGGCCTTGGACTTGTCCAGGCGCCCGAGCAGGTTCAGCTTGGGGGCCGGCGGGAAGTCGAACAGTTCCTGCACTTCCGCCATAAAGTGCACCTGGCTGCCGCGCTCGAGAATATTCACGCCCTTCTTGGTCGCGATCACCGGATCGCCGTCAAAATAGGCCGCGCGCTGTTCGAACTCGGTGAAATCCTCGATACTTTTCAGCGCGCGCTGGGAACCGAACAGGCGCTGGATATTGACGCCGCGCAGCGTGGGCGTATCGATACGGTGGCGGTGCTTCTGCGGGCGGATATCGCCCACCAGGTGCGTGGCCGCGTTGGTGTGGCCGTTGACGTGGCAGTCCAGGCAGGCAACCCCCTGGCTGGGTTTCATCGAACGCCTGTCCCAGGTGGCATTGAACTGCTGCTGGGGGAAGGGTGTGACCAGCAGGCGCAGCCCCTCGAGCTGCTTCGGGTTCAGGATGCCGTTAAACAGATCGTAGTAATTGCTCAGGGTCACCAGCTTGCCCTGGGATACGTCGCCCAGGTCCGGGCGCGTGGTCAGGAAAATGGGCGGCGGGAATTCCGGCAGAAACTCGTCCGGCAGCACAAAGTCCAGGTCGAAACGGGTCAGGTCCCTGCCCTCCTGCTGCTTCACCGCGTCGATATGAAATTGCGGGAACAGCATGCCGCCTTCGTTCTGGTTCGGGTGCGGCAGCGGATAGAAGCCCTCGGGCCAGAGCCCTTTGCGCTTGATTTCTTCGGGAGACATCTTCGCCAGCTGTTCCCAGCTGACACCTCGGGGCAGCTTCACGCGCACGCCGCCCTGCACCGCCTTGCCACCGCTCATGGTGACGCCCTTGACCGGCTTGTTGGACAGGTCGTAGCGCCGGCTCAGCAGGTCCTTGTGGCGTTTTTCGACATCGCCCTTCTCCCCACGCATCCGCTTGACGGTGGCGCCGAATGTCTCCCTATCCACCACCGGCGCGTAACTGCTCGGCGGCGCGCTCATTTGGGCGGCGGCTGGTAGGGACATCAGCGTGCCAGTACCCAGAAAAGGTGCGCACAGCGCGGAATAGAAAAGTGTACGAATGCGCATAAAGCTCCTCCGTAAAACCGAATCTAGTAGTCCTTTGTTTCAGCTGAGCTTCACAAACGCCGGGGGCGCTACCGCTGCGAGACACTCCATTAGATAGACCAAGGGGATGGGCGCCGCCAATAGAATTTGGCTTTGACGGCGATAGCGGCGCTGAAGGCCGTTGGCGGGGCGGGCAAATTCCTGCGGCGGCGCCGAATGTGCGGGCATCTTGGCGGCCGCTCAGTGCCGCTCCGGTTCCTCGACGCGGGCATAGAAGCGGTAGTCGCCGCCGCGCAGCAACAGATAGATATTGTAGGGTTCGAAATTTTTGCCACCGTACATACCGGGGCTGCCCTCCGGCATGCCCGGCACCGTCAGGCCAAAACTGCCCTCCGGCGGATCGGCCAGAAACTGGCGGATGTATCTGGCCGGCACATGGCCCTCGAACACATACTGGCCGTGCCATACGGCGGTGTGGCAGCCCTCCATCCCCTGGGGCACGCCCCAGCGGCCCTTGACCTCGCTCATATCGCCCTTGTGGCGGGTCTCGGTTTCCAGACCCGACCGGCTCAGGTGGCGGATCCACTTCTTGCAGCAGAAACACAGCGGGTGCTTGTAGACGACGAAGCCGCCCGCCTGTGAATCGGGCTCCGATGCGACGACTGCGGGCGTGCGCAGCGAGCCGGCCAGGGCGAGCAGGCAGAGCGCGAGGCTAAGCGATTTGCGCATAGTGGATCGCATAGCGCCGTTGCGGATCGCCCCAGTGGCACAGCGGCGCGAAACCGGCTTCGCGGAGCCGGTCGCTAAAGCCGGCGACAGAGTACTTGTGGCTGTTTTCGGTGTGGATCGTCTCCCCTTCCCTAAAAGCCACGGGCCGGCCGGCGACGCGTACGATATGGTTGCGCAGGCAGACCAGGTGCATTTCCACCCGCTGGCGCAGAGGGTGGTAAAAAGCCCTGTGGGAAAACAGGGACAGATCGAAGTCGGCATCCAGTTCTCTGTTGATACGCGCGAGGAGATTCTTGTTGAACGCGGCGGTGACATGTTCGCTGTCGCAATAGGCGCGCTCCAGCACCACCGGGTCCTTCACCAGGTCGGTGCCGATCAGCAGGCCGTCACCGGCGCGCAAGCGGGAGGCGAAGAAGGCGAGCAGTGCCCTGGCCTCGCTCGGTGCAAAATTGCCGATGGTGGAACCGGGGAAGAACAGCACCCTTTTGCGTGCGGGCGTATCGGCGAGTGCCGGCCACACTTCCGCCTGGGTGAAATCGCCGACCGACGCGCGCACTTCGAGCTGCGGCAATGTCGCGTGAATCCGATCCCTTGCGGCAAGCAGAATCTCCGCGGAGATATCGATGGGGCAGTAGCCGCTGGGGTTCTGCAACCGTTCGAGCAGCGGCTGCGCCTTCTCGCAGTTGCCCGCGCCCGGCTCCACGACCAGGGCCCCGGGGCCTATACGCCGGGCCATATCGTCCAGGTGTTCGGAGAAAATGGCGGCTTCGGTGCGCGTCAGATAGTAGTCGTCCAGCTCGCAGATGCGCTCGAACAGCTTGGATCCGGTTTCGTCGTAGAGGTATTTACACGGCAGTGTTTTCTGTATTCCGCTCAGGCCTTCCAGTACATCCCTGAGAAATTCGTTGTCCTGCAGTTGTTCGTCGCGGATGGACGGCAAGGCCATGTTCACATTCAGTCTCCTGCCAGGCGGATTCCGGTAAATTGCCACGATTGGTGTGGGTAGAAGAAATTGCGGTAACTCATGCGGATATGATCCGCCGGTGTAATACAGGAGCCGCCGCGCAGAACTTTCTGGTTGCACATGAACTTGCCGTTGTATTCGCCGACGGCATCGCTGCTGGCGCGGTAGCCCGGATACGGCTGGTAGGCGCTGGAGGTCCACTCCCACAGATCGCCGAGAAACTGTGTCTGGCCGCCACTGGCCGCAAGGGGGCGAAAAGTGCGCTGCTCCAGCAGGTTGGCGGAGGCCAGCTGGTCCGGTTTTCGCAGCAGGCAGGCGGCCGCCTCCCACTCGAACTCGGTGGGCAGACGGAAGCCGGCCCAGGTGGCGAAGGCGTCCGCCTCGTAGAAATTCAGGTGGCAGACAGGTTCGGCGTCGGCGATCGGCTGCAGGCCCGCGAGCGTAAACTGGTACCAGTGCCCGTCGCGCCTGTGCCAGTACTCGGGGTGCTCGCTGCGATTTTTCTGTATGTGGGTCCAGCCGTCGGACAGCCACAGGCGCGGCTCGCGGTAGCCCCCGTCCTCGATAAACTCCAGGAACTCGCTGTTGGTGACCAGGCGCGAGGCGATGCGGAAACCCTGCAGCAGCTGCTGGTGTGCGGGGCTTTCGTTGTCGAACTGGAAATGCTCGCCCTCGCTGCCGATTCGGTAGACGCCGCCGGGAATCTCCAGCCAGTTCAAAGGCGCGGCCCTGTCTTGCGCGCCGTCCTCGGGGGCAATGTCGGTATAGGCCGGCAGTGTCGGGTTGATCGAAAAGGCGTGCTTGATATCGGTCAGCAGCAGCTCCTGGTGCTGCTGCTCGTGGTTGAGGCCCAGCGCTATCAGGGCCTTCAGCTCCGGGCCCAGGGGATGGCCGGTCAGCAGCGCCTCTATATGGCGATCGACAAAGCGCCGGTAGGCGAAGACGCTGTCGAGATCGGGGCGCGACAGCAGGCCGCGTTGCGGGCGCCGGAACGGCGTGCCGAGGCTGTTGTAGTAGGAGTTGAACAGCTGGTGGAAGTCCGGATCGAAGCGGCGGTATCCGGGAAGGTGTTGGCGCAGCACGAAGGTTTCGAAGAACCAGCTGGTGTGGGCCAGGTGCCACTTGGTGGGGCTGGCGTCCGGCATCGACTGCAGCTGCATGTCCTCCGCCGACAGCGGGTCTGCCAACTGCTCCGTCTCCCCGCGCACGCGCTTGTAGCGCGCGAGCAGTTGTTGCCGAACTTCCGTATCTACCTCACCCGCCAGTATTGTCATGGCAACTGCCGACTGCGATTAAGTTCCAATGCTTGTCATTGATCATACGCAGTTCTGGCGGAATTCCCACGAAATGGACCGGAAACAGGATAGATTCTGCGCCAGTTTCGGGCATAAAAAAGGGCCGGCGCTGCCGACCCTTTTCCAGTTCAGG
This sequence comes from Microbulbifer sp. ABF4_143, assembly GCF_056160225.1. Classification (NCBI taxonomy): domain Bacteria; kingdom Pseudomonadati; phylum Pseudomonadota; class Gammaproteobacteria; order Cellvibrionales; family Microbulbiferaceae; genus Microbulbifer; species Microbulbifer sp. ABF4_143. The sequence goes on from NZ_JBSWWT010000002.1 coordinate 150,758, forward strand.
CGATATCGCGCTGAGCTTAGAAGCGCACGGTGAAGTCGGCGCCGTACATGCGCGGCATATAGCGCCAAGCGGGGCTGGCACCGATGGCGGAACCGGTGCCGCCATAACCGCCGGCGATTTCCTCGTCGGTGGCGTTCTGCACCCACAGGGCCGCGGAGTAGCGGTCTGAGGCGCTGCTCCAGGCCGCGCGCAGGTTCAGCAGCTGGTAGTCCTCAACCACGCGAGACGGGTCGGTGACGGTGCCGACGCGCTCGTCGGTCCAGTTGTAGTCGCCGCGCAGTACCACGTTGGCACCGGAAGCCAGGTCAAAGCCGTACTCCGCCATCAGGTTCAGCTTGTTTTCCGGGGTACCTACGCGCGGCTGGCCTACGCGGGAGTCCTCTTCGGTTTCCCCGGCCGCTTCGAGAATCTGATAGCGGGTGTACTCGGTTTTCAGGTGCGAGTAGTTGCCGCCGAGCAGAAGGTTGTCGGTGGCAGCCCAGAGCACTTCAACTTCCATACCCTGCCCTTCGGCATCGGCATTGCGCAGGTAGTAGTTCGGGATGGGCTTACCAACCAGATCCAGTTCCTGCAGGTTGTCGTACTCGTAGCTGTAGAGCGCCGCGTTGAGCTGCATGCGGTTGTCGAACAAATTGCTCTTGATGCCGACTTCCAGGTTGGTTACGTCTTCCTGGTCAAACGACGGGTCGATGCCCGGCGCTGCGCTGAAGCTGTTGAAGCCGCCGGCCTTGAAGCCCTCCGCCAGCGACACATAGGTCATGACGTCGTCGGTCCAGCGGTAATCCAGTACGATACGGCCGGAAATATCGCTCCAGGAATCGTCGAGCTCCTGATACAGGTCGGCGATGCCGTTGTTGTTGAACGCCATGCCGAAGCGCGGCGCAGGGATTGCGCCCAGAGGCATGGTCGGCAGGGTCATGGTGCCGATTACGTTGCCGTTCCCATCCATCAGCCTCACATCACCGCCAGTCAGGGCCAGAGGCAGGGTGTTCTGATAGGAGCTCTCGATGGTGAAGTCTTTCTTGTCGGAGGTGTAGCGAGCACCGACGGTCAGATCCATCTTGTCGGTCAGGCTCCAGGTGAAGTCGCCGTACACAGCCGCGGAGCGGTAATCACCGCTGTTGAAGACGGACTCGTTCCAGGGCGTGTCCGCCATCACCCAGGGCGATATGCCGGCCATCAGCTGGGCGGCCATGTCTTCGCGGTTGAGCATACTGCCGGTGATATAGTCCGGTGCACCGAACGCGGCCAGCAACTGGTCCACCTGCCCGGATTGCAGCATCAGGTCGTAGACGAAGGTGGAAACCGCCGCGCCTTCCTGCCCCAATCCGATCATGGCCTGACGCGCCAGAACGGCAGTATCTTCCAGTTCGGTAGTGGTCAGGCCGGCGCCTGCATAGGCTGCCTTGATCCCTTCATACACCGCAAAAGACTCCAGCGAGCCGGCGGTAAAGTAGGCATCGGTCGTATGTTCCAGTTTCTCCTGGGAGTAGGAGGCGCCGAGGGTCCACTTCAGGGTGTCGGTTGCGCCGTTCAGGCGGAATTCCTGCGAGAACTGCTCCTGCTCGTCGAAGTTGGCGGAACCGAACATATAGTCCGGGTTGGCGGTACCGTCCTCGTCCTGCTGCAGGTGTGCGTCGAACTTGCTGAATGCAGTGATCGAGGTGAAGGTAAAGTTCTCGAAATCCGAGGTAACAGTCAGCGAGGTGCCGAAGGAGTCGCGGTCTTCGATGGTCGGCGTATCCAGCGCGTAATCGCCGAACACGTCGGTACCGCCGTCCATTGCCTGCAGGCTCGGTACTACGCTTGTGCGCAGTGCACTGCCCTGGTCCATCACCCCGTAGTCTGCGCGCCACAGAACCTCGGTGTTTTCACTCGGCTCCCACAGCAGGGAGGCGCGATAGGTCTGGGTGTCCTGGTTGCCGGCAGAGAAGCCGCCGGCCAGGTTGTCGGCGAAGGCATCGCGGCGATTGTTGGACGCGGTGATACGGCCGTACAGATTGTCGCTCAGCTGGCGGTTGATCAGCAGATCGGTGGACTGGCGGCCGTAGTTGCCGGCAGTCAGGCTCAGCTCGGTGGTGTCGTCCGCCTGCGGCTTCTTGGTAATGATGTGGATGGCGCCGCCGGTGGCGTTGCGGCCGAACAGGGTACCCTGCGGGCCTTTCAGCACTTCCACGCGCTCGATATCCGCCAGCGGTACCTCGGCGCCGGCGCCGCGGCCGTTGTAGACACCGTCCACATAGACTGCCACCGCCGGGTCGGAGCCCACGGTGAAGTCGGAAGTCTGGATACCGCGAATGTTGTAGGTTGGCTGCAGCGGGGTATCGTTATTCATCTCGACACCGGGCGTTGACTTGCCCAGGTCGGTCAGGTTCCTGACGCCCATGGCCTTGATGTTGTCGCCGGTAACGGCGGAGATGGCAATGGGTACGTCCTGCAGGTTTTCCGCACGTTTCTGCGCGGTAACCACCACTTCCTCGATTTCCGCAGCGTAGGCCGTGCCGCTGATCGCAGTGGCAAAGGCAATGGCTCCGGAGAGGATAGACAGGCTGAATTGCCGGTTTTTTCCGGTCTGATCGGCGTCGTGCATCATCGCGTCCTCGCGTTTGTTGTTATAAAAGCGTGATGTTTTAAATCGTTTTTTGTTATTGGGCGCCATCTTACGATCAGACAGGCGGATTTGAAAGCCTGTTATGACTTTTTTCTAGTGACTGGTCAGTTCTGTGTGGCGCGGAATAGAGAATCGACACCTTGCTGGCATTAGATTCCACACAAAAACTCTTTTTGTGACCGATATCTGTCCCACAGTAACTATTTGCCCGGTGGCGCCGCTGCTAAAATCCCGGAACTGGCGCCCTACAATAACGATCCACCGGTACTCCCCTATGGTCCAGAGTTCTGCTCTATCCCGCCCCATCTTCCGCTGGCTGTTCGGCCTCTTGGCGCTGCTGGCCGTGATGGCCTTCGCCATCTGGCTGTGGCTCCGACAGAGTCTGCCGATTCTCGAGGGCACGCTGGATACCGGCGGCATGCTGCGGGCTCCGGCCACCATTTACCGCGACGCACAGGGTATCGCCCTGATCGAGTCTGAGGACCGCAACAGCACGGCCTTTGCGCTGGGCTTCCTGCACGCGCAGGAGCGCTTCTTCCAGATGGATCTTCTGCGGCGCAATTCCGCCGGCGAACTTTCCGAGTTGGTCGGGGCGGCGGCGCTGGACCACGATAAGGAGGTGCGCCTGCACCAGTTCCGCAAACGCGCGGAGCGCAATATCGCCGCCATGCCCACGGCCCAGCGCCTGCTGCTGCAGCGCTATGTGGACGGCGTCAACTACGGCCTGCGCGAGCTGGGCGCCAAGCCCTGGGAATACGTGCTGCTCGGCCGGGAGCCGAAGCCCTGGACCGGCGCCGACAGCCTGCTGACGGTGTTCAGCATGTACCTGACGCTGCAGAGCCCGATCGGCAAGTTCGAGCTGCGCGACACGGCACTGGCGGAACTGCTGCCGCGGGACCTGTACGAATTCTATTTTCCCGACGGCGGTCGCTGGGATGCCCCGCTGATCGGCGAGGCCCGCGGCCCGGTCACTATCCCGCAGACGCCGATCGCGTCGCTGCTGGAGGCGGGGGAAGCCGTCGCCTATCGGCCGATGGAGAGCGACGACAAGATCTTCGGCAGCAACAACTGGGTTGTCGGGGGCGCGCTGACGGAACACGGCGGCGCGATACTGGCGGACGATATGCACCTGGGGCTCAACGTGCCCAATATCTGGTATCGCGCCGGATGGAATATTCCGGGCACCGAGCGCTGGCTGCGCGGCGCCACCCTGCCCGGCGGCCCCATCGCTGTGGTAGGCAGCAACGGCCTCGTGGCCTGGGGCTTTACCAACACCGCCGGGGACTGGGGTGACCTGATTCCACTGGAGTTGAGCGAGGACGGCCGCCAGTACCGGACGCCGGACGGCTGGCGCGATTTCGAGATTGAGCGCGAGACCATCGCCGTCAAAGGCGGCGACGCCGAGACTATTGAGGTGAAGAAGACCATCTGGGGTCCGGTGGTGACCGAGAACCACCGCGGTATTCCCCTCGCCTACCGCTGGGTCGCCCACGACATTCGCGGCGGCAACCTGAATCTGTTGCGCATGGAGACGGTCACCACGGCCAGGGAGGCGCTGGATCTGGGGCCGGAACTGGGCATACCGCACCAGAACCTGGTGGTCGGTGACAGCGACGGGCATATCGGCTGGACCGTCGGCGGTGCGATACCGCGCCGCGTCGGCCTGGACGGCAGCCGCTCGGTTTCCTGGGCCGACGGCAGCGCCTACTGGGACGGCTACCTGGGCGTGGAAGAGCAGCCGCGGGTCTACGACCCGCCCTCGCACCGCATCTGGACCGCGAACGCGCGCACGATGGACGGGGGTTACCTGCGCCTGATGGGCAATCACGGCTACGCCCTGGGCGCGCGCCAGCAGCAGATCCGCGACGCTCTCTTCGCCCGCGACAGCTTCGACGAGCAGGCGCTGCTGGATATACAGCTGGACGATCGCGCGGTGTTTCTGCAGCGCTGGCAGGAGCAGCTGCTGGCACTCCTTCAGGGGGAGGAAAATTACGCGGATGTGCGCGAACAGGTGCAGAATTGGGGCGGTCGCGCCAGCGCCGATTCCGTCGGCTACCGTATAGTGCGCAACTACCGCCTGAAATTTATGGAAATCACCACCGCGCCGATCCTGACTTATATGCGCCGCCACCAGCCGGATTTTTCCTTCGGCCCGCTGAAGCGCCAGTTCGAGTACGCGCTGTGGGAGATGGCGCTGCGGGAGCCGGCGCAACTGCTGAACCCCGACTTCGAGTCCTGGCGCGCCCTGAAGCTCGCCGCTCTGGACAGGACTTTGGAAGAGATGGCCGGGGACGGCCGCCCGCTCGCGGAACAGACCTGGGGCGTCGAAAACAGCGCGCGTATCCAGCACCCGCTGGGTAGGGGCCTGGCGGCGGTCAACTGGTTTACCGCCATGCCGGCGGATCCGCTTCCCGGGGACACCCATATGCCGCGCTTCCAGTCCCCGACCCACGGCGCCTCCGAGCGCATGGTGGTCGCTCCCGGACGCGAGGAAAACGCGATCTTCCATATGGCCACCGGTCAGAGCGCGCATCCGCTGTCGCCCTTTTTCGGCAATGGCCACCAGGACTGGGTTGACGGAAATGCGTCGCCACTGGTGGAGGGGGAGAGCCGCTATACGCTAACGCTGCACTGAGGCGATTTGTTTGGCCGAAGGCGCGGAGCGGCTGGAACCGACCTTTTGTTCGCCCGTCAGGCGGTCTCGTCCAGGATTGCGAAGGAAAGAAAGGACGTAAGCAGACCCAGCGCCAGTACAAACGGCAGCAGCGGAAAGCAGAGCATCAACAGCGCGGTGCCGATCCAGAGGTTCTTTACCCAGCCTCTCTTGACGCGATAGCGGCGGCTGTAACGGCGGCCGTGACTGTCTGCGCTATTCGGCAACGGGATTTCGCTTTCCCGCGGCAGATAAAAGCGCACCAAAAGGGTGCAGTAAAAGCGGATCAGGGCCAACAACATAGCGAGCACCACGGGTGGACTTCCCTTGCAGTATAGGTGCTCGCCGTATTGCAGATTGCGACCCTAGGAGCGGCCCATGGCCGCGATAGGACTCTGCCAAGAGCGCAGATCGATCGCGGCCATGGGCCGCTCCTACTGGGGGTTAAACCAGCGCAGTTTCTCGTGCAGGCTGACGACCCCACCGACGATCGTCAGCACCGGCGCCTCCACGGCTTCCTTCTCCGCCAGCTCCGGCAAGGTAGCCAGATCCCCCACTACAACGCGCTGCTCCCTGGTGGTGCCCTTCTCGATCAGCGCGGCCGGCGTCTGCGCCGGCAGGCCGTGGGCCGCCAGCTGTGTGCAGATGGTTTGCAGGCCGGTAAGGCCCATGTAAAAGACCAGTGTCTGCCCCGGTGATGCCAGCTCGCGCCAGGGGAGTTCCAGCTCCCCCTGCTTCAGGTGGCCGGTGATAAAGCGCACCGACTGGGCGTGATCGCGGTGCGTCAGCGGAATGCCGGCGTAGCTGGCGCAGCCGGAGGCCGCGGTGATGCCGGGCACCACCTGGAAGGGGATTTTGGCTGCGGCCAGGCGGTCGATCTCCTCGCCGCCGCGGCCGAATATAAAGGGATCACCGCCCTTCAGGCGCAGCACCTTTTTGCCCTGCCGCGCCAGATCCACCAGCAGTTGATTGATATCTTCCTGGGGTACCGAGTGAAATTCCTTCTTCTTGCCCACGTAGATGCGCTCGGCATCCCGGCGTACCAGATCCAGCACCTGCGGCGACACCAGCCGGTCGTAGAGAACCACATCGGCCTGCTGCATCAGGCGCAGGGCGCGGAAGGTCAGCAGGTCCGGATCGCCGGGGCCGCCGCCGACCAGATAGACTTCGCCGCCCGGTGCCGGGCTGCCGCGCCAGCGTTCCAGCGCCGCGAGCAGTTCCGCTTCGCCCTCGGCCACCCTGCCCGCCTCCACCTTGCCGGCCACCGGGCCCGAGAAGACCCACTGCCAGAAGTCCTTGCGGCGCGCCTCCGGCAGAGAGTCCTTGACCCTGTCGCGCATGCGCGCCGCCAGTTCCGCCAGCGCGGCGATACCCGGCGACAACAGCGCCTCCAGTTGTGCGCGGATACGCCGCGCCAGTACAGGGGCCGCGCCGCCGCTGCTGATACCGATCGACAGTGGCCCGCGCTCGACGATGGCCGGGAAGGTGAAAGTGCACAAACCTGGTGCATCCACCACATTGACCGGCAGGCGCCGGGACTGGGCGTCGGCGGACACTGCGCGGTTGGTGTTGCTATCCCCTGTGGCGGCGATCACCAGTTCGGCGTCGTCGAGGTAGTCCGCATGGTATTGGGCACAGAAGTGCTGCCCGCCACTGTCGGCGACCAGCCGGCGCAGTTCGTCGGTAATTTTCGGGGAAACCACTACCAGGCGCGCGCCGGCTCTGGCCAGCAGGCGCGCCTTGCGGGTGGCGACCGCGCCGCCGCCGATCAGCAGGCAGGCGCGGTCTTTGACATCAAAGGCGAGAGGTAGGTAACGCAAATTGGAATTCCGTTCGGGGGCGGACCCCGTGCCCGCCCTTCAGCTCCGGGCGAGCCTGCGGCTCGCCCCTACGGATTGCGTCATGCAGATTCCGGGCCAAGAACTTCCTGGCCGCGCATATAGGGGCGCAACACTTCCGGTACCTCGATGCTGCCGTCCTCGCGCTGGTAGTTTTCCAGCACCGCGATCAGGGTGCGTCCCACCGCCAGGCCGGAGCCGTTCAGGGTGTGCAGCAGTTCCGGCTTGCCGGTTTCCGGGTTGCGCCAGCGGGCCTTCATACGGCGCGCCTGGAAATCGCCCACCAGTGAGCAGGAGGAGATCTCCCGGTACTTGTCCTGGGACGGAATCCAGACTTCGATATCGTAGGTCTTGCGCGCGGCGAAGCCGATATCGCCACCGCACAGCACCACGGTGCGGTACGGCAGCTTCAGTTTTTGCAGAATGGTTTCCGCGTGCTGCGTCAGCGTCTCCAGCGCCTCCTCGGACTGATCCGGGCGGGTCACCCACACCAGTTCCACCTTCTCGAACTGGTGCTGGCGGATCATGCCGCGGGTGTCGCGGCCGTGGGAACCGGCTTCGGAGCGGAAACAGGGGGTGTGCGCGACGAGCTTGTGCGGCAGCGACTGGGCGTCCTCGACGATCTCGTCGCGGTAGAAGTTTGTCAGCGGCACTTCCGCGGTCGGGATCAGGTAGAAGCCGCGCTCGTCGGTCAGCTTGAACAGATCCTCCTCGAACTTCGGCAGCTGCGAAGTGCCGTACAGGGAGTCGCCGTTGACGATCACCGGCACATTGGCCTCGCGGTAGCCGTGCTCCTCGATATGGGTGTCGAGCATAAACTGCGCCAGGGCGCGGTGCAGTCTGGCTACCTGCCCGGTCATCACCGCGAAGCGCGAGCCGGTCAGCTTGGTGGCCATCTCGAAGTCGAGTCCGCCCAGTTGCGCGCCCAGGTCCACGTGGTCCCTGATCTGGAAATCGAACTGGCGCGGCTGGCCCCAGCGGCGCACTTCGACGTTGTCGTCTTCGCTCTCCCCTTCCGGTACCGATTCGTCGAGCAGGTTCGGGATGGCCGATAGGATTCCATCCAGTTCGCCCTGCAGTTCAGCCAGCGCCTGCTTGGCCTGGTTCAGCTCGCCGCCCAGGGATTCCACCTCTTTCAGCAGCGGCGCTATGTCTTCACCGGCGGCCTTGGCGCGACCGATGTTCTTCGACTTGCTGTTGCGCTCGTTCTGCAGGCTTTCGGTGCGCACCTGCAATTCCTTGCGGCGCTCCTCGAGGCTTTCCAGCCGGGCCGTGTCCAGTTCCACGCCGCGCTTTTTCAGGGCTGCGGCCACTTGGTCCATCTGTGTGCGAATCAATTTAGGGTCGAGCATGGTGGTCGTTTTACTGCATTAAAAGAATTTCATGGTCAGCGCTATGGCCCCGGCGGTCGCGGCCAGGCACAGCAGCAGGCTGATAAGGAGATAGGCCAGCGCCGTCAAAGGCTGGCCATTGTGCCACAACATGACGGTTTCCAGCGAGAAGGTGGAGAAGGTGGTCAGGGCCCCGAACAGGCCGGTCATCAGCAGCAGGCGCCACTCCTGGCCGAGCGCGGCCCGCTCGACGATCAGCACATAGGCGACGCCGATCAGCAGGGAGCCGCCGACATTGACGATCAGGGTACCGAGAGGGAATTTGCCGTTGAATACCGGGTAGCTCCACACGGTGATCAGGTGGCGCAGGATTGCGCCCACCGCGCCGCCGAGGGCAATTGCCAGCCATTGCATAAGGGGGTTGCCCCGAATTCAGTTATCTTGCGTGTTTCTGTAGCGCTGCCGCTCGCTTTCCCGGTTCAGCCGGCGCAGGTTTTCCAGCTTCTCGCCGATTTTCAACTCCAGCCCCCGTGGCACCGGCTGATAGTAACGGCGCTCGGCGATCTCCTCGGGAAAGTAGTTCTCTCCGGCGGCGAACGCATCCGGCTCGTCGTGGGCGTAGCGGTAGTCGGCGCCGTGGGCCATGCTTTTGGCCAGTTTGGTCGGCGCGTTGCGCAGGTGAATCGGCACCTCGTAGCTCGGGTCGCGGCGGATGTCCGCCAGCACCCGCTTGTAGGCGGTGTAGACGGCGTTGCTCTTCGGCGCCACCGCCAGGTAGGTCACCGCCTGGGCGATGGCCAGCTCCCCCTCCGGGCTGCCGAGGCGCTCCTGCACATCCCAGGCGTTCAGCGCCAGGGTCAGCGCCCTCGGGTCGGCGTTGCCGATATCCTCGCTGGCCATGCGCACCACGCGGCGGGCGATATACAGCGGATCGCAGCCGCCGTCGAGCATGCGCGCAAACCAGTAGAGGGCCGCATCCGGATCCGAGCCGCGCACCGATTTATGCATCGCCGAAATCTGGTCGTAGAAGTAGTCGCCGCCTTTGTCGAAGCGGCGCACGTCGGCGCTCAGCACCTCCGCCAGCACGGATTCGTCCACCAACTGCCGGCCACCCTCCTCCCGCGACAGGTCGCAGGCGATCTCCAGCAGATTCAGTGCGCTGCGCGCGTCGCCGTCGGCGGCGCGGGCGATCTTGGCCAGCACGTCACCGGAGATGTCGATCTCTCGCCGCGCCAGCTCCTCGTCTTCGCTCAGGGCGCGCCGCAGCAGCCCGAGCAGTTCCTCTTCCGCGATTGAGCGCAGCAGGTAGACGCGGCAGCGGGACAGCAGCGCGTTGTTCAGCTCGAAGGCGGGGTTCTCGGTGGTGGCGCCGACGAAGGTGACTGTGCCCTCCTCCACATAGGGCAGGAAGGCGTCCTGCTGCGCTTTGTTGAAGCGGTGCACCTCGTCCACGAAGAGTATCGTGCCGCGCCCGAACTGGGCCTGGTGCTGTTCGGCCTCGGCCACCGCCTGGCGTATCTCCTTCACACCGGCCAGCACCGCGGACAGGGTCGCGAAGCGCGCGTCGCACTCCCTGGCCAGCAGGCGCGCGAAGGTGGTCTTGCCGACGCCGGGCGGCCCCCACAGGATCATTGAGTGCAGCTGACCGCGCTCCACCGCCTCCCGCAGCGGTTTTCCCGGGCCCAATAAATGCGTCTGGCCCACGTACTGGGCCAGGGATTCGGGCCGCATGCGTGCGGCCAGGGGCTGGTGTTTCGGGGGTTGCTGAAACAGGTCGCTCATCGCGTGCTATTCATCCCGAATAATGTCCGTGCCTTTTGGTGGCTTGAAGTTGAAGATCGAGGCCGAGAGCTTCGGGTTGGCCTGCAGGCCGCTGAACTTGATCTTGGTGGTCTGGCCCATGCCGTCGCGCACGGTCATGCGGGACGGCAGGCCGTTCTTACCGAAGCGGATCTCCATCGACTTGAAGGGCGCCGAGGCGCTCTTCGGGGTCAGGTGGTAGGCCCCCTTCTTGCTGGTGACATTGAAGGAACCGCGGATTTCCTCCACCTTGCCGCCGAGCAGCAGCGCCGGGGTTTCCTTCATACGTTTGTCCACCGGGCGTATCGTGACCTGCTCCAGGTCCGGGTCGTAGAGCCACAGTTTCTTGTTGTTGGTGACCAGCAGCTGCGGAAAGGGTTCGCCGGTCTGCCAGCGCAGCTTGCCGGGGCGCTGCACCGAAAAGTTGCCGCTGCTCTTCTGCAAAACCTCGCCGCGCTCGTCGATCAGTGTCTGTTGAAAATTGCCCGAAATGGCCGCCAGGGGCTGCAACAGGCGGCTCAGCTCGTCGGTGGCGTCGGCCCAGGCGCCGGCAGCGACCAGGGCGAGTGATCCTATCAGGGCGTTGAAAATGCGTTTCATAGCGGGATTCCAGTGCTGGGATTTCCTTAAAGCCTAGCGTCCGGCGGTTGAACCGAAACTGAATCAGGCCGGCGGTGGGGCCAGCACGGTGCGGTTGCCGTTGTGTTCCGGCGGGGACACAACGCCGGCGGCCTCCATCGCGTCGATCAGGCGCGCGGCGCGATTGTAGCCGATGCGCAGCTGGCGCTGCACCGAGGAGATGGAGGCCTTGCGCGACTTGGTGACGAAGGCCACCGCTTCGTCGTAGAGGGCGTCCGCCTCCGGGTCGTCCTCGTCGCCACCCTCGGTCTGCAGGCCCGGCACCGGAATACTGTTGGTGGAATCGTCGGTGATGCCTTCGATATAGTCCGGCTCGCCGCGGCGGGACCAGTCCGCGACCACCTTGTGTACCTCGTGGTCGTCGACGAAGGCGCCGTGCACCCGCACCGGCACGCCGCTGCCCGGCGGCAGGTAGAGCATGTCGCCGTGGCCCAGCAGCTGCTCGGCCCCGCCCTGGTCGAGAATGGTGCGGGAGTCAATCTTGGAAGACACCTGGAAGGCGATTCGCGTGGGCACATTGGCTTTGATCAGGCCGGTGATCACATCCACCGACGGGCGCTGGGTGGCCAGCAGCAGGTGGATGCCGGCGGCGCGGGCCTTCTGTGCGATGCGCGCGATCAGCTGCTCCACCTTCTTGCCGACGATCATCATCATGTCGGCGAACTCGTCGATCACCACGACGATGGCCGGCAGCGGCTTCAGGTGCGGGCGCGTCTGCTCCGCCTCCGGTACGCTGGACAGGGGATCCGGCTGCCAGGTGGGGTCTTCGAGCGGCTCCCCGGCCTCTATCGCCTCGCGCACCTTGCGGTTGAAGCCGGCCAGATTGCGCACGCCCATGGCCGCCATCAGCTTATAGCGCCGCTCCATCTCGCCCACGCACCAGCGCAGGCCGTTGGCGGCGTCGTTCATATCGGTGATCACCGGGGTCAGCAGGTGTGGTATGCCCTCGTAGACCGACAGCTCCAGCATCTTCGGGTCCACCAGGATCAGGCGCACCTCTTCCGGCGTCGACTTGTACAGCAGCGACAGCAGCATCACGTTGATGCCGACGGATTTACCGGAGCCGGTGGTGCCGGCCACCAGCAGGTGCGGCATCTTGGCCAGGTCCGCCACCACCGGCTGCCCGGAGATATCGTGACCGAGCGCCAGGGTCAGGGCGGACTTGGCGTTGTCGTAGACATCCGCCGACAGCACTTCGCTGAGGCGCACCATCTGCCGGTTCTCGTTCGGTATCTCGATGCCCACCACCGATTTGCCCGGAATCACCTCGACCACGCGCACGCTGATCACGGCCAGGGAGCGGGCCAGGTCCTTGGCCAGGTTGGAGATCTTGCTGACCTTGACTCCCGGCGCCGGCTGAATCTCGAAGCGGGTCACCACCGGTCCCGGCAGCACCGAAACGACTTCGGCCACCACGCCGAAGTCCTTCAGCTTCAGTTCCAGCAGGCGCGACAATGCCTCGAGGGATTCGCGCGAGAAGCCCGCCTTCTTGTTCTTGTCCGGCGCATCGAGCAGAGACAGCGGCGGCAGCGTGCCGGTGACCGGGCCGGCGGAGAAGAGCTCGCCCTGCTTCTCCTTGGCCGCGCGCGGGCTCTGTTTGGGCTTGGGGGCGGCCGGCTCTATTTTCGGCGGCAGCCGCTTGGCGGTGCGCTGCTTCTCCTCCTCCACGGCGGCCTTGCGCACCACGATGGCCTGGCGCGCCGCGCGCTCCTCGGCCCGCTTCTGGCGCGCGCGCTGCAGGCGGCTGGCGAGCCAGGCGCAGAAACCGAGGATATTGCGCCCGATGGCGTCCGCCAGCTTCAGCCAGGACAGGCCGGTAAACACGGTGATGCCGATCGCAAACAGCGCCAGCAACAGTATGGTCGCACCCACGTAGCCGAGGCTGGTTTCCGCCGCCTGGGCGATAGTCGCACCGATAATGCCGCCGTTGGAGAAAGGCAGCGGCTCCTCCGCCTGGGCGAAACAGAGGGTGGCGATGCCGGCACCGGTGGCCATCAGCAGGGCGAGCCCGGATACCCGCAGCGCAAACAGCGGGCCGTGAAAGCGCGCGTTGCGATCGCGAAGAATGCCGAAGGCGCGCCAGCCGATCAGCAGCGGGAACAGGTAGGCCATCCAGCCCAGCAGGGACAGGCAGACATCCGCCAGCCAGGCGCCGGTGGGTCCTATCGCATTGTGCACCTGGCCGCCGTGACCGGTATGGGACCAGCCGGGATCCTGTGCGTCGTAGCTCATCAGGCTGATCGCGAGCAACAGGGCGCCGGCCAGCAGCGCGATCAGGGCGCCCTCGCGCAGCAGGCGGGCGATCAGGGAGTCCGCCTGGGGGGCTTTCTCTTCGGTGGATTGTTCGGTTGCGCTATCAGCCTTCAATGGCTTACCTCGGCTCTTGTTGCGGCTCTTTGATATCGGCTCGGCGGCGTTCACTTCCGCAGCTGCCGACTGTGTACTACAGACGTGGCGGAAATGCTACCGGCGGCCCGCGTGAGACATTACTTTAACTTTCTTTTTATTCAGTAAAATCAATAGGATAAGAGATATTGCTGATAATTTGTGTGAAGTGTGTCGAGATTTGTCTCGTCCGCACCTGTGGCGCGGCCGGTCTCCCGTATAGAGGCCCGCAATCGGTCAAATTAAGCCAAACTATTTCGCCCACCTGTCCGTATCGCCTATGATGGCGCCCAAGCCGGGACCCCGTGAAACGCTCGACCGATCGCAAAGCCGTCGGGCGGATTGGTCCGCGAATCGCCGAGTACACTGTGTTCAATACCGTTTCCTAAGAGTGCTTCATGAGTAAAAACAACCACCATCGACTGATTATCCTGGGCTCGGGCCCTGCCGGTTACACCGCGGCCATTTACGCCGCGCGCGCCAACCTGAACCCGGTGGTCATCACCGGCATGCAACAGGGCGGACAGCTGACCACCACCACCGAGGTGGAGAACTGGCCCGGCGGCCCGGCGGATCTGCAGGGGCCGGACCTGATGGTACAGATGCAGCAGCACGCTGAGCGTTTCGATACCCAGATCATCTTCGATCACATCGACTCAGTGGACCTGAAGCAGCGCCCCTTCACCCTGAAGGGCAACGACACCTACACCTGCGACGCGCTGATCATCGCCACCGGCGCCTCTGCCCAGTACCTGGGCCTGCCCTCCGAGGAGGCCTACCAGGGGCGCGGCGTCAGCGCCTGCGCCACCTGTGATGGCTTTTTCTACCGCGACCAGAAGGTGGCAGTGGTCGGCGGCGGCAACACCGCGGTTGAAGAGGCGCTCTACCTGTCCAATATCGCCAGTGAGGTGACCCTGATCCACCGCCGCGACGAGCTGCGCGCCGAGAAGATCCTGCAGGACCGCCTGATGGACAAGGTGGAGAACGGCAATATCAACGTCTGCTGGCACCACACCCTGGACGAGGTGCTGGGCGACGACAACGGCGTCACCGGCGTGCGCCTGCGCAGCACTCAGGACGACAGCACCAAAGAGCTGGAGGTCTCCGGTGTGTTTATCGCCATCGGCCACAAGCCGAACACCGAGATCTTCGAGGGCCAGCTGGAGATGAACGGCGGCTATATCATTGTGCAGAGCGGCCTGGACGGCAATGCGACCCAGACCTCGGTCCCCGGCGTCTTCGCCGCCGGCGACGTCTCCGACCATATCTACCGCCAGGCGGTGACCTCTGCCGGCACCGGCTGTATGGCAGCGCTGGACGCGGAGCGCTTCCTGGACGCGCAGTAGCCGGGGCTCGGCCCGCGGACCCCAGGGGCCGCGGGCGGATACCGGGCTCCGCGCCAATCTTCCCAGGTGCCCGCGAACCCCAAGTCGGAGACGGAGGATCGAGTGTGACCGGAAGCAGCGACGGCCATCTGACCCTGCTCGACCCCGGGCGGATCGAATTTCCGCCGACGAAACTCGCCCTGAAGGACCCCAATGGACTGCTGGCCATCGGCGGAGACCTGACTCCGGACTGGCTGCTGGCCGCCTACCGCCGCGGCATATTCCCCTGGTATTCCGACGATCAGCCGATCCTCTGGTGGAGCCCGTCGCCCCGCTGCGTGGTGCTTCCCGATCTGTTCCGTATCCGCCGCAGCCTGCGCAAGGCACTGCGCCGCGGCGACTTCCGGGTCACCTTCGACTGTGCGTTCGAGGCCGTGATCGAGGGCTGCCGCGCGCCCCGGGCCGACGGTGAGGGCACCTGGATCACCGACGAGATGCGCGATGCCTATATCGAGATGCACCGCCTGGGGTACGCCCACTCGGTGGAGGTGTGGCGGGACGGGGAGTTGGCGGGCGGCCTCTACGGAATGGCGCTGGGGCGGGTATTCTTCGGCGAATCCATGTTCCACCGCGTCACAGATGCGTCCAAAGTCGCTTTTGTCCACCTGGTGCGGCAATTAGAATTGTGGGGCTGCCCGCTGATCGACTGCCAGGTGCGCAATCCGCACCTGGCCAGCCTCGGCGCGGTGGAGATCAGCCGCGGGGATTTCGAGCGGCTGCTGGCGGCCGGCCTCCGGCAGCCGCCCTTCCCACAGCCGTGGAAACTGTCGTGGAGCTATGAGTAAGTATTCCCAGCTGGATTCCGTGCGCCTGTTGGCCACCCTGCCCCACCCCTGCGGCTATCTGCCCGGGCAGGAGGCCACCACGGTGTTCGTGGACCCGCAGACGCCGATCGACCAGCGCCTGTACAGCCGCCTGTCCGAGCTGGGTTTTCGCCGCAGCGGCGGCTACCTGTACCGGCCCCAGTGCGCGACCTGCCGCGCCTGCGTGCCCGCCAGAGTGCCGGTGAGCCTGTTCGTGCCCAGCCGCAAGCAGCGCCGCTGCTGGCGGCGCAACCGCGACCTGGACATCTTTCACGTCGAGACCATAGACACCGACGAGCACTACGAGCTGTACGCGCGCTATATCGAGCGGCGACACGCAGAGGGGGAAATGTATCCGCCGAGCCGCGATCAGTACCGCAGCTTTCTGAGCCCCGCCTGGGGCAGCACGCGCTATATCGAGTTTCGCGCCCGCGGCCGGCTGATGGCGGTGGCAGTGACCGACCTGCTGACCGCCGGATTGTCGGCCATCTATACTTTCTTCGACCCCGACGAGGACAAGCGCAGCCTCGGCACCTACTGCATCCTGTACCAGATCGAATGGGCGCGGCGCCTGGGTCTGCCGAGCCTCTATCTGGGCTACTGGATAGAGCAGTGCCAGAAGATGGCCTACAAGAGCCAGTTCCAGCCCACCGAGCTGTTGCGGGACAATCGCTGGGCGCTGAAGTCCCGATAGCCCCGCGCCTTTGCTCTATTGTGCCTTTTCGTGCAAAATGCTCGCCCGTCGCGCCGCGGCCCCCTGTCAACGGGGAAGATAGCCGGGGTAATGGTCAGAACAAGTTATTATTTGAAGGTTACTGCCGCATGGCAAAAGACGATTACATTGAAATGGAAGGCGAGGTGATCGACACCCTGCCCAATACCACTTTCCGCGTAAAGCTGGAAAACGGACACGTGGTGATCGCGCATATCTCCGGAAAGATGCGCAAGAACTATATCCGCATCCTCACCGGCGACAAGGTCAAGGTAGAGCTGACGCCCTATGACCTGAGCAAGGGGCGTATCACCTACCGCGCCCGCTGATACGCGCCGCGAGTGGTCGGCGGCGATCGGCAATGTGCGATCAGTAGGAACCGCCGTCCCCAAAAACGAAAAGGCCACCGCGGGGTGGCCTTTTCGTTTTTCGGGTACCAGGCGCAGGGCGCTAGGCGGGAACCGCCGTCTTGATTGCCAACTCGTCGTTCTCGATGGTGACCTCCACACGACCGCCCTCTTCCGCCAGCTCGCCGAACAGTACCGCCTCCGCCAGCGGCTTGCGCAGCTTGTCGCGGATCAGCCGCGCCATCGGGCGCGCGCCCATCTTCTCGTCGTAGCCGTTTACGGCCAGCCACTCCCGCGCCTCCTCGTCCACATCGAGGGTTACGCGGGACTCGTCCAACTGCGCCTGCAGCTCGACGATAAACTTGTCCACCACCGTCTTGACCACTTCCAGGTTCAGCGCGCTGAACTGGATAATGCTGTCCAGGCGGTTGCGGAATTCCGGGGTGAACATCTTCTTGATCTCCTCCATGCCGTCGCTGGAGTGATCCTGGCTGGAGAAACCGATGGAGCGGCGGCTCATCAGCTCGGCGCCGGCGTTTGTGGTCATGATCAGTATGACGTTGCGGAAGTCCGCCTTGCGGCCGTTGTTGTCGGTCAGGGTGCCGTGATCCATCACCTGCAGCAGCAGGTTGAAGACTTCCGGGTGCGCCTTCTCTATTTCGTCCAACAACACCACGCTGTGGGGGTGTTTGGTGACCGCGTCGGTCAGCAGACCGCCCTGGTCGAAGCCCACATAGCCGGGGGGCGCGCCGATCAGGCGGGAGACGGTGTGGCGCTCCATATACTCGGACATATCGAAGCGGATCAGCTCTATACCCATCACCTTGGCCAGCTGGCGGCAGAGCTCGGTCTTGCCCACGCCGGTGGGGCCGGCGAACAGGAAGGAGCCGATGGGCTTTTCCTCGGCGCCGAGGCCCGCGCGGCTCAGCTTGATGGCGGTGCTGAGCGCCTCTATCGCCTGATCCTGGCCGAACACCACCATCTTCAGGTTTTCATCTAGCTTGGCCAGCTGCTCCTTGTCGGAGGCGGATACGCTCTTGGCCGGAATCCGCGCCATCTTGGCGATGACCGTTTCGATCTCGGCGACACCGATCACCTCCTTGCGCTCTTCCGGCGGCAGCAGCGACTGGTAGGCGCCGGCCTCGTCGATCACGTCGATGGCCTTGTCCGGCAGGAAGCGCTCAGTGATATGGCGGCTGGACAGCTGCGCCGCCGCCTCCAGGGCAGCGTCGGTGAAGCGCACCTTGTGGTGGTCTTCGAAACAGCTCTTCAGCCCCTGCAGTATCTGCACCGTCTCCTCGACCGTGGGTTCGCTGACGTCAATCTTCTGGAAACGTCGCGACAGTGCGCGATCCTTCTCAAAAATTCCGCGATATTCGCTGAAGGTGGTGGATCCGATACAGCGCAGCTGGCCGCTGGACAGCAGCGGCTTGAGCAGGTTCGACGCATCCATAACGCCGCCGGATGCGGCGCCGGCGCCGATAATGGTGTGAATCTCATCGATAAACAGCACCGCGTTTTCGCGTTTCTTCAGTTCGGCCAGCAGGGCCTTGAAGCGCTTCTCGAAGTCGCCGCGGTACTTGGTGCCCGCCAGCAGCGAGCCGAGGTCCAGGGAATAGATGGTGCTGTTGCGCAGCGGCTCCGGCACCTCCTCGTCGACGATACGCCGCGCCAGTCCCTCGGCGATGGCGGTCTTGCCCACACCGGATTCGCCGACCAGCAACGGGTTGTTCTTGCGCCGGCGCGCCAGCACCTGGGTCACCCGCTCCACTTCGGGGCCGCGGCCGACCAGCGGGTCTATGCGACCGAGTATCGCCTCCTGATTCAGGTTGGTGGCGTAGCTCTCCAGCGGGTCCGAGCCGCCCGGCTCGGCGGCCGCGCCTATATCCTCGTCCACCTGCTCCGGCGCCGGGTCGGTGCTATTGTGGTGGTTGTTGCCGCTGGAGCCGACGCGCGAGATGCCGTGGGTGATGTAATTGACCACGTCAATGCGGGCGACGCTCTGCTGCTTCAGGTAGTAGACGGCCTGACTCTCCTGTTCGCAGAAGATGGCGACCAGGACATTCGCGCCCGTGACCTCCTTCTTGCCGGAGGACTGTACGTGAAACACCGCGCGCTGCAGCACGCGCTGGAATCCCAGTGTCGGCTGGGTCTCCCGATCGGTATCCGCCTCCGGGATCAGCGGGGTGGTGGAATCGACGAATTCGAGCAGTTCGCGACGCAGGGCGCTGAGATCGGCCCCGCAGGCGTGCAGTACATCTGCCGCTGACTCATTGTCCAGAAGCGCCAGCAACAGGTGCTCTACGGTCATAAACTCGTGCCGTTTTGCGCGCGCACCCTTGAACGCCAGATTGAGCGTTACCTCTAAATCTTTGCTGAGCATCTAAACCTCAAACCCCTTAATCGCCAATGTCACCCGCCGAGTCCACAGGATAGCGCGCGCCGGAAGGCGGCGACTTGAATGTGCCTGATTCCCTTCAGGCGACGGGACCTTTGTTACATACAGCGTCAATCTTCTTCGCTTTCGTCCGCTTCGATCTCACACAGCAGGGGGTGCTGGTGGTCCCTGGCGAATTGATTAACCTGCGCGGCCTTTGTCTCCGCTATATCTCGAGTATAGACACCGCAGATCGCTTTTCCCTGTGTGTGTACCTGCAGCATCAACTGGGTCGCGCGCTCGCGATCGGCGCCGAAAAACAGCTCCAGGGTCTCGACAACGAAGTCCATAGGGGTGTAGTCGTCATTCAGCATCACCACCTTGTACATGGGTGGGCGCTTGAGTTGGGGGGGCGCCTCTTCAAGCGCCAGGTCGCCGTCCAGATCGCCCGGGTAGTGGAAGCCGTCGTCGGTGTCGTTCGAGTGTAGTTTAATGGCCAGTGAAATTCCCATAGTGTTAGTCAATCAAATCCTGCGAGTGGATGTGAAACGGGCGAACCGATTTTGCAGCCAGCCATTGTAACCTCATTTGACGTGGGGCACAGCGGGCGCCAGCAGCTCTTGACATTCACAAACCAGTTGGCTACAAGAGGTATTGCCTGCCCTTCGCAGGGCGCAATCGCGAAAATCGCGAGTTTCAAGAGAGTCGCGCAAATGGGAACTGCAGTCGCGACTGATGCGCAAGCAAGCGCAGATAACAATAAAGACTCTGTAAGGCGGCCAGCAGTCGCCCCGGCAATTAGAGGGAATTCGCCATGCCTACCGGTACCGTCAAGTGGTTCAATAACGCCAAGGGATATGGGTTTATTCTTGCGGATGAAGGGGGGGAGGACCTGTTCGCGCACTACTCCGCGATACAGATGGAGGGCTATCGAACCCTCAAAGCGGGCCAACAGGTCACTTTTGACATTATCAAGGGAGAAAAAGGCTACCATGCGGCCAATATCTCCACGCTGAGCGCCAAGGACACCGCCGAGGGAGAGAGTGGTACGGGGACCAAGAGCCAGACGCAGCGCGAGCAGGAGGCGGCAGCCCTCGAATAGTCTACCCCGGCGCAAGCGGCGAAAACGGGAATATAAAAAAGCCCCGCACCTTTCGGTGCGGGGCTTTTTGTTGTTGGCGTTTTGTCGGCGCTGGCGGGCGGACACAGGGGCCGCCCTCCAGGGGCATCAGGCCATGTGCTTGATCACTTCTTCGCCGAACTCGGAGCAGGATTTCAGCTCCGCGCCGTCCATCAGGCGCTCGAAGTCGTAGGTCACGGTCTTGGCCTCGATGGCACCTTCCATGCCCTTGATGACCAGTTCTGCGGCTTCGTTCCAGCCCAGGTGGCGCAACATCATCTCGGCGGACAGAATCAGCGAGCCAGGGTTCACCTTGTCTTGGCCGGCGTACTTGGGCGCGGTGCCGTGGGTGGCCTCGAACAGGGCCACCTCGTCGGACAGGTTGGCGCCGGGCGCGATACCGATACCGCCGACCTGGGCCGCCAGGGCGTCGGACAGGTAGTCGCCGTTCAGGTTCAGGGTCGCGATCACGTCGTACTCCGCCGGGCGCAGCAGTATCTGCTGCAGCATGGCGTCGGCGATTACGTCCTTGATCACGATTTCCTTGCCGGTCTTCGGGTTCTTGAAGCTGTGCCAGGGGCCGCCGTCCAGGGGCTGGGCGCCGAACTCTTCGCGGGCCAGCTCATAGCCCCAGTCGGCGAAGGCGCCCTCGGTGAACTTCATGATGTTGCCCTTGTGCACCAGGGTCACGGAATCGCGGTCCTGGTCGATGGCGTACTGAATGGCCTTGCGCACCAAGCGCTTGGTGCCCTCGGCGGAAACCGGCTTGACGCCGATGCCACAGTGTTCCGGGAAGCGGATCTTCTTGACGCCCATCTCTTCCTGCAGGAACTTGATCACTTTCTTGGCCTCGTCGGTGTCGGCTTTCCACTCGATACCGGCGTAGATGTCCTCGGAGTTCTCGCGGAAGATCACCATGTCGACCTTGTTCGGCTCCTTGACCGGAGACGGAACGCCGCTGAACCAGCGCACCGGGCGCTGGCACACGTAGAGGTCCAGCTCCTGGCGCAGAGCGACGTTCAGGGAACGGAAGCCGCCGCCCACCGGGGTGGTCAGCGGGCCCTTGATGCTGACCACGTATTCTTTGATCGCTTCCAGGGTCTCGGCCGGGAACCAGTCGCCGGCGTAGGTCTCCGCGGCCTTCTCGCCGCAGTAGATCTCCATCCAGGCGATGGACTTGTCGCCGCCGTAGGCCTTTTCCACCGCGGCGTCGATCACCTTGCGCATAACCGGGGTGATATCCACACCGATGCCGTCACCCTCGATAAAGGGAATAATGGGGCGATTCGGTACATTCAGCGAACCGTCGGAATTGACTGAGACTTTTTCGCCGTCTGCCGGCACTTGGATATGACCCATATTGCTTAAACTCCCAAAACTCTACGACTCTTTAGGTCGTGCGTTGCTTGCCCCGCCGCTCCTGACAATCCGGCGGGATGAAAAAACGGCGGGATTATATCAGCATCGGCCCGTTTTTGTAGTTGGATTACAATAGTCGATTTTAACCATGTCGCGGATCATTCTCTTCAACAAGCCCTACGGCGTCCTCAGCCAGTTCACCGACGACAGCGGGCGCCCCACCCTCGCCGACTTCATCCGCGAGAAGGGCTTCTACGCCGCCGGCCGGCTGGATTTCGACTCCGAGGGACTGCTGCTGCTCACCGACGACGGCGCCCTGCAGCACCGGATCAGTCACCCGCGGCAGAAGCTGCCGAAGACCTACTGGGTGCAGGTGGAGGGGGAGATAGACGATCGCGCCCTGGCGGCTCTGCGGCGCGGCGTGCAGCTCAAAGACGGCCCCACGGCGCCGGCGAGGGCTAAGCCCCTGCCCGAGCCGCCCCTGTGGCCGCGGCATCCGCCGGTGCGGGAACGCAAATCCATCCCCACCTCCTGGCTGGAACTGACCATCCGCGAGGGGCGCAACCGCCAGGTGCGCCGCATGACCGCGGCGGTGGGCTACCCCACCCTGCGCCTGGTCCGCACGGCTATAGGAAGCTGGCAGCTGGGGCATCTGCAGCCTGGCGAGCAAAGGATGGAGGAGGTTTTCACGGCTCCGGGCGCCAAGCCGGCGGCCCACCGGCGCCGCACTCAGCCCCGCCGGCGCCGCTGAGCAACCCTTAATCGCCACTAAGCTAAGGCGAGAGCAAAGCGGTCTTGGTCACAGACCCCTTTCGCGGGTAAAATTCGCCCCCTTTTTATGGCCCCGTAGCAGCTGATTGCCCCAACCTATGTCTGAATCCGTCTCCAAACAGCCCCAGCGTGTCATTGTCGGCATGTCCGGCGGTGTTGACTCCTCCGTCGCCGCCCTGTTGCTGATGCAGCAGGGATACCAGGTGGAGGGCCTGTTTATGAAGAACTGGGATGAGGACGACGGCACCGAGTACTGCACCGCCAAGGCGGACCTGGCGGATGCCCAGGCGGTCTGCGCGCGGCTCGGTATCAAGCTGCACACGGCCAACTTCGCCGCCGAGTACTGGGACCACGTATTCGAGTATTTCCTGGCCGAGTACAAGGCCGGGCGCACGCCGAATCCGGATATCCTCTGCAACCGCGAGATCAAGTTCAAGGTGTTCCTGGAGTACGCCGAGGTACTCGGCGCCGACGCCATCGCGACCGGCCATTACGCGCGGCGCAAGGATATCGACGGCCGCACCTACCTACTCAAGGGCCTGGATACGAACAAGGACCAGAGCTACTTCCTGCACGCGGTGGACGAGGCGGCCTTCGCCAAGTCCCTGTTCCCGCTCGGCGAGCTGGAAAAACCGGAGGTGCGCCGCATCGCCGAGGAAAACGGCTTCGTCACTCACGACAAGAAAGACAGCACCGGTATCTGCTTTATTGGCGAGCGCCGCTTCAAGGATTTCCTGGAGCAGTATCTGCCGGCTCAGCCGGGCGACATGGAGACGCCGGAAGGCGAGGTCATGGGGCGCCACGCGGGCCTGATGTACCACACCATCGGCCAGCGCCAGGGGCTCGGAATCGGCGGCGTCAGGGGCGCCGGCGAGGAGCCCTGGTATGTGGTGGGCAAGGACCTGGAGCGCAATGTGCTGATCGTCGCCCAGGGCGCGCACCACCCGCTGCTTTACGCCACCGGGCTGGAGGCGGCACAGGCTCACTGGATCAACGGCAGCGCGCCTGCGGCGGCCCACACCCAGGAGGGGCTGCGCTGCCGGGCCAAGACCCGCTACCGCCAGCCGGACCAGGAGTGCACGGTAAAGGTCCGGGAAAACGGCGACCTGGTAGTGACCTTCGACGAGCCGCAGCGGGCCATCACCCCCGGTCAGTCACTGGTGCTCTACGATGGTGAAATCTGCCTGGGTGGCGCCGTAATCGAGAAAGCCACCGGCGTGGGCACGGCCCTGCCGGAAAAATATCAGAAGAATTGAGGAGCGACTTTGAGTAACTGGCGGGATCAGGCACTGGCGCTGGCGGCCATATTCCAGGCCGCGACCCTGGTGGAGCGCCTGGCGAAGACGGGCACGGCACCCCAGGAACAGCTGGAAACCGGCGTCTACAGCCTGTTCCAGCTGAATCCGGACAATACCGAGGCGGTGTTCAACGGCGTGGGCAAGCTGCTGCCGGGCTTAAAAGTCTCCCGCCAGCTGCTGCAGTCGCGCCAGCACCCGGAATACACCGACTGCCTGCGCTACGCCCTGTCGATCCTCTACCTGCAGCGGCAACTGAGCAAGAAGAATGACCTGCTGGCGATCATCGGCAGCCGTCTGGAAAAGGCCAAGGCCCAGGCGGAGCACTTCACGCCAACTCACGAGAATGTGTTTTCCAATCTGGCCGGTATCTACAGCGACACGTTGAGCACCTTCCGCTTTCGCATCCAGGTGCTGGGTGATTTCAATTACCTGCAGCAACAGCGCATCGCGAATCAGATACGCGCCATGCTATTTGCCGGCGTGCGCGCCGCCACCCTGTGGCGCCAGCTGGGCGGCCGCCGGCTGCACCTGCTGTTTCAGCGCAAGAAACTGCTGGCCGCGACCGACGCACTGATCGCGCAAATCGAATCCACAAGTCACTAAACCCGGAGATTTACCATGACAGTCGAGCTATCCGCCCTTACCGCGGTCTCTCCCATCGACGGACGCTATGAAAGCAAAACCGCACCGCTGCGGGATATCTTCAGCGAGTACGGCCTGATTCGCGCGCGGGTGGAAGTGGAAGTGCGCTGGTTGCAGAAGCTGTCCCAGCACCCGCAAATCGAGGAGGTGCCGCCGTTCGACGAGGGGGCCAGCCAACTGCTCGACGCCATAGTGGCGGACTTCTCCCTGGAGGATGCGCAGCGCATCAAGGAGATAGAGCGCACCACCAACCACGACGTCAAGGCGGTGGAGTATTTCCTGAAGGAAAAAATCAGCGGCAACGAGCAGCTGGCCAGGGTCAGCGAGTTCGTGCACTTCGCCTGCACTTCCGAGGACATCAACAACCTGTCCCACGCCCTGATGCTGCGCGCCGGCCGCGACCAGGTGCTGCTGCCGGCAATGAATCAGATTGTCGCCGAGATTGCCGAACTGGCGAAAAAATTCGCCGATGTGCCGATGCTGTCGCGCACCCACGGCCAGACCGCCAGCCCGACGACGGTCGGCAAGGAACTGGCCAATGTGGCCGCGCGCCTGCGCCGGCAGATCAAGCAGATCAGCGACGTGGAGCTGCTCGGCAAAATCAACGGCGCCGTGGGCAATTACAACGCCCACCTGTCCGCCTACCCGGATGTGGACTGGCAGAAGAACGCGGAGGAATTCGTCACCTCTCTGGGTCTGACCTGGAACCCCTACACGACCCAGATTGAGCCGCACGACTATATCGCCGAGCTGTTCGATGCGATCGCGCGCTTCAACACGATTCTGATCGACTTCGACCGCGATATCTGGGGCTATATTTCCCTCGGCTACTTCAAGCAGAAGGTGGTGGCCGGCGAGGTGGGCTCCTCCACCATGCCGCACAAGGTGAATCCGATCGACTTCGAGAACTCCGAGGGCAACCTGGGGCTGGCCAACGCGGTATTCCAGCATTTGGCCGCGAAGCTGCCGATTTCCCGCTGGCAGCGCGACCTGACCGATTCCACCGTGCTGCGTAATATGGGGGTCGGCGCCGGCTATTCGGCAATCGCCTACGCCGCGACCCTGAAGGGCCTGGGCAAACTGGAAATCAACCGCGAGCGCCTGGCGGAAGACCTGGACAACGCCTGGGAAGTGCTGGCGGAGCCGATTCAGACGGTGATGCGCCGCTACAACATCGAAGAGCCCTACGAAAAACTGAAGGCGCTGACCCGCGGCCAGGGTATTACCCGGGAAACCCTGAAGACCTTTATCGACAAGCTGGATATCCCGGCCGAAGCGAAGCAGGCTCTGCACGAGCTGACGCCGGCCTCCTATATCGGCAATGCCGTGGAGCAGGCGAAGAAAATTTAACTCCGATCAGGCTCGCTGGCGGGCCTGCTACCGGTAGCGGCTTGTGGGACACGCCGTAAATCCATCCCTGGAGGCATGTCTGCGAGATCCCTCTCGCAGACAGTCCCGCAAGCCGCTACCGGCATCAGTCCCTTCGCATTTCACTTCGTACTGGTAGCAACCATGATCAAGCCGTTGACGCATTTGGGCGAACTGCCGGTAGCCGACTTCCTGCGCGACTACTGGCAACAGAAACCCCTGTTGATCCGCAACGCCTTCCCGGACTTCGTCTCGCCGATTTCCGGCGAGGAACTGGCCGGCATGGCCCTCGAGGAGGCGGTGGAGTCGCGCCTGGTGCTGGAACACGGCGACGAGGGCCCCTGGCAGCTGCGCAACGGGCCCTTCACCGAGGAGGACTTCCTGTCCCTGCCCCGCAGCCACTGGACCCTGCTGGTACAGGCGGTGGACCAGTGGCTGTCGGAAGTGGCGGAACTGAAAAAGTATTTCCGTTTTATTCCGGACTGGCGCCTGGACGACGTGATGATCAGCTATGCCGCCGACAAGGGCAGCGTCGGTCCGCACTTCGACCACTACGATGTGTTTCTGCTGCAGGCGGAGGGCAAGCGGCTGTGGCACCAGGGATCGAAAGTCGATGAGCGCAGCCCGCGCGTCGAGGGTACGCCGCTCCATATTCTCAAGGACTTCGAGCCGGAAAACAGCTGGCTGCTGGAGCCCGGCGATATGCTCTACTTGCCGCCCCAGTACAGCCACTGGGGTATCGCCGAGGGCGGCTGCACCACCATTTCCATCGGTTTCCGCGCCCCGTCGGCGGCGACCATTCTCGAGGATCTGGCCGCGGAGCTGGCCCGCGGGCTGCCGCAACGACTGCGCTACACGGACCCGGGAATCGCGCCGGCGGCCAACCCTGCGGAAATCGATCCCGATTCGGTAGCCCGGCTACAGGAACAGCTGGGCAGCTGGCTGCAACAGCCGCAGAATATTGCCCAGTGGTTTGGCGCCGTGATGACCGAGGCCAAATACCCGGATACCGTGGCCCTGGACGCGGGCGGCGCGGAGGACTGGCGCGAGCAGCTGGCCGCAGGCGCCGAGCTGGTGCTGAACCCCGCCTCCCGCTGCGCCTTCTGCCGTGAACCCGAGACGCTGTTTGTGGACGGTGAATCCTTCCCCGCCCCGCTGTCCTTCGCCGAGCGCTTCTGCGAAAACCACACCATCGCCCAGGGCGATATAGACGCGTTTCCGCAGATCGCGGAGCTGGTGGAGCAGCTGGTGGCCCAGGGCAGCCTGATCTATCCACCGGAGGACTTCTGATGGATATCTGGACAAAACCTACCGCGCCGGCCACCCGCCGGCTGCGCTCTCCAGCGGTGCTCTGATATGGTCGAGACAGTGATTCGCGAAGCCGACTGGCACAGGGATCGCGCATTGATCCGCCGCGTGCGCGAAGCGGTCTTTATCCGCGAGCAGGGGGTGGACCCGGCCATCGAGTGGGATGACCAGGAGGACACGGCGCGGCACTTTCTGGCGATGCGTGGCGGCGAGCCGCTGGGTACCGGCCGCATCACCGACGCCGGCAAGATAGGCCGCATGGCGGTTGCGAAATCCGCCCGCGGCGGCGGCCTGGGATTGCGCCTGCTGGAATACATCTGCGACTACGCGCGGGCGCGCGGCTTCGAACGCGTCTATCTGCACGCCCAGACCCACGCCGAGGGGTTCTACCGCAAGGCCGGGTTCATCCCTGAGGGAGAGACGTTTATCGAAGCCGATATTCCCCATATCAGGATGGTGCGCCGTTTTGACTGAGCAGCCCGGACCGCAGGCGCGAGCGCTCGACGGTATCGCCGACTTTCGCGCGGCACTGGTCGACCTGTTGCGCGGCGCGCGGCGGGAGCTGTGTATCTTCTCCGAGCAACTGGCCCGCCCCCTCTACCACGACGCCGAAGTGGTGCAGGCCTTGTCGGAATTCGCGCGCAGCAGCCGCTTTGCCCGCGTGCGCATACTGATCCGTGAAAGTGAATCCCTCGCGGGCCGCTCCCACCGCACCCTCGCGCTGGCGCAGCGCCTCAGCTCGCGGATAGAGATCCGCAGGGTCGAGGGTGGGGTGGATACCCCGGACTGGGAGTTCGCGATCGCGGACGGCCGCCGGCTGCTCAGATGCGACGACCGGCAGCTGTGGCTGGGCAGCTACCAGCCGCAGGCCCAGGTGCGCGCGCGCGAACTGCTGGACGCTTTCGAGCGCGACTGGCCGCTGGCGTCGACGGATCCGAACCTGAGACGCCTGTCTCTCTGACTCTCCGCTTCCCTCTGCCCCCAGCCCGCCTTCGGGGCGTGACCTATCCGGCGCTTCGCCGGCGCCCCACTGCGCAATTCCGCAAATTTCCCCGCCTCCGAATCGGAATGGCGGCAAATTGCCTTCGCATTTCACGCCATGGCTTTAGCATGATTCGGGAAAGTCAGCGCTGTCATTGGCTTTTTATTGCCCATCTGCGCGGGTTTCCATTCGCGCAGGGCACACCGAGAAATGATAAGAAAAGGAGATCTCCATGATACGCAACAGGCTTAGCGTCATCCTCGCGGCCGCGGCCCTGGTTCCCGCCGGCCAGGTACTGGCCCACGGCAGCATGGTGGTGCCGGAGAGTCGCGTCTACAACTGTTTCCTCAACAATCCGGAAAACCCCAGTGACCCGGCCTGTGCCGCGGCCAAGGAGGTCGCCGGCCCGCAGGCCTTCTACGACTGGAACGGCGTGCGCCAGGGCGATGCCGCCGGCAATCACCGCGAGGTGGTGCCGGACGGCCAGCTGTGTGCCGGTGGCGGCGCCCAGTTCGCCGGGCTGGACCTGGCGCGCCCCGACTGGCAGGCGACGCCGATAGCGCCCAAGCCGGACGGCACCTTCGACTTCGAGTTCTGGGCCACCGCACCCCACGCCACCCAGGACTGGGTCTTCTACGTGACGCGGCAGGGCTACACGCCGGACGCGCCACTGGCGTGGGGCGATCTGTTCGAGTTCTGCCGTCTCGGCGATGTGCCCCTCGGCGCCGACAACCGCTATACCCTCAACTGCCCCCTGCCGCCGGTGACCGGCAAGCATGTGATCTATACCACCTGGCAGCGCTCAGACAGTCCCGAGGCCTTCTACACCTGTACCGATGTGATTATCGGTGGTGCCAGCAGCCCCTGGGTGGACGAGGGCCCCTTCAGCGCGCAGAGCGATCTGGCCGCGGGCAGCACCGTGACCCTGCGCCTGTTCAACAGTACCGGCAACGATATGGAGAGCGTCCAGTACACTGTCGCCGCCGGCGCCACGGCCGCCGCCGACTGGGCCTACGCCTTTGCGCAGGCGGTCAACAGCCAGTCCCAGTACGCGCGTATCGGGGTGCTGGATCCCGACAGCGGCGATATCACCCCGCTCCACGCGGCCAGCGGCAACCGGGTCTACACCGAGGCGGATCTCGACCTCAGCCACGAAATCGATATCCAGATACCGGCTGGCAACAGGGCTCCGGTGGCCGCGGTCAGCGCCGATCCGGAGTCCCTGACCGGCGCCGGCAATGTCAGTCTGTCCGGGGCCGGCTCCAGTGACGCCGACGGCGATCCGCTCAGCTATCGCTGGGCAATCACCGCCGGCAGCGGCGCCAGCCTGAGCGGTGACAGCGGTGTGTCGGTCACGCTGAATCTGAGTGCGCCGGCGCAGGACCAGACGGTAGCGGTGCAGCTGACCGTCAGCGACGGTCAGCTGTCCGACAGTGTCGCGACGGAGATCACCCACCGCGCCGGCGGGGGCGGCGACTACGACCATGTGTATCCGGACGGCATTGGCAGCTATGTGCCGGGGGAAACCCTGGTGCGCGGCGGCGATGGCGAGCGCTATCAGTGCCGCCCCTGGCCCAATGGCGACTGGTGCAATGTCAACAGCCCGTACCACTACGCGCCGGGCTCGGGTGTCAACTGGCAGGATGCCTGGATACGCCTCTAGCGGGTTGTTGAAAAAGGTTATCCCTGACCTTTTTCAACCCGGGTTTACGGCGCATGTCCGCAAACCCTCAACGACAAATCAAGCACTTAGGTGCTTGATTTGCGGCCAGGCCGGCCAGCCTTTCACCGAGATACATGGCCGTGAGCCTGTCCAGCCGGTGCACGCCGCCCCCTTCCGTCTGCAGCGCGATCAACCCGGACTGGGCGCCCATTCGGTTGCGGCCGCAGGCGTCCCAGCCGGTGGGCAGGTCGATGCTTGTCCACAGCATGCCGTGCTGGCTGGCAAAGACCTGCAGCGTCTGAATCGTGTTCAGCTGGTCGCCGCTGGGGCTGGAGCCGATGGTAAAGCCCGCGGCCAGTTTACCGGCCCAGGTGCGCCGGCTGTAGCGCTCGCTGGTGGCATCCATAAAGGCCTTGAACTGCGCCGAAACCGAGCCCATAAACGTCGGCGAGCCGAAGGCGATGCCTGCACAGCTATCCAGCTGCCGCATGATCTCGCTGTTCGTGTAGCGGCCGCGGTCGATATCGTCGCCGTTTATTCTGAAGACCGAAGCCTCGGTGCCCGCAATCGATCGAATGCCGGCGGCTACCGCGCCCGCCAGGGTCGCGGTGGTGCCACCGGCGGAGTGGTAGACGATCGCAAATCTGCTCACGCCTGTGCTTCCCGCGCTTCGAACAGGGCGGCGAGCGCGCTGTCCACCTGGGGTTCCCGGGGTACCTCTATCTTGAAGATATCGGCGAGGGTATCGCGCAGTTCCTGTGGTCCCGCAAGCCTGAACGTCATTTTCGGACCCTTGAGCGGGTGGTAGCTCAGCTCGCGGCCGCGCAGCGTGTGACGGCCGCCGGCGAAGGCGCGTACCGCGATCAGTTCCCGCACGAAGCGCGACTCGGGGTGCGTGGAGCAGTACCAGTTGAACACCTTGTAGTCGCCGGCGGTCTGTTTCTGCAGATCGAAGCTGTAGACCGGCAGCCAGTTTCCGTCGATCCGGGTCTGCAACAGGTAGTCGCCCCCGGTTCTGCGCAGCCGGTAGACCCCATGGCTGGTGGTCTGCTCGGTTTCGATATCCAGTCGCAGCGGCGCCGTCGGGGTCTGCGCGCCGAAGCCGACATCCAGCAGATACGGAACTTCCGCTATTTCCGCGCGCAGTATCATATGGGATTGCGCCGGCTGGTGATTCTCCGGCACCTGCCACAGTACCCGCGCCGCCAGCCCGGTAACCGCTATGCCGATTCCCTCCAGTACCGCACGGAACAGGCCGTTCTGCTCGTAGCAGTAGCCGCCCCGCCCGTCGCGCACCAGCTTGCGTTCCACCGACGGCAGCTCGATATCCACCGGCCAGCCGAGAAACGGATTCAGGTTTTCAAACGGAATCGACTGAGTGTGCAGGGAGACGAGGGTTCTGACCGTATCCAAATCCGGCGACGGGGTGCCGCTGTAGCCGATACGTTGGAAATACGCGGGGAGATCGATTGCTGCTGCGTTCATGCTGACAATTTCCTGTAGCCGATAAAGGATGCGCGCAGCTTAGGACCTCAAGTTAAGTTAAGGTCAAGAGAAAAAGCTGGAGAAGAATTCTTGTGGCACCGAAGGCGCCGTGGATACCTGGGCCGCCAGGGATGGCCGTTGGCCGCGACTGATGTCCGAAGTGAACGGAAAGTTAGCCGGCAACTAAAAAAGGCCCCGCAGGGCCTTTCTTGTTTACGCATACTTTGCTTTGAACTCCCGCCGCCGGCGATGCAGTACCGGCTCGGTGTAGCCATTCGGTTGCGCGCAGCCCTCGAACACCAGTTCGCAGGCGGCCTGGAAGGCGATGCTGTTGTCGAAGTCCGGCGACATATCTCGGTAGTTGGGATCGCCGGCGTTCTGGCGGTCCACCACGGCGGCCATGCGCTGCAGGGTTTCCAGCACCTGCTCCCGGGTAACCACGCCCTGCTTCAGCCAGTTGGCGATATGCTGGGAGGAGATGCGCAGGGTGGCCCTGTCTTCCATCAGGCCCACGTCGTTGATATCCGGCACCTTGGAACAGCCGATGCCCTGCTCCACCCAGCGCACCACATAGCCGAGAATACCCTGGGCGTTGTTGTCCAGCTCGCGCTGGATTTCCTCCGCGCTCCAATTGGTGTCTTCCGCCACCGGCACTGTCAGGATATCGTCCAGCTTCGCGTGGGGGCGTTCCGCCAGTTCCTGCTGGCGTTTGGCGACGTCCACCTTGTGGTAGTGCAGCGCGTGCAATGTGGCCGCCGTCGGTGACGGCACCCAGGCGGTGTTGGCGCCGGCCATCGGGTGGGCCAGCTTGGCGTGCATCATTGCCGCCATCTGATCCGGAATCGGCCACATGCCCTTGCCGATCTGTGCCCTGCCCTTCAGGCCGGTGGCCAGGCCCACATCCACGTTCCAGTCCTCGTAGGCGGCGATCCACTTGGACTGTTTCATATCGCCCTTGCGGATCATCGGGCCGGCCAGCATCGAGGTGTGGATCTCGTCGCCGGTACGGTCCAGGAAACCGGTGTTGATAAACACAACGCGCTCTTTGGCGGCGGCGATACAGGCTTTCAGGTTGACGGTGGTGCGGCGCTCCTCGTCCATAATGCCCATCTTCAGCGTGTTGCGCTCGAGTCCCAGGGCGTCCTCTATGCGGTCGAACAGGGTATTGGCGAAGGCCACTTCCTCGGGGCCGTGCATCTTCGGCTTGACGATATAGATGCTGCCGGTGCGGGAGTTTTTCAGCGGCCCATTGCCGCGGATATCGTGCAGGGCAATCAGGCTGGTGATCATGCCATCGAGTATGCCCTCGGGTACCTCCTCGCCGTCGCCGTATAGTATCGCGTCGTTGGTCATCAGGTGGCCGACATTGCGCACAAACAGCAGGCTGCGTCCGGGCAGCGTAAAGGGATTACCGTTCGGCGAGATATATTCCCTGTCCGGGTTCAGCTTGCGCTCGAAGGTCTTGTCGCCCTTGCGGATGGTTTCCGTCAGGTCGCCCTTCATCAGGCCGAGCCAGTTGCGGTAGACAAGCACCTTGTCCTCGGCGTCCACGGCGGCGACGGAGTCTTCGCAGTCCATGATGGTGGTCAGCGCAGACTCCAGCAGGATGTCCCTGATACCGGCCGCATCGCTCTTGCCGATCGGGCTCTCCCGGTCGATCTGAATTTCAAAGCGCAGGCCGTGCTGGCGCAGCAGAACGGCGTTGGGCTTTTCGATATCGCCGCTGTAGCCGGCAAACTGCTTGGATTTTTTCAGTGTGGCGATATCACCGTTGGCCAGCTCGACTTCCAGCAGCGAGCCGTTGATGCGGTACTGGACCGCATCCTTGTGACTGCCGCAGGTCAGCGGCGCCGACTGGTCGAGGAATTCCCGCGCGTACTCGATCACCTTGGCGCCGCGCACGGGGTTGTACTGGCCACCCCGCTCGGCCCCGCCCTCTTCGCTGATCACATCGGTGCCGTAGAGGGCGTCGTAGAGGCTGCCCCAGCGGGCATTGGCCGCGTTCAGCGCGTAGCGGGCATTCATCACCGGCACGACCAGCTGCGGACCGGCCATGGTGGCGATTTCCGGGTCGACATTTTCCGTGGTCGCGGTGAAGTCCGCCGGCTCATCCACCAGGTAGTCGATCTCGCGCAGAAACGCCTTGTATTTTTCCAGATCGCGGTAGGCGCCGGGATTGTCGCTGTACCAGCGGTCAATTTTTTCCTGGATCTGATCGCGCTTTTCCAGCAGTGCGCGGTTCACCGGTGCCAGGTCGCGGACAATCTTTTCGAATTCGGCCCAGAAGACATCGGCACTGACGCCGGTACCGGGAATCACTTCCTCGTTGACCAGTTTGTGCAACGCCGATGCGATTTGCAGTTCGCCGATTTGGACTCGTTCCGTCATATCCGGGCCTCTCGCAGATTGTTGAAACTCGATTGTTCACCTGGGGCATTCTAAACAGCCGCCCGATCATACCGCTAATTTATAGGCGGAATTTCCGCTATTCACATTTTGAATTTTATTGTGAAGCGTGTGTTCGCCTTGACAGGGGTTGCCCCGACGATCCACTCGGAGCGAAGGCCCCGCTAGCGGGGCCGCCGCTGGGTCGGCTACAGAGTTGCGTGCCACCAAGATACGGAGGCGAACACAGGGGGCATCCCTACAGCTGCCGGCCGATATCCAGAATCAGCCGCCGCAACCAGCGGTGCGGCGCGCTCTGTTGCAACAGCGGGCTCCAGGCCATCTTCAGTTCCAGCGGCGGAATTTCCAGCGGCGGGTCGCGGCGCACGACCCGCGGGTTGTCCCTGGCCAGCTGCGCCAGCCGTGTCGGTACGGTCACGATCAGGTCACTCTGTTCCGCCAGCAGCATGGCCACCTGGTAGTGGCGGGTGAACACGGAGATATCGCGCTTTTCGCCCAGACGGCCTATGGCCTCGTCCACCCAGCCGAGGCGCTGTACATCTTCCGGGTTGACGCCGACGCCGACGCCCATGCCGGTCTTGCTGACCCAGATATGCTGCGCCTTCAGGTAGCTGTGCAGATTGTAGTCTTCGAGAATCGGGTTGTCGGCGCGCATCACGCAGGAGAAGGAGTCCCGCCACACGGTGGCCTGGTGGAAGCTCTGGGGCATGCTGTCGAAGCGGTTGATCACCATATCCACCTTGCCCTGCTCCACGTCCACGAAGCTGACATCGCTGGGGGTCATGATATCCAGGCTGATGCCGGGCGCGTCCTCGCGCAGCTGTTTCAGCAGCTGCGGTATCAGCGTGGATTCCGCATAGTCACTGGCCATAATGCGGAAGGTGCGCCGCGCCTCGGCGGGCTCGAAATCCCGGTTCGGCTGTATCACCCGGTCAATCGAGGCCAGCGCCTCGCGCACCATCGGCTGCAGCTCCAGGGCGCGCTCGGTCGGCATCATGCCCTCGCGGGTGCGCACCAGCAGCGGGTCGTCGAACAGCTCGCGCAGGCGCTTGAGGCCGTTGCTCATGGCCGGTTGGGACAGGCCCAGGTAGTTCGCGGCGCGGGTTACATTGCGCTCCCGGAGCAATACATCCAGGTAGACCAGCAGGTTCAGGTCGGCTCTTTCAAGGTTCATAGGCAGGATTTACCCGGTATTCGTTCGATCGATAGCGAAAATAAGAGCAATAAATTGGGCAAATTATGCCAGTACCACTAGGATACTCAACACTTATTCGCAGTCACCGTTTCGAGGGAGATCAACAGATGACTACTGGCAACTACGACCGCAAGGCGGAAATCGCAGCTATCGAGAAAGACTGGGCGGAGAACCCGCGCTGGAAAGGCGTAAAACGCACCTACAGCGCCGAGGACGTGGTGCGCCTGCGCGGCTCCATCAAGCGCGAGAACACCATCGCCAAGCGCGGCGCGGAGAAGCTGTGGCAGCTGGTCAACGAAGGTGGCCGCCCGTCCTTCCGCCCGGACAAGGACTTCGTCAACGCCATGGGCGCCCTGACCGGCGGCCAGGCCGTGCAGCAGGTCAAGGCCGGCGTGCAGGCCATCTACCTGTCCGGCTGGCAGGTGGCGGCGGACGCCAACACCTCCGAGACCATGTACCCGGACCAGTCCCTCTACGCGGTGGATTCCGTCCCGACCGTGGTGCGCCGCATCAACAACGCCTTCGAGCGCGCCGACCAGATCCAGTGGAAAAGCGGCAAGAACCCGGGCGACGAGGGCTATATCGACTACTTCGCGCCGATCGTGGCCGATGCCGAGGCCGGTTTCGGCGGTGTGCTGAACGCCTACGAGCTGATGAAGAACATGATCCGCGCCGGTGCCGCCGGTGTACACTTCGAGGACCAGCTGGCCTCGGTGAAGAAGTGCGGCCATATGGGCGGCAAGGTGCTGGTGCCGACCCAGGAAGCGGTGCAGAAGCTGATCTCCGCGCGCCTGGCCACCGACGTGGAAGGCGTGCCGACCATCGTACTGGCGCGCACCGACGCCAACGCGGCGGATCTGCTGACCTCCGACTGCGACGAGTACGACGCGCCCTTCCTGACCGGCGAGCGCACCGCCGAGGGCTTCTACCGCGTCAAGGCCGGTATCGACCAGGCCATCGCCCGCGGCCTGGCCTATGCGCCCTACGCGGATCTGCTGTGGTGTGAGACCGCCACGCCGGACCTGGACGAGGCGAAGAAGTTTGCCGAGGCCATCCGCAAGGAGTACCCGGACCAGCTGCTGTCCTACAACTGCTCGCCGTCCTTCAACTGGAAGAAGAACCTGGACGACGCCACCATCGCCAAGTTCCAGCGCGAACTGTCCGCGATGGGCTACAAGTTCCAGTTCATCACCCTGGCGGGTATCCACAGCATGTGGAACGCCATGTTCAACCTGGCCTACGACTATGCCCGCGAAGACATGAGCGCCTACGTGCGCCTGCAGGAGAAGGAGTTCGCCGACGCCGAGAAGGGCTACACCTTCGTCGCGCACCAGCAGGAGGTGGGCACCGGTTACTTCGACGATATGACCAACGTGATTCAGGGCGGCCAGTCCTCCGTGACCGCGCTGACCGGTTCCACCGAGGAAGAGCAGTTCAAGTAAGACGCAAACGCTTAAATATCCCTACTTCACTCATGGTTCGGGCCGCTTATGCGGCCCTTTTTTATTCTCAATCCCCGCGCAGCGGCCTTCGCCGGTCGACAAACCGGTGCAGCGCTCCGGCCACCGTATAGCCCTCGAGGCGGTGTTCATAGGTATCAGTGCGCTCGAACTCCATGCGCTCCAGGCAGCGGTGGATGTCGGCATAGGCGGCCGAGCGGTCTTTCCAGATTTTGCGCCCGTCCAGCACCAGCGGCAGCATCTTCCACCACTTTTTGCTCGAGACCTTCAGCTGCTGCAGTGCGACTGCCAGCAGCGCCTCCTCGTCGGTGAAGTCCGTGCCGAGGGGGAAGTACGGCAGCAGCGCAAGACGTTTCTGTTCGCCAAACGCGGCTTCGATGCGCGCGGGCGTATTGGCGCCGAATTCCAGCGG
The DNA here is from genome assembly GCF_056160225.1 of Microbulbifer sp. ABF4_143. Lineage (NCBI taxonomy): Bacteria > Pseudomonadati > Pseudomonadota > Gammaproteobacteria > Cellvibrionales > Microbulbiferaceae > Microbulbifer > Microbulbifer sp. ABF4_143. The sequence continues at coordinate 187,108 of NZ_JBSWWT010000002.1, forward strand.
TATCGCGAAGTCCTTTTCCAGCTTGCCGGCGCTCTTTGCCTTTTCCATCAATGTGCTCTGGAAGCGGGAATCACAGATACACAGCATCGACACAATCACGTCGCGGTCGGACCTGCCGCGCAGGTCGGCGACCCCGTATTCGGTGACGACGATATCGCGCAGGTGGCGCGGGATGGTGGTGTGGGGGTATTCCCAGACGATATTGCTGCGGCATTCGCCGCCGCAGGTGCGGGTACTGGGCAGCGCGATAATCGAGCGCCCGCCCGGCAGTTCGTGCGCCTGGGCGACGAAGTTGTACTGGCCCCCGACGCCGCTGACCACCTGGTTGTCCTCCAGACCATCGGAGATTACCGCTCCGGTCAGCGTCACCATCATCGCCGAGTTGATAAAGCGTGCCCGCTGGCGCTGCGCGGTTTTCAGCTCGCGCTCCTGCTGCAGGTCGTTGATGAAATCGATCGCCGTCATGTGCAGGCCGGCGCGCTCGCTGTCGGACAACTCGCGCAGTTCCCGGTACAAAAATTCGGGGCCCAGGTAGAAACCGCCGTGCAGCCAGGTGCCGCCGCGCAGTTTTTGATTGAGGCAGCGCCCCAGCAGCCGGCGCCGGCCGTGCTCACTGTGCAGATCGCACTCCTCCTCTTCGCCCTCGGGGTTCAGCAGTTTGTGCCCCCGCCAGCTGTAGCTGGGATCGACGATACCGAGCCTCTGCAGGAAGGCCGTGTCCGCCGGTGTCAGCGGGCATTGAATGCGGCCGCAGTCTCTCAGCGCCAGCAGTGTCTCCTCGTTGACGATATCGGAAATTCTGTCGCTGTCGAGCAGTCGCTGCAGCGCCGCGTCGGGATAGACCTCCCGCGCCAGCACCCCTTCCCGGCGCAGGTGCAGGAAACCCGGCGGCACCATTTCACTGGCGCCGTAGAGCCCCCGCGCGAAGGGTTCCAGCATCGGCGGCAGCCGTTCGCGCAGTTGCAGCGAATCGTCACAGGTGAGGTCGCGCACTATGGCGCGGAACTCGGTGTTGTCCGTCTGCCGCAGCCGTAGCGCGTGACAGATGGCGTCCCCGAGCGCGCCTATGCCCACCTGTAAGGTGCCGCCATCCGCCACCAGGCTGGCAATATGGAAGGCGAGGCTGTACTCGGTGAGGCCCACCGGCAGTGTCGGCGCAGCAAACAGCGGTGTGTCGAAGGTTTCCCCCTCGAGCAGGAAATCGAACTCGGCGGTTTTCAGCTCGCCGTCGCCGACCATATACGGCAGCTGCGGATTGACTTCACCGACCAGCAGTAGCGGGTAGTCCGTGCGCGCCCGTGCCATTTTCAGCAACGGCAGGGTCAGATCCGGGTTGGCGCTCAGGCTGTAGCGGTCGCCCTGCCCGCCCGGCGACACCATCTGCGCGATCACATTGACGCCGCGCTCGAGTAGATCCCGCGGCACATGGGTGTAATTGGCGCTGACGTAGCTCTGCTGCGCGCCGGCGTTGCCGAGGAAGGCGCCGGGCTGCAGGAAAAACTCGCACACCTCGATATTCTCCGGCAGCAATCCCCTGTGCCGTGCCGGGGTGTAAGCGAGATCCTGGTAGTGATTGTAGAGCCGGTCCAGCAGCGGCTGCACGAAGCGGCGGCCTATCTCACCGTGGCCGACGGGCCTCTCCAGGGTCAGCGCGGTGAATATCGTCAGGGAGATGGAGGGGTCCGCGGCGGCGCGGGCATAGAGGGCGTTGGCGAAATGGTTGGCCTTGCCGATACCGAGCGGCAGCCCGAGCACGATGCGCTTGCCGACGCGCTCCAGCACCGCATCCACGCATTTTTCGGTACAGTCGAAACGTTGCGGCTTGTCGGCGTCGGAGTGGCTCATAGTCTCTGCTTAAAGCATCTCCCGGCAGGGGCGCGGATCGACACCTACAGGGTGCCCTGGCTGATCGGTTTCAGCTGTTCGAAGTGATCCACCTGAATCGCCATATCCACCGCGTCGGCGGTATCCCGCAGGCTGGCGGCTTCCTCCTCACTAATCAGCTTGCGCGTCAGCCCCTCGTCGATGGTCTTGCGGCTCAGGGTGCGGATGCCGCCCCGCTTCAGCTTGTCTCTCGCCGCCTCGGTGGCGCAGACCTTGTTGAAGGCCTGCTCCACCAGATCCACGCCGTCGCCGGGATTGCCGAGAAAGACTCCCTTGGTCAGCCGGTCCCGGCTTTCCGAGGGCGACATCAACAGTTCGGCACAGGCCTGCGCCTGGCGGTCGGAAGCGGTGTGCACGCTGTGCCCCCAGGGCATGGTCAGGAAGTGCATCAACTGGCCGAGGAAACGGCGCGGGAAATTCTGGAAAACCTCCAGCAGGCTGACCTCGATGCGGTGCAGGCCGGCGCGCATGGCAAATTCCAACAGCGGCCTGTCCTCCTTCGGACTGCCGTCGTCCTTGAAGCGCTTCAGGGCGCAGCTCAACAGGTAGAGTTCGCTCAACACATCCCCGAGGCGCGAGGAGATCAGTTCCTTGCGTTTCAGCTCCCCGCCGAGGGACATCAGCGAGATCTCGGTGACCAGCGTCAGCACGGCGGAATAGCGGTTCATCTGCCGGTAGTATTTGGCCGCCGCACCCACGCCGCGCGGGCTGCTGGCGAAGAGCCCGACGGTCCAGCCGTGGAAGACGCCGCGGGCGAAAGTCTTCAGCTGGAACCACAGATGCTTCGGCAGCAGCTTGTCGAGGGCCTCCAGGCCCGCCTCCGTGTCCGGGTTTTCCGCCGCCATCATCTCCTCGAGCAGATACGGGTGGCAGCGGATGGCGCCCTGGCCGAAGATCATCAGGCTGCGGGTGAGGATGTTCGCGCCCTCGACGGTGATGGCCACCGGCACCGCGCGGTAGACGTTGCCGATATAGTTCAGGGGCCCGTCCATGATGGCCTTGCCGGCGTGGATATCCATCGCATCGTTGATCGCCTGGCGCAGACCCTGGGTGGCGTGGGCCTTCATAATCGCGGACACTACCGCCGGCTTGCGCCCCTGGTCCAGCGCGCGGGTGGTGGTCTTGTGGGCGCTGTCGAGCACATAGGCGATGGACGCTATCTCCGCCAGGCGCCGCTGCACCCCCTCGAACTTGCCGATGGGAATACTGAACTGCTCGCGGATGCGCGCATAGGCGCCGGTGGTACGCGCCGCCATCTTCGCACCGCCGGTGGACAGCGACGGCAGCGATATACCGCGCCCGGCGGCCAGGGCGCTCATCAGCATATGCCAACCGCGCCCGACATTCTCCTGGCCGCCGATAACCCACTCCATCGGCACGAACACATCCTTGCCCCAGTTGGGACCGTTCTGGAACGCCTGCATGGCCGGCAGGTGGCGCTGGCCGATGGTGACGCCCTCGGTATCCGTCGGCACCAGCGCCACCGTGATGCCCAGCTCTTCCTTGTCGCCGAGGATATGCTCCGGGTCGTAGAGTTTGAAGGCGAGCCCGAGGATGGTGGCCACGGGCCCGAGGGTGATATAGCGCTTGTGCCAGTTGACGCGCATGCCGAGGGTCTTCTCACCCTTGTATTCCCCGTAACAGACTATGCCGTTGTCCACCATGGCGGCCGCGTCGGAGCCGGCCTCGGGGCTGGTCAGGCCGAAACAGGGAATCTCGCGGCCGTCCGCGAGGCGCGGCAGGTAGTACTGCTTCTGCGCCTCAGTGCCGTGGGCCATCAGCAGTTCGCCGGGGCCGAGGGAGTTGGGCACCATCACCGTCACGCCGACACAGGTACTGCGGGTGGAGATCTTGGTGACTATCTCCGCGTGCGCGGTGGGCGAGAATCCGAGCCCGCCAAACTCCTTCGGAATGATGATGCCGAAGAAGCGCTCCCGCTTCAGGTAATCCCAGACCTCGTCCGGGATGCGGTGCTCCTCGAAACTGATCTTCCAGTCGTCCACCATGCGGCACAGCTCTTCCACCGGCCCGTCGAGAAAGGCCTGCTCCTCCTCACTCAGTGTCGGCGGCCCCATATTCAGCAGCTGGTCCCAGTCCGGCTTGCCGGACAGCAATTGCGCGTCCCACCAGATTTCGCCGGCCTCCATAGCCTCGCGCTCGGTTTCCGAGATCGGCGGCAGGACCTTCCTGATCAACTTCAGCAGCGGGCCGGTGATCCATTTTTTGCGCAGGTCGCTCATTTTTACCTTCCGTGTGGCGGGCCGGCGCGGCGCAACTAAGTAGGCGCCGCGTAGCGGTGTTGGATATCAGCTGACAATGATAGGTGAGGAAGGCCCGCATTTCTCCCGAACATGCGCAGCGAGACGGTTGCAGGGCGCGCCGGCGTCGATTCCTGCGACAGCTGGAGCAATATCAGGCGAACGCCAGCGCCCCTATACCGGTGAAGATAATCAGCGCGGCGATCAACCTGCGGGTCGAGAAGCGCTCGTTGAGCACATAGACGGAGATCACCGACGCAAAGAGTATGCTCGCCTCGCGGGTGGCGGCCACGGCGGCAACCGGCATCACCGAGGTGGCCCAGAGGGCGACGGCGAAGCCGCCGGTGGCCAGTATCCCCGACGCCGAACCGCGCAGCAGGTTCGAGCGCGCGAAGGCGAATCCGCGCACAGGCTGGGTCAGCAGGACGGCGAGGAGAATGCCCGACCCGGACAGTATTTCGAGCCAGGCGACAAAGCTGAGCGGATTTTCCACCGCGCGCACCCCGGCCGCGCCCAGGGTCGTGTAACCGGTGATCGCGACGCCGGTGCCGAGAGACAGGAGTATGCCGCTACGGGATACCCGCAGCTCCTTCATCAGCAGCGCGAATATACCGCAGCTCACCAACAGAACGCCGGTCAGCTGCAGCGGCAGCAGGGACTCATCCAGAAACAGCAGCGCCGCCATCGCCACCAGCAGCGGGGTGACGCCGCGGGCGATGGGATAGGCGGTGCCGTAGTCGAGCGCCCGGTAGGAGCGCGTCAGCAGGAAGAAGTAGAGGTACTGGAACAGCGCCCCGCCCAGCAGAAACCCCAAGGCCTCCGGATCCGGCAGCGGCAGCTGGGTGGCGAGGAGCGTGCCGAGCAGCAGCCCCACGCTGCGGATCATCGCCAGCTGCAGGAACCCCTCGGCGCTGTGTTTGACCACCGCGTTCCATACGGCGTGGGCCAGTGCGGACAACAGGACCAGCCCGTAGACAGTTGATTCCGGTACTACCAAGGTTTAAAACTCAAGTTTTCTCGGCGCCGGGTTTCCGCCTGGGCTGCAGGCCGTCAGGTCAGGGACTGCGGGGAAACGATCACGCCGTTATTGTCTGCGTATACGTATTCTCCAGGCCGGAAAGTCACCCCGCCGAAGGTCACGGCAATATCTCTCTCGCCGATCCCTTTCTTTTCGGTTTTCATCGGGTGAGTTCCGAGCGCCTGTACCCCTAACTCTAGCCCAGAAATCTCGTCCACATCGCGAATACAGCCGTACAGGATGATGCCTTCCCAGCCATTGGCACAGGCCTTCTCCGCCAGCATGTCGCCGAGGCACGCGCGGCGCATGGAACCGCCGGCATCCACCACCAGCACCTTGCCCGCGCCCGGCTCGGCCACCAGCTCCCGCACCAGCGAGTTATCTTCGAAGCACTTGACGGTTACTATCTGCCCGCCAAAGCGCTCGCGGCCGCCGTAGTTGATCAGCATAGGCTCGAGGGCTTGAACCAGTTCCGGGTGGGCGTCGCAGAGGTCGGGGGTGGAGATCGCCATGGGTTCCTCTCGTTGGGTGTCGTTTTTAAAAAGGGGATAATAGCGACTCCACTACCCCGGCGCAGCGCATTCGGGCAATACCGGGCATTATCCCGATGGATAATACCCGGCGACAGGGCGCGCCCTAAGGAACCTCTGAATAATTCCGCAATGCCTCTGCGGGCCCTGAAGGCTGCAGCTGTTAGGCGCAGCTCGCCGCGAATGGCCCAGCCCTTTGCAAGAGCTGCAACGGCGCAGATGCGGCCTTCAGGCCCCGCCCTGCGGGGCTTGCAGAGCGATTCACACTCTGCGTTGCGGCTTCTTGAAAGGTCTAGACATTCCTGCGAAGCCGCGCCTTGATTGTGAACCGCTCTGTAAGCCAGAGGTATCGCGGAATTATTCAGAGGTTCCCTAATAGGTCACCTTGACCGGGGTGCCGACACGCGCGTAGCGGTAGAACTTCTGCGCCATATGCGGCGGCATACGCACGCAGCCGTGGGATGCGGGATAGTTGGGCACATGGCCCGACGCGTGCATGCCGATGCCCCCGTTGAAGCGGATATAGTTATTCATTTTCGCGCCGCGATAATAGGTGCCGGGCGGGCGGCGGTGCTTGCGCGTATTGACATCGGCCTTCACCACGCGACCGGTGCGCCGGTCCACGTAGCTGCCGTATATCGAAGAGCGGTGGCGCGGGTGCTTGGACAGCACGCGGAAGTTTCCGGGCCGGGTGCTGTAACCGCGCTTGCCCGATGAAACCTTGGATACGCCGACAAGCCTGCCCCCTTTGTAGAAGTAGGCACGCTGTTCACTCAGATCGATATGGATAGAGGCCGGGCCGGACGAATTCATCGCGGCCTCGTCGTCGAACCAGTTGACGCCGCGGCTGTTGGCCAAGGCGGAGGGTGCACCCAGTAGCGCAACCAGGTAGAGCGCCACGGCGGCGTGGAGCAGCGGAATGCGTTTTCGTTTGATTGAGTGCATGGCTCACCTCTTCTCTCTGCCTGACAAGGAGCCGGAGCAGACACAGGGTCCGCCCGGCACTGCCGTAATCCCAGACGCTGCACTGTAATTTCACAGTCCAGCTCAAATACCCGGCGGCGATATAGGCAACACCGTTTCCGGTTTTCACGCCGCCTTGGGACTAATTCGATTCTATTGAGGAGGTGGTAGGCACTTAGATTGAATTATTCTCTGCGCCCGTAGCGTTATTGGAATGGAGCTTGAACTTAGCGTGCGCGCGCCGGGGCGCCCATAAAAATGGCAGGAAAAAATCGGGCAATTTTTGCGCTGCGCCGCAACACAGGTCTAGAAATAACGGGGATTTTCCGACCCTATTCCCCGATAAAATTTACCGCGACGTAAAAGAAAAGCGGCCCATTCGGGCCGCTTCGCTTGCAATATCAGCCTTCCTCGTTGGCGAGGAATAGCCAGGTATCTACGGCGGTATCGGGATTCAGGGAAACACTGTCTATCCCCTCGTCCATCAACCAGCGGGCGAAGTCCTTGTGGTCGGACGGTCCCTGGCCGCAGATGCCGACATATTTTCCGGCCTTCTTGCACGCCTGGATAGCGCGCGACAGCAGCAGCTTGACCGCCGGATTGCGCTCGTCGAACAGGTCCGCCACCAGGCCCGAGTCGCGGTCCAGGCCCAGGGTCAACTGGGTCAGATCGTTGGAGCCGATGGAGAAGCCGTCAAAGTGCTGCAGGAACTCCTCGGCGAGCAGCGCGTTGGACGGCAGTTCGCACATCATGATCACCTTCAGACCGCCCTCGCCGCGCTTGAGGCCGTTGTCGGCCAGCAGGCCCACAACTTCGGCGGCCTCCTCCGGCGTGCGCACGAAGGGCACCATGATTTCCACATTGGTGAGGCCCATTTCGTCGCGCACTTTTTTCAGCGCGCGACACTCGAGCGCGAAGCACTGACGGAAGTCCGCAGAGCGATAGCGGGCCGCGCCGCGGAAGCCGAGCATCGGGTTTTCCTCGCTGGGCTCGTACAGCTGCCCGCCCACCAGGTGCGCGTATTCGTTGGACTTGAAGTCCGACAGGCGCACTATGACGCGGTTGGGCGCGAAGGCCGCAGCCAGGGTCGCTATGCCCTCGACCAGCTTCTCGACGATGAAATCCTCCGGAGAGGCGTAGCCGCCGATGCGCTCGCGGATATTCTTCTGCAGGTCGTCCGGCAGCTTGTCCAGCTCCAGCAGCGCCTTGGGGTGAATGCCGATCATCCGGTTCAGGATGAATTCCAGCCGTGCCAGACCGACGCCCTGATTGGGCAGGTGGCTGAAGGCGAAGGCGCGATCCGGGTTGCCGACATTCAACATGATCTTGAATGGCAACTCGGGCATATCGCTGACTTCGGTTTCCTCCCGCTCGAAATTCAGCTCGCCGGCCATCACAAAGCCGGTATCGCCCTCGGCACAGGAGACGGTTACCGGCGTGCCGCTGCTCAGCTTTTCCGTCGCGTCACCGCAACCCACTACCGCGGGGATACCCAATTCGCGCGCGATGATCGCCGCGTGACAGGTGCGGCCGCCGCGGTTGGTGACGATGGCACTGGCTTTTTTCAGCACCGGCTCCCAGTCCGGGTCGGTCATATCGGTGACCAGCACTTCGCCATCCTGCATGGCCGCCATGTCCTCGACGGATTCCAGCACGCGCACCCGGCCCGCGCCGATACGCTGGCCGATGGCGCGTCCCTCGCACAACACCTCGCTCCGCTCGCGCAGGTGGAAGCGCTCGATACTGGTGCCGGTGTCGCGGGAGCGCACGGTTTCCGGGCGCGCCTGGACGATAAACAGCTCGCCGGTATCGCCGTCTTTGGCCCACTCGATGTCCATCGGGCGGCCGTAGTGCTGCTCGATCTTGCGCGCCTGCTGCGCCAGGCTGGTGAGCTCTTCGTCGCTGAGGGCGAAGCGCAGGCGATCCTCCTCCGGTACCGGCACCGTCTTGACCGAGCGCCCACATTCACCGCTCTGGTCGTAGACCATCTTGATCGCCTTGCTGCCGCGGTTGCGGCGCAGTATCGCCGGGCGGCCGGCGTCCAGGGCCGGTTTGTAGAGATAGAACTCGTCCGGGTTGACCGCGCCCTGCACCACTGTCTCGCCGAGACCGAAAGCCGCGGTGATAAAGATCACGTCGCGGAAGCCGCTCTCGGTGTCCAGCGTAAACATCACACCGGCGGCGCCGGTCTCGCTGCGCACCATATGCTGGATGCCGGCGGACAGGGCCACGCCGGCGTGGGCGTAGCCGGTGTGCACCCGGTAGGCGATGGCGCGGTCGTTGTACAGGGAGGCGAACACCTCGTGCACGGCCTTCAGTACCGCGTCGATACCGCGGATATTCAGGAAAGTCTCCTGCTGGCCGGCGAAGGAGGCATCCGGCAGGTCCTCGGCGGTCGCCGAGGAGCGCACGGCCACGGCGGTATCGCCGCCACCGAGGGCCTCGTAGCCGTCGCGGATCTCCCGCTCCAGCTGGGCCGGGAAGGGGGTATTCAGAATCCAGCCGCGGATCTCCTCGCCGGCCTCGGCCAGTGCGGTCACATCGGAGACATCCAGCGTTTTCAGACGCTCGGCGATGCGCTGCTCCAGCTGCTCGTGGGCCAGGAAGGCGCGGAAGGCGTCCGCGGTGGTCGCGAAACCGCCCGGTACGCGGACACCGGCCCCGGCGAGAGAAGAGATCATTTCGCCGAGCGACGCGTTCTTTCCGCCGACCTTGTCGACATCCCCCATACCCAGTTTTGCGAAGTCAATGGTGAAGTTCGTCAAGTGAAGGCCCTCTGCAACAGGTTTGGTGGCGGCCGATTATAAGGATGACGCTTGTAAAAAATAGCCCGGAAAATGCGAAGAAAATGCGAAATTCTGTTGTAAATTTTCTACAAGATGCGGCGCGACCCGGGGCGCAAAACCGATTAAACTGCGCACTCTGCGGACTGATTTGGTAGCAAAATGGCAAAAGACAAACGCACTGCATTTTTTATATCCGACGGCACCGGCCTGACGGTCGAGGCAATCGGCCACAGCCTGCTGGCACAGTTCCGCGACCAGCATGTGGAGCAGGTCACCCTGCCCTATATCGACTCCAACGAAAAGGCGCAGCAGGTGCTGAAGCGAATAGAACAGGCCGCGACCGAATCCGGACTGCAGCCGATTATTATCACCAGCATCGTCGACCAGAGGATTCGCGAACAGCTGCACAGCAGCTCGGCACTGATGCTGGATGTCTTCGAGAGCTACCTGACGCCGCTGGCCAACCTGTTTGGCAGCGATCCGGCGCAGTCGGTCAACGTCTCCCACGGTATCGCCGATGACCGGCGCTACAGCGAGCGCATCGACGCGGTACATTTCGCGATGGACAACGACGACGGGCGCCGGGTGCGGGAATTCGAACGCGCCGATGTGATTCTCGTGGGGGTGTCGCGCTCCGGCAAGACACCCACCTGCCTGTATCTCGCTCTGCAGTTTGGCCTGCGCGCGGCCAACTACCCGATCACCGAAGAGGATATGGACTCCACTGCGCTGCCCAGAATACTGCGCCCCTACCGCGACAAACTGTTCGGCCTAACCATAGATCCCAGGCGTCTGATGCAAATCCGCCAGGAGCGCCGCGCCAACAGCCGCTACGCTTCAATGGAACAGTGCGAGTTCGAAGTCCGCCAGGTGGAACAGATGCTGCGCCGGGCACAGATCCCCTATCTGAACGCCACCCAGCTGTCGGTGGAGGAGCTGGCCACGCGCCTGATGTCCCAGGCCGGTATAGAGCGGCGCGTGGGCTGAACGCCCTTTTCTTGGGGCGGCAAAATGTGTAGTGTGCGCCGTCTTCCGACAACCGTATCCCGAAATGCAAATCGTATCACTGCCTTACTCCATCAACACCGCCGTGGCTTTCCAGGCGGTTGCCGATCTGCCGGCTCCGGTATGGCTGGACAGCGGGCGGCCGCTGGCGCCCGGCGGGCGCTACGACATCATCAGCGCGGACCCGATACAGACCTTGCGGCTGGAGGCGGACAGCGACGCGCCCTTTGTGCAGCTGGACGACCTGCTGTGCGAACTGAGCCCCCAGGACAGCGACGCCCAACTGCCTTTCTGCGGCGGCGCCATCGGCTATGCGGGCTATGAGCTGGGTATGCGGGGCAACTTTCTACCGCCGGATCCGCGCCCGAGCGGAATGCCGGGCGGATTTTTCGGCCTCTACGGCTGGGCGCTGATCGTCGATCACCAGCTGGGGGCCAGCCACCTGGTCTTCCACCCGGCCTGCCCCCGGGCGCAGGTGCGCGACCTGGTGGCCCGCTTTACCGCAGTGCGCTGGCAGACGGAGCCCCGCACGGGCGACTTCAGGCTGCTGACGCCTTTCGCGCACGAGCTTTCTGCAGAGGAATACCGGGCCCGGGTTGCCAGGGTGCTGGAATATATCGCCGCCGGCGATATCTACCAGGCCAACTTCACCCAGCGCTTCAGCGCCAGCTACGAGGGCGATCCCTTCGCCGCCTATCTGGCGCTGCGCAGTCGCGCGGCCGGGCCCTTCTCCGCCTATCTGGCGCTAGCGGAGGGCAGCCTGATGAGCCTGTCACCGGAGCGCTTTATCCGCGCCGATGGCGGCGGCCTGCAAACGGAACCGATCAAAGGCACCGCGCCGCGTTCACAGGACCCGGCTGAGGACAGCCGCGCGGCGGCGGCGCTGCAGCAGAGCCCCAAAGACCGGGCCGAGAACCTGATGATCGTCGACCTGCTGCGCAACGACTTCGGCAAGCTGTGCCGGCGAGGCAGTGTGCGGGTGCCCCAGCTGTTTCAACTCGCCAGCTTCGCCAATGTGCACCACCTGGTCAGCACCATCACCGGAGAACTGCCGGACGAATACCAATTCACCGATCTGCTGGAGGCCTGTTTCCCCGGCGGCTCCATCACCGGTGCCCCCAAACGCCGCGCGATGCAGATTATCCGCGAGCTGGAGTCGAGCCCGCGCGGTGTCTACTGCGGCAGTGTCGGCTACATCAGCAGTTGCGGCCGCGCGGATACGAATATCGCGATCCGCACCTTCAGCGCCGGCGGCGGACGCATCACCTGCGCCGCCGGCGGCGGAATAGTCGCGGACTCGGACCCGGCGGCAGAACACGCCGAGTGCCTGGCCAAAGTGCGGCTGCTGCTGGAGACCCTGGAGCAGCGCCATTGAAGGGGGCCGGGCGGCCCGGCCGTCGGCTCCCCGCCGCTGATTGCATTCTTTTTGTTTCCCGCCCCCGGACTCGAAGTTCCCAAGGTTATAAAGCTATCCACTATTGATATTTCAAAGTTATTAGACGCTTTGCTAGATTTTGCGCCAGTCAGGGGAAACCCGCCGAAATAAGCCTTGAGGGATCTGCGTTGAAAATCACACTGGTCAAGAAAATTCTCGCCGACGGCTCGCCTTGCGCCAAATGCCGCGATGTGCAGAAAAAACTGGAGGAGAACGACCAGCTGCGCTTTATCGACGATACACTGATCGCGGATGTGCGCGACGAACAGAGTCCCGGCATGCAGATAGCGCGCAAATACAATGTCGAGCGCGCGCCCTTCTTTCTGGTGGAGCGGGACGGCGAGGAGCCGCAGATCTACACCGTCTACTTCAAGCTGGTCAAGGAAGTCTTGCAGCAGAAAAGTGCGCAGTGAAGCCCCTTCTCAGCAGCCGTGGTGGCGACCAAGCACCGGGTACTTCCCGGCTGCGCAACTTTGTCAGCGGCTTATTGTGGCCATGGCCACATCACTCTGAACGCCTTTAGGGCGTAGCGCCCCTTCGCATCAATATACGGGCAGCTCCAGGTCTGCAAACAGCTCGTCCACCTCGGACCTGGAGCTGGCGTGGGCGGCCTGATCCACCAGCTCCCGAGTCAGGTGCGGGGCGAACTGCTGGATAAATTCATACATAAAGCCGCGCAGAAATATCCCTTTGCGGAAACCGATCTTGGTCACACTGGACTCAAACAGGTGGCTTGCATCCAGCGCCACCAGGTCTTCATCCGCTTCGTCCACCGCCATATCGGCGACTATCCCGATACCCAGGCCGAGGCGCACATAGGTCTTGATAACGTCCGCGTCCGCCGCGGTGAAGACCACCCTTGGCGACAGTCCCTTCTCCAGAAACGCCTCGTCCAGCTTTGAGCGCCCGGTAAAGCCAAACACATAGGTGACGATCGGGTGCTTGGCCACCTCCTCCAGATCGAGCTTGCTGACCTGGCACAGGGGGTGGTCCTTCGGTACCAGGACACAGCGGTTCCAGCGATACACCGGCATCATCACCAGATCGCTGAAGAGTTCCAGCGCCTCGGTGGCGATGGCGAAATCCGCGGTGCCGTCGGCGGCCATTTCGGAAATCTGCATCGGCGTGCCCTGGTGCATATGCAGGGACACATCGGGATAGCGGGCGATAAAAGACTTGATGACCGGCGGCAGCGCGTAGCGCGCCTGGGTGTGGGTGGTGGCGATGGCCAGGCTGCCCTTCTTGTCGTTGCTGAACTCCTGCGCAACCTGCTTGATGTTCTCCACCTTGCGCATGATTTCGCCGGCGGTTTTCAGAATCGCCTCGCCGGCGGGCGTCACGCGCGTCAGGTGCTTGCCGCTGCGGGCGAAGATTTCCACGCCGAGCTCGTCTTCCAGCAGGCGTATCTGCTTGCTGATCCCCGGCTGCGAGGTGTAGAGGCTCTGTGCTGTCGCAGAAACATTGAGGTCGTGATGGGCCACTTCCCAGATATAGCGCAACTGCTGCAGCTTCATAGCTTCTCCCTGTTCCCTAGCGTGTTACTCCCGCGGCGGCAGGCCGGCCGCGGTTATAAAAACCGTCTGAGTTTATGCGAGAAAAGAATAGCAGTGAAGTCGCCCGGGGGCCAACGCAGACGGCAGTGCTGCGATCCCGCGCCCCTATGGCAGGGGACATTGGCGGCGAGCCTACTGACATCGACTGACACCGGTTCCGTTTAAGCTCGCCCAGACAACCACTGGAGGCAGGAATATGTCACAAAATGAAATCTCCTCGATGATGAGCCATGTATCCATCGGCACCAACCGCTTTGCCGAGAGCACGGCATTTTACGACCGGGTGCTGGCGACGCTCGGCGTGAAACGGCTGCTCGACTATCCGGAAGCCGTCGCCTACGGCAAACACTTTCCCGAATTTTGGGTCCACCCGCCCTGCGACGGCAAGCGGGCGACGGTGGGAAATGGCACCCATTTCGCCTTTCTCGCCGAGAGCACCGAACTGGTGGATGCATTTTACAGCGCGGCCATCGCCGCCGGCGCCCTTCCGGAGGGAGAGCCGGGCCCGCGCCCCCTCTATGGCGAAGCCTATTACGGCTGCTTCGTGCGCGACCCTGACGGACACAAGATAGAGGCGATGCACTGGAGCGAAAGCCTGGCCGGCCACCCGGCCTGATATCCGCCACCGCTACCCCGGGGCCTGCCGATCCGGTATGGTTCCGGGACAAAACCGACCCGCCAAGCCGATGAACAAATCCGAACGACTGCTGCAGCTGCTAACCCTGCTGCGCACCCGCCGCACGGCCGTTACGGCCCGCGCGCTGGCGGAGCGCCTGGGCGTCTCCGAGCGCACTCTCTATCGGGATATCCAGTCCCTGACCCTGTCCGGCGTGCCGATCGAGGGTGAGGCGGGGGTCGGCTACCGGCTCGGCAGGGGCTCCTTCGTCCCCCCGCTGATGTTCACCGAGGACGAGATCGAGGCCCTGCTGCTGGGCGTGCGCATGGTGCAGGGCTGGGGCGACGAGGATATCGGCGCCGCCGCGGATTCGGCGCTGCACAAGATACGCTCGGTGCTGCCGGACAAGATGCTTCAGGACCAGGAGCGGCAGCGGGCCACCTTCCTGGTACCGGACACCCAGCGCCGGGAAAAGGCCAAATACAGCGGGTTGATTCGCCGCGCGATCAAGCGTCGCGAAACCCTCTGGCTGGACTACCGCGACGAGCAGGGAAACCAGACCCAGCGCGAGGGAAACCCGCTCGGGCTTATCTATTGGGGCGCGGCCTGGACGCTGCTGGCCTGGTGCCGGCTGCGCGACGACCACCGCATGTTCCGCCTCGACCGCATCCTCGACCTGAAACCCACCGGGCAGCAGTTCCAACTGGAGCGCCACCAGACCCTGGAGGCCTATATCCGCCAGTACGATCCGGAATTTGTCGACCGGGCATTTTTATAGGAACGGCTGGGGCCCGGGTTTCCTGTAGCTGGCTTCGGGGCAGCGCCCGGAGCACCTGAAACCCGCCCCTTACTCCACCTCGTTGGCGACGCCGTGGGGCACGTGTCCGGTGGCCACATGCTCGGCCGCAGAGGCGCAGTGGCTGGGCTGGTCGTCGAAGAAGACATCGGCGCCGAAGGCACGCAGGAATTCCCCTTTCGGCAGGCCGCCGAGGAACACCGATTCGTCGATGCGGATATTCCAGGCGCGCAGGGTGCGGATCACCCGCTCGTGGGCCGGCGCCGAGCGGGCCGTGACCAGCGCGGTGCGGATCGGGCAGCTGTCCGCGTCGAACTCCGCCTGCAGCCGCTGCAGGGCTTCGAGAAATCCCTTGAAGGGACCGCCGCCGAGGGGCTTTTGGGCCGAGGCGCGCTCGGCGGCGGCGAAGGCGGCCAGCCCCTCGCGCTTGAAGATCTGCTCCGCCTCGTCGGAGAAGATCACCGCATCGCCGTCGAAGGCAAAGCGCAGCGTGTCGTCGCGGCGCTCGCGCGCACCGCCCGCGATCAGCGTCGCCGCGGCCACGCCCTGCTCCAGCGCGCGGCGCACATCCAGGCCGTCGGTGGAGAGGAACAGGTGGCAGCCGAAAGGCGCTATGTAGCGGTAGGGGCTCTCGCCGTTGCAGAAGGCCGCGCGGGTGATATCCAGCCCGTAGTGCTCGATGGAGTTGAACACCCGCAGGCCGGTATCGGCGCTGTTGCGCGACAGCAGTATTACCTCGACCCGCGGCTCGCCCTCGAGGCGCTGGTTGATCTGCAGGAACTTCTCCACCAGCGGGAAGGCGTCGCCCTTTTCGAGGACATCGTTTTCGTGTTCGATCTGGTAGGCGGAGAAAGCCTCGAGCCCCTGCTCCTCGAAGACCCGGTGGCTGTCCTCCAGGTTGAACAGTGCCCGCGAGGAAATGGCGATCACCAGCCTGTCGACGCGCTGGGCCATCAGGGCGCCTCCACGTCGTCGAGGCCGCCGGGGCGGGCTTCGTTCCGGTGGGCATCCAGCAGCGTGGACAGCATCTGCTGCAGATCCTCCTGTGTGCGCTGTGAGCGCACGCCGGCCTGGTTCACGATGACCAGGATCAGCGCGTGGCAGGTCTCCAGGGTCGCGCGGGCCAGGCGGTTCATCTCGTTCGGGGGGCAGACGAAGCCGAGGCGCGCGTACATCGCGGTCAGATGGCTGATCACCAGTTCGTCGTGGCGCTCGTCGAGTTCGTGCAGCTCGGGGATACCCCACATGGCCTGTACCAGCGGCAACAGGCCGCGCTGCTCCCGGTACACGGCCACCAGTCGCTGCACCAGCTCGGCGATAAACTGCTGCAGGTCCATGTTTTCCAGGTCCCGCTGCGCCAGCTCTTCCAGTGCGGCGGTCATGCCGGCCAGCCACTGTTCGCCCATCGCATAGAGTATCGCGTGCTTGTTGGGGAAATAGTGATACAGCGAGCCGACGGAAACACCGAGCTCCTTGGCGATCAGGATGGTGGTCAGGTCGTTGAGGCCCACTTCCTCCAGCAGGCGCCCGGTGGTATCGAGAATCTGCCGCGCCCGCTCCCGCGCGCGGGCCTGTACCGGCTCGCGGCGGGGGGTCAGCTGGCTCTTGCGTTTTCTCTGCTCGGCGTTGGACAAGGTCACTTCCCTTTCTTGAACTGGGGCCAGTTTACCACCAATCGAGGTGCTGTCTCAGAGACAAAAAAAACCGGCGCAGAGCGCCGGTTTGGAGAGTTACCACCCTGTGAGACCAAGCGGTAATCAGAAGCGGTAGTCGAGGTTCACGCCCAGCACGCGGCCGCGGGATGGGTCCGTCTTGGTGGCGGGCAGGTTGTACAGCGCCTCTGCGTAGCCCCAGTGGTAGTACTCCTCGTTAAACAGGTTTTCCGCGTAGATACCGGCGGTCCAGCTGTCCTCCGGGGAGGTCAGGGCCAGGCGCAGGTTGACGATATCGCGGCTCGCCAGCTTGACCTCTTCGGTATTCTCGAGGTCGGAGAACTGTTCACCGGTGAAGGTGTACTCGGCGGAAACGGACATCTCGCCCAGGCCGGTATCGCGGCTGTAGGTCAGCACCGCGGCGGAGGAGAAGTTCGGCGAGAAGGCCATCTCGTTGCCGTCGCAGGCGTCACACAGCTCCTCCGGCGCGCCGGTGAACTCGGTGTCGAGCCAAGCCATGCCCAGGTACAGGTCCAGGTTGTCGGTGATCAGCCAGCGGGCGTCCAGCTCCAGGCCCTGGCCCTGGGATTCGCCCACATTGCGGGTCACCGCGGCGGCGCCGATAAAGAAGGCCTGCTGCAGGTCCTCGTAGGTGTATTGGAAGGCGGCGGCGTTCAGTGCCAGACGGTTGTCCAGCAGGCGCGCCTTCAGACCCAGTTCGTAGGACAGCACGCTCTCCTCGTCGAAGTGGCTGGGCTCGGCGTTGGATGCATCGACGGTCCACTCGGACTCCTCCATCCAGGTCTCCGGATCCTCGGCGAAAGCCGGATCGGTAACCCGGTAGGTCAGGTAGTCGAAGCCGCCGGACTTGTAGCCGGTGGCGACGCTGGCGTAGCCGGTGATGGCGTCGCTGAAGTGGTGGGTCAGGGTCGCGCGACCGGACACATTGCTCCAGGTGTCGTCGCCGGTGATGGGGCCGTCGGTGAACATGGCCTGGTAGTTCCAGCCGCCGGTCCAGGTGTCCGGCCAGGGGGAGTCCACGGTGTAGGTCTTCTTGTCCTGGGTGTAGCGAATACCCAGACCGAGGCTGGTGGTATCGGTGAAGTCGAAGGTGGTGTTGGCGAAGACGCCCCAGCCGGAATAGTCGCCGCGGGTATTCGCGGCCTCAATCGAAAGCTGGCCCGGGGCATACTCCCAGGGATCGCCCTCGAAGCCGAAGAACTCGTCGATGGCGTCCTGGGGCAGGCTGGCGCAGGTATCGAAGGTGTCCAGGCCCTCCTCCCACTCGTCGGCGTAGATGCCGTCGCAGATAAAGTCCTCGTGATCGATACCGGCGAAGAAGGCGTCGATATCCTCCTGATAGTAAGAGGCACCCAGCACGTAGTTGAACATGCCGCTGTTGTTGGAGGTCAGGCGGAATTCTTGGCTGAAGAAGTCGCCCGACTGGTCGCGCACGAAGGTGTCGATCGGATCGGCGGTGCCGTCGAAGTCCTCGATATAGGTGTAGTTGTGGGTCTTGTAGCCGGTGATGGCGGTCAGGGTGCTGCCGCCGGCCAGTTCGTGCTCGACGGTCAGGATCACGTCGCCGATATCGGACTCATCCAGGCCCTGCGCGTCGTTGTACACCTGGTCGTAGTCGCCGTCGGTATCCAGCGCGCGGTAGATGGTGCCGTCGCCGGTGCGGTCCTCGTACTGGGCCATCAGGGTGATGGTGGTGTTCTGCAGGCCGTCGTAGACGGCGGTGACGCGCATCGCGTCCGACTCGCTGGCGCCCAGGTCGCGGCCGCCGGCCAGGTTCTTCACGTGGCCGTCCTCCCGCTGGTGCATGCCGGCGATGCGCACCGCCAGGTCCTCGCCCAGGGGCATATCCAGGCTGCCCTCGAACGCCTGGCGGCCATACTGGCCCGCGCCCACGGAGATGGCGCCGGCGAAGCTGTCACCGGGCTTCCTGGATACCATCGAGATGGCGCCGGAGGCGGTGTTGCGGCCGAACAGTGTGCCCTGCGGGCCTTTGACCACCTCGACCCGCTCCAGATCGTACATGCTCGGCGTGGCGCCGGCACGGCTCTGGTAGACGCCGTCCAGGAATACGCCCAGGGCCGGATCGCTGCCGCTGCCGAAGCTGTTGTTGTTGACGCCGCGCACCGACACGGAATCGAAGAAGGAATCGCTGGTCTCACCGGAGACGCCCGGCGTCAGCGCAAACAGATCCTTGAAATCGTTCAGGTTGCTGTTCTTGACGGTGTCGCCGGTGAAAGCGCTCACCGCCATCGGCACGTCTTTGAGGGATTCTGCACGCATCTGTGCGGTCACCGTCACCTCTTCGATTTCCGCCGCCGCGGCGCCGGTGCTGACGGCAATGACTGCCGCACCTATGGCCGCAGCCAGCGCGTGCTTGTTGTTGTGCAAAACTCTATTTGATCCAGGCATGGTCGCCCCCGTCGTTTATTTTTATCGGGGTTGCTCATCCGATACTGCCGATGGGCTTCACCCCAGCGAGTGAACTGGAAGGTCTGTTATCCCACAAACCGAACAATTATTCAAATTTGAGATTCTGCTCCTAATAATCCCATCGCAGAGGCCTTCGCGCAGGGCGGCTGTCAGCCGCCCAGCTTGTCCTTGAGGCTGTAGTAGAGCATCCCCGCCACCAGCCCAGGCCAGCGCAGCAGGGTGCCGCCGGGGAAAGTGGGTGTTGGAATTCGCGCCAGTATATCAAAGCGCTCCTCGGTGCCGGATATCACTTCCGCAATCAGTTTGCCGGCGAAGGTCGCGGTGGGCACGCCGTGGCCCGAGTAGCCCTGGCTGTAGTAGACATTGGGCTCGAGGCGCCCCAGGTGTGGCATGCGGTTCAGGGTAATCGCCAGAGTCCCGCCCCAGCCGTAGTCGATCCGGGTGTCCGCCAGCTGTGGGTAGACGCGCAACATGTATTTACGCACGAAGCTGCGGATATCCTGCGGGAATCTGGATGTATAGTTTTCTCCACCGCCGAAAATCAGCCGGTTGTCGCCGGACAGCTTCCAGTAGTCGATCACGAACAGCGTGTCCTGCAGGGCGTAATCGTTGGCGATCAGCTCTTTCGCCAGGGGCTCCGGCAGCGGCTCCGTGGCCAGTACGAAGTTGTTGATCGGCATTATCTTGCCGGCCATGCGCGGCTCCAGCCTGCCCAGGTAGCCGTTGCAGGCCAGCACCACATTCTTCGCTTTCACTTGCCCTTTTGCCGTGTCCACGACACAGGGCGTACCGCCGCGGTACTGGGTCACGCGGCTGTGCTCGTAAAACTGCACCCCGGCCGCCGCGGCCGCGTCGGCCAGCCCAAGCGCGAAGTTGAGCGGATGCAGGTGCAGGGAACCGCTGTCTATCTGCGCGCCGAAATAGCGCTCGGAGCCGACCAGAGTGCGCACCTCGTCCTCATCGGCATAGCGGATCTGCTCGTAGCCGTAGCGCTCGCGCAGCAGCTCCGCCTCCTCTTTCAGGTATTCGTTGTGACTGCGCTTCGCGGCCAGGTGCATGATGCCGCGCTTCAGGTCGCACTGTATGTTGTGCTTGTGGATCAGCTCATCGACCAGCCGCACCGCCTCGACGCTCATGTCCCAGAGCTTTTTCGCGGTATCCAGCCCGAGCATCTTCTCCAGATCTTCCTGCCCCCTGCGCTGCCCTACCCCGACATGGCCGCCGTTGCGCCCGGAGGCGCCCCAGGCAATGCGCTCTGCCTCCAGCACCACCACCTTGTAGCCCCGTTGCGCCAGATGCAGCGCCGACGACAGGCCGGTGTAGCCGGCGCCGATCACGCAGACATCCGCCTCGACGTTGCCCTCCAGGGCCGGATAGACCGGCGCCGGGTTGGCGCTCGAGGCGTAATAGGAATCGGTGTGGCCAGTCAGTTTGCTCACGGTGCCGGCGACGCCCGGGGGGGCGCCCTTCTTTAGCGGGGCGGCGACAGTCATGCTTGCGTCTCCTAGCAGAGTCCTTTTGTACGGCCTTTGGGTGATCCAAAACCGAACAATCATTCAATTTATATTGAATAATAATTCGGTTTATTGCCATAATCAAAGCCCGCGAGCGAGAAATCCCCTCGCCCGCGTCTCAGCCCTGCGCCGCCGGGCTTCGCGCGCCCGACCTGTCCGGGGCGCCGCCAGCGGCTCTGGGCGTATACTAATGCAGCCCACAAGG
Organism: Microbulbifer sp. ABF4_143; assembly: GCF_056160225.1. Taxonomy (NCBI): domain Bacteria; kingdom Pseudomonadati; phylum Pseudomonadota; class Gammaproteobacteria; order Cellvibrionales; family Microbulbiferaceae; genus Microbulbifer; species Microbulbifer sp. ABF4_143. The sequence goes on from NZ_JBSWWT010000002.1 coordinate 207,774, forward strand.
GGCGAGATCTTTTTTGATCAAGGTGCAAAATGGACAAGATTACACAGTGGCTCGCAGATCACGATATTTCAGAGGTGGAGTGTCTGGTGCCCGATATGTCCGGCAATGCGCGGGGCAAGTTTACCCCGACGGACAAATTCCTGACCGAAGACAGCCGCCTGCCGGAAAGCATCCTGGTGCAGACGGTCACCGGCGATTACGTCGACGAACACAACGAACTCGTGGATCCGGCCGATACGGATATGCTGCTGGTGCCGGACCCCGACTCCATTCGCCTGAACCCCTGGGCCAACGAGCCCACGGCGCAGATCATTCACGACTGCTACACCCGCGACGGCAAGCCGCACCCGATCAGCACCCGCAACATCCTCAAATTCGTGCTGGACAAATATGCGGCCAAGGGCTGGCAGCCGATCGTCGCGCCGGAAGTGGAATTCTACCTGGTCAAGCGCAACCTGGACCCGGATGAGAAACTGCAGGCCCCGGTGGGCCGTTCCGGGCGCACCGAGAAAACCCGCCAATCCTACAGTATCGACGCGGCCAACGAGTACGAGCCGATCATCGAGGACATGTACGACTTCTCCGAGGCCCAGGGGCTGGACGTGGACACGCTGATTCACGAGTCCGGCACCGCGCAGATGGAGATCAACTTCCTGCACGGCGATCCGCTCAAGCTGGCGGACCAGGTGTTTACCTTCAAGCGCACGGTGCGCGAAACGGCGCTGCGCCACGGCATCTACGCCACCTTTATGGCCAAGCCGATGGAGGACGAACCCGGCAGTGCACTGCATATCCACCAGAGTATCGTCGACGCCGAGACCGGCAAGAACATCTTCGTGGATGACGACGGCAAGGAAAACGAAACCTTTATGCACTTTATCGGCGGCATGCAGAAATACACGCCGGGCTTTATCAGCTTCTTCGCCCCGAACGTGAATTCCTACCGCCGCTTTACGCCGGAGATGGCCGCACCCACCAGCCTGCACTGGGGTTACGACAACCGCACCACCGGCCTGCGTGTGCCGGACAGTTCCCCCCAGGCCAAGCGTCTCGAAAACCGCTTCCCGGGTGCCGACTGCAACCCGTACCTGGCGATTGCGGCATCACTGGCCTGCGGTTACCTCGGCATGATCAACCGGGTAGAACCGAGCGAGCCCTACCGGGGCGACTGCTCCATGGAACCGATCACCCTGCCCCGCACCCAGGAGCACGCGCTCAGCCTGCTGCTGGAATGCGAAGAGGCGGCGGAGATGTTCGGGGAGAAATTCGTGCGCGCCTGGAGCGCGATCAAGCGCGACGAGTACGAGGAGTTCAACCGGGTGATCAGCTCCTGGGAGAGGGAATACCTGCTGTTGAATGTGTAAACCACTCCCCGAGCCACGAAAGCCCCGCGACCGGGGCTTTTTTGTGCCCGGAAGCCCCCGGCACAACAAATTCGCCACAACCACTGGATAGGATATTCATCCCCGTCTTGTGATCAGCTGCGCAAACATAATCAAAAGATTTTCAACACGCAGCATTTCCATCATCGCTTTATTGCCTGGCCGAGTACAGAGGCTACTCTAAATTCCGTCCGGCACCCCGGACACCCGGTTTGAGAAAGCGGCGCGCCCAATCCGTATCCACGGCCCCTCCCGGGCGCCCGGCCATCTTCTGCAGTCTGACCACTCTACGACACCGGCCTGTATCGACACGGGCAGCGTCTCTGCATCGCTCCCGTGGCGAGGCGATCCCTCGCCGATACACGGTCGCTTTCAACATAAAAGCAATAAGGAAAGCTAGCAATGAAGCATCTAGTCGCAATCACATTGGCTGTGGCGGTCGGCGCCCAGGCGGCGGACAGAGTTCCGGCAACCCCGGATATGCTGTCCCCGCAGGCGCTCGCCGCCGTCGCGGGTTCGGACGTCGCGCTGGAACAGGTGCGCTCGCGCACCCTCCCCAATGGCAAGACGGTCACCCGCTACCGGCAAACCCACCAGGGTATTCCGGTCTGGGGTCAGACAGTCACCAGCCGCGGCCAGGGAGTCAGCGCCGAAGTGGAAGGCGATGTACTGACCGGGCTGAGCCTGGAGGTGCCCTCGATCCGCGCCGCCATCAAGGCCGACAACGCGCTCGACAGGGCTATGAACCACCTGATCAACCAGCGCGCCCAGCAGGGGCTGATCCGGGGCGCCCTCTCGCTGCCGGCACTGAAACTGGCGGCAAAGAACCAGCGCCAGCAGCTCTTCATTCACGTGGATGACCAGGACCGCGCGCGCCTCGCCTACCTTGTCAGCTGGGTCGAGTACGGCGATGAGCCGTCCCGCCCCTTCTACTTTATCGACGCACTGACCGGCGAGGTGCTGGAGCACTGGGACGGCTTGGCCCACCAGGACGCCACCGGCCCCGGCGGCAACCAGAAGACCGGCCGCTACGAATACGGCACCGACTTCCCGCCGATGCAGGTGGACGGCAGCTGCCGCATGGACACCGCCAACGTGGAAACGGTGAACATGAATCACGCCACCAGCGGCGGCAGCATCTTCCAGTTCACCTGCCCACACAACGACTACAAGGCGATCAATGGCGCCTATTCACCGCTGAACGATGCCCACTTCTTCGGCAATGTCGTCTTCAACATGTACAACGACTGGTACAACACCGCGCCGCTGACCCAGAAGCTGCGCATGCGTGTGCACTACAGCAACAACTACGAGAACGCCTTCTGGGACGGCAGCCAGATGACCTTCGGCGACGGCGGCAGCACCTTCCACCCGCTGGTCAGCCTCGACGTGTCCGCCCACGAGGTCAGCCACGGCTTCACCGAGCAGAACTCCAATCTGCAGTACTCCGCCCAGTCCGGCGGTATCAACGAGGCCTTCTCCGACATGGCCGGCGAGGCCGCGGAGTTCTATATGCGCGGCAGCAACGACTGGCTGGTGGGTGCGGATATCTACAAGGCCAGCGGCGCGCTGCGCTATATGGACGACCCGACCCGCGACGGTAAGTCCATCGGTCACGCCTCGGATTACTACTCCGGCATGGACGTGCACTACAGCTCCGGCGTTTTCAACCGCGCCTTCTACCTGATCGCCAACACCACCGGTTGGGACACCCGCAAGGCCTTCGATATCTTCGTGCTCGCCAACCAGATGTACTGGAACGCGACCTCGGACTTTGTCGACGGCGCCTGCGGCGCAGTGTCGGCCGCGCAGGACCTGGAGTACGACCTGGCCGCCGTCACCTCGGCCTTCGACACGGTGGGGGTTTCCACGGCCAGCTGTGGCGGCAGTGGCAATCCCGGCGGTGGCGAGTTGCAGAACGGCGTGGCGGAGACGGGCCTCTCCGGCAGCACCGGCGATGAAATCCACTACACCCTCGAGGTGCCCGCCGGCGCCAGCAATCTGAGCTTCCAGATTTCCGGCGGCAGCGGAGACGCGGATCTCTATGTGCGCTTCGGGTCTGCGCCCACCACTTCCAGCTACGACTGCCGCCCCTACCGCAGCGGCAACAACGAGACCTGTGACATCTCCAACGTCCAGGCCGGTACCTACTATGTGATGGTGCGCGCCTACAGCAGCTTCTCGGGCGTCAGCCTGGTGGGCAGCTTCGATGAAGACGGCGGAGGCAGCGGCGACGGCTGGGTGGAGACCGACCTGTCCGGCGGTGAGGGCTCCTGGCAGCACTTCACCCTGGACGTGTCCTCCGGCATGTCGTCCCTGGAGGTGCAGATGTCCGGCGGCAGTGGCGACGGCGACCTCTATGTACGCCACGGCGCCCAGCCCACCACCGGCAGCTGGGACTGCCGCCCCTATCGCTGGGGCAATGACGAGAGCTGCAGCTTCAGCAGCCCCCAGTCCGGTACCTGGTATATCAGCATCCGCGGTTACTCCTCCTATTCGGGCGTAACGCTGGAGGCCCAGGCCAATCCGTGATTGGTGCCAGAAAGCGACAAATAAAAAGGGGCAGCCGACCGGCTGCCCCTTTTCGCTTCCAGGATACCCGCGATTTTACTTATGGCTCGGATCCCGCCAGTACTCCTTCACCGTGTCTTTCATCTCCTTCGCCAGCACGGTGATGCCAAACAGGTTGGGCAGTGTCATGATCACAATGGCCACCGCCGACAGGTTCCAGATAATCGTGGTGTCCTCGATCGCGGCCCAGAAAAAAGCCACCACATAGACCAGGCGGTAAGGCATGACCGCCCTGGGCCCGAACAGGTAGATCATTGAGCGGTCGCCGTAGTAGGACCAGGCGATGGCCGTGGAGAAAGCGAATAGCAGTATCCCCAGCGTGACGATCAGGCTGCCGTACTCGCCGAAGAAGCCGCGCTGGAAGGCCTTGTTGGTCAGGGCCACCGAATGCACCAGAGAGTTGCCCCAAATATCCACGTTCGGATTGGCAAAACTGCCGTCCACCACCGTCAGCACACCGCTGAAGGCGTCATCGCCGACGCGGAATTCGAGATCCTCCGCCACCGAGCGCGCGTGGATCAGGGTGAACTCCTTCTGGTTCAGTGCGTGGCCGTCCGCCACAACCACGGAGCCGTTGTAGGGCTTAACGTCGCTCTTGCCGCCGCTCAGGAAGTTGAACAGTTCCTGCACGTCTTCCGGATTCTCGTCGCTGTAGCTGCCGGCCACGGCGATCATGTCGGCGCGCTCGAACTTGTTCATGTGCTTTTCTGTCCAGACCCCGGAAGACAGGATCACCAGGCCGGTCAGGGTACAGATGATGATGGTATCGATAAACGGCTCCAGCAGGGACACCATACCCTCGGAAACCGGTTCGTCCGCGCGCGCCGCGGCGTGCGCAATCGGCGCTGAGCCCTGCCCCGCTTCGTTGGAGAAAAGACCCCGGTTGACGCCGCGGTTGAAGGCGTAGGCGAAGGTGGCACCGAGGAAACCGCCGGCGGCGGCACTGCCGGTGAAGGCGTCTTCAAAGACGGCGAGGAAGGACGGAATGATGTTCTGGTAGTTATAGATGATTACCGCCAGCGCGCCGATGATATACAGCACCGCCATCACCGGCACTATCGTGGAGGTCACCTTGGCGATCCGGGTGATACCGCCGATGATCACCATACCCAGCAGTATCGCCAGGATACCGCCGGTCAGTGCCTTGTTCAGGCCGAAGGTGTCGTACATCGCCTGGGCGATATTGTTCACCTGCGGCAGGCTGCCGGTACCGAAGGAGCTGATTACGGTGGCGACCGCGAAGAGTACCGCCAGCCATTTCATGTTCAGGCGCCGCTCCATATAGAACATGGGGCCGCCCGCGTAGTAGCCATCGGCGGCCTTGATGCGGTACTTGTGCGAGAGGGTTACCTCGACGAACTTGGTCGTCATACCCAGGAAGGCGGTCATCCACATCCAGAAGAGCGCCGCCGGCCCGCCGAGGAAGATGGCCAGCCCCACCCCGCCGATATTGCCGGTACCGACAGTGCCGGACAGTGCGGTGGAGAGCGCCTGGAAGTGGGAGGTGTCACCAGGATCGCCGGGCTTGTCGTACTTGCCCTGAACGATTTTGATCGCATGCCCGAAATAGCGGATCTGCGGAAAACCCAGGTAAAGGGTGAAGAAAAAGCCCACACCCAGCAGCACCCAGGGAAACCAGGGTGCCGAACCGAGCATGCCGTCCAGCGACAACAGCAGTTGATTAAAGGATTCCAAACTAACCCCCACTACTCTGAATTATTTCTGATTGTTTTCTATACAGTTACAGCTGTAATTTGCTGCGCAGGTTAGCAGCTTCCATAACAGTAGAACAGTAATAGCCCCTTTCACAAAAGAAAAGGGAACTTTTCCCGGTGTGGAAACAGGCCGAACTGACCTCCGGTGTGCAGAAACACCAGGTTCCGGCAATCCCGGTAACTGCCTTGGTGCAATTCCTGCAACAAGCCGTAGAAAGCCTTTCCGGTATAGACGGGGTCCAACAACAGTCCCTCCAGATTCGCGGCTTCGGCGATGGCGCGGTACACGGGCTCCTCTGCCTCTGCGTAACCCGGCCCTATATAATTCGCATTGACCCGCACGTTGAGTGCGTTTTCATCGACGGCGTTGCCACTCAGGCCCGCCCAGCGGCGGACATCCTCGCGCACCTTGCGCTGAAAGTAGTCTTCGCTATCGCACACCGCATAGCCCGTGACCTGCGCAGCGGACTCGAGCAACTGGCAGCCGAGCGTCAGTCCGGCCTGGGTCCCGCCGCTGCCGGTCGCACAGACGATATGCTCCGGCTCGAAGCCCCGCTCGCGGCAATCCGCGAGCAGCTCCTCGGCTCCGGCGATATAGCCCCAGATACCCAGCCCGTCGCTGGCTCCAGTGGGAATACAGAGAGCCCTGTGGCCGCGTTCGGCATAGAATTTCCGCCAGTGGGCGAAGAGCGCGGGGAGCTCTTCGAAATACTGGCGCGCCGGGTAGAACGCCATCGAGGCCCCGGCGATCTGGTCCACCAGGAGGTTGCCGTCGGGAACAGCGTCCGGCTCGCCGCGCAGTATCAGCTGTACTCTCATCCCCAGGCGGGCGCCCACCAGCGCCGTGGTGCGGCAGTGATTGGACTGCACCCCGCCGCAGGTAATCAGCGTGTCGCAACCCCGGGCACGAGCCTCACCTGCGACGAACTCCAGCTTGCGCAGCTTGTTGCCGGACATAGCTGTCTCGGTCAGGTCGTCCCGCTTGACCCAGATGCGCGGCCCGCCGTGGGGCGTGGAGAACTTCTCCGTGATGCGGTCCAAGGGCTGCAGCGGCGTCGGCAGCCGGGCCAGCCTCACCCGCGTTGGATAGGAAAGGTCCATGGTCGCCTCCCTGTGCCGATCCAGCTTCTCCGATACAAAAAACCCGGCAGATGCCGGGTTTTTCCTGACCAGAAGCGCTGCGACTTCAGATCTTCTTGATAGTGCCCTTCGGCAGTATCGCGTGAACGGCCACCTTCTGGAACTTGAGCGACATATTGTCGGCAACTTCCAGCACTATGTAATCGTCGTCCACCTTGTCGATACGGCCCAGCATGCCGCTGGTCATAACGACCTCATCGCCCTTCTTCAGCGAACTGACCAGTTCCTGGTGCTCCTTCTGGCGTTTGCGTTGCGGCCGGATGATAAAGAACCACATAAACGCAAACAGGCCCGCAAACATCAGCAGGGTTACCATCGGGTTACCCTGGGGGGCTGGAGCTGTCTGTTGCGCCACGGCAGAGGGAATAAAAAAGCTCATGCAAATCCTCAAAGAGTCAGCCAATCAAATTGCGCCCAACTCTAACGGGTTTGCCCTGCCGAGGCAACGGACCGGCCCGCGGGGAGCCGGCCGAATCGATCAGAAGCGCTGGCGCACCTGGCGGCGGTAACCGGTCGGCGACATTCCCGTCCAGCGCTTGAAGGCACTGGTGAAGCTGGTTCTGTCGGAGAAATCCAGGATCCGCGAAATGCCGTCCACACTGAGTGCCGTATCTTTCAGGAAGTGCACCGCGTGACGGAAACGCACATGGTCGCGCAGTGAGGCAAAGCTGAGATTGTGCTCCTGCAGGCGCCGCTGCAGAGTGCGGGTGGACATACTGAGATCGGAGGCCACCGGGCGGATGGCCAGGGATGCCTTACCGATACGCTGCTCCAGGACATCGATCACCCGTGCGGCAATGCCGAAGCTGGTCGCTTCCGGCGGTGCCAGCAGCTGGTCAAGAATATTCGGGTCACCGGATAACCTGGCCTGCTGGAGTGGCTTGTCTTCTGAGAGCGAAGTCTGGTCGGGCTGAATATGATTCATCGAGCTGCTCCTTTTTAGTTCCGTGAGCCGCAGTTATTTTTCTTTGTCCGCTTCCTGCGAATCCCTATTACCTCAACCTGCCCAATACAACTGCCTACTAGAGCGGGCTACTACCCGGGTGCCGGGACACACCTGAAACCGACATCGAATCCTTCACAGAGCTGTACATTTTCTGAACTGTTTGCACCGACCAGATCCCCCAGGGAACCAAAGCTCGCGCCGGCGCACCTTTCCTTCACATCAGCCAGTATAGACCAAGAATTGAGAATGCAAGGGGCGACAGCGATTTTTTTTAGACCGCGTCACAATAGGACAGTCAGGCGCCAAACAGGCACCGGAGTACCGGTTCCGGTAAAACCACACTGTCGACGGGGGCGACATTTGACGGGGCTGGGCGCCGGGGAGCGCTATGCCCGCCCGAGCGGCGCCCGAGGTAGCGGCGATCAGTTCAGGTTGTCGGCTACCCAGTTCAGTACGTCGTCGTGGTGGGTCTTGGTCTTCACCTTGTCGATGATATGGCGCAGGCGGCCGCTCTTGTCGATGATAAAGGTGGTACGCAGCAGCCCCATATATTCCCTGCCCATAAACTTCTTCAGCCCCCAGCAGCCGTACTTATCGGCGATCTTGTGGTCCTCGTCGGAAAGCAGGTCAAAGTTGAGCTCGTGCTTATCGATAAACTTCTGCAGCTTGGCCTCAGGGTCCGGACTGACCCCCAACACCACGGTATCCAGCTTGGCGAATTCCTCCGCGCTGTCGCGAATGCCACAGGCCTGGGTGGTGCATCCCGGCGTCAGCGCCTTGGGATAGAAGTAGAGCACGACATTGCGCTTGTCGCGAAAGTCCTTCAGCGACACCTTGTCGCCATTCTGGTTGGTCAGAGTAAAGGCCGGTGCCAGGTTGCCGATCTTCGGAAAAGCCATAGGAGTCCCCGTTGAGCTGGTCTGAAAACTGGCTGGGGATTATAGCGAAAAGTATGGGATCGGAGTGGGTCTAATAGCCAAAGTTAAAACTCCTGCAGTCGATAGCCCCTCTCCCTTCGGGCACAGATACCGCACTGGTTGAGTTTCTGCACCAGCTCTGCCCGCTCGGCATCGGTCAGGAAGTCCCCGACTTCCAGGCAACCCTCCGGGCCGCTGAAACTCACAGAGGCCGGTTCAGTCGCGCTGCCCCCCATACGTACCAGCACCGCCAGGCTGTCCCGCGCGAACTCCCGGTGATACACGCTCTGCTGCCGGTGCCCCTTGCAGCAATCCAGTACCACCCGCTCGCCGCTGATGCGGATCACCTCCCGCCGGGTCCCCTCCATATACACATAGCCGAACAACACCGCCAGCAATAGCAGTTCCAGGCCGGCAAACGGCAGTATCATCCAGGCACCGGCCAGGGCAAAGGCGAGACTGATTCCCAGTGATACGGCCACCAGGGAGATGAACACCCATAGATTGCCGGACAGGGACAGGGACTGGTTGGGGGCGAGCAGGATACAGGCGCTGCGGGACGAGGTGCGGCCGACTTGGGTGACCATAGGGGTAGTCCGGATACTGCACTCCCCCCAAGTGTAGCATCGGGCATGGAGCTTCCCGATACGATTCTGCTGGCCACCCCAGCGCCCCGCTGACACAATACCCGCCAGCGGCAGCCGCTATTTACCGGCTCAGATGTTGTGTCTGATGCTGTCATAGCTGGCGATTCACTTCCCGGATCGTCTGGAGAAGTACATCAGCCTATGAGGCTATTTGGCTGACACAGGGGGGAGTCCTCGGACCAGCTGCTGGTCTCTATTTACTCTCTTGCGCTTGTCGGGTGCGTCCGCAGAGGGATTGAGAGTACTTGGCTCCCCACCCCCCTGCAAGACGTTTCAGATTCGTATTTTTAATGAACACCATCTCAGGCTTTCTGAGAATATTGATTGACTCGGTCAAAATGGGAATTTTGCGTCAAAAATAGATCCGTCCCCTTTAATTCTTCCCCTTTAATTCTTTTTATTCCGTAAGGCCTGACCCCGTGACCCCGACCCCGTGACCCTCTTTTCCCTTTATTATCAGAACCTTAGCCGTTTATGGGCGGACACTAAATAGAGAGGTTTATATGATCTTCCATTAATGTCAAATATTTTTCCACCAAATCAAAATAATCTTTATTGTTCTCATCGTTAGCGTTTTCCTCCATGTACAGCCTAGCTCTTTCTATAAAAATTTTTATCGGATTTAGATTCCCAGATATGTAACACCCAGTAATGTTGTTCACATAACAAACTAGTTCATATATAGGAACATCTCTCCTATACCCCTTTTTCGGGCAGTATCCCTTAGCGTTTAAAATCTTCTGAAGCCGCTTCAGTTCAGAAACCATTCAACTCTCCTTGTTTATGGAGTAACATCTTTGACAACCAAGCCAGGGTTTAACTCTCTCATCTAAATATTGATTTATTGGGATAGGGTCATTTGAAAACCTAGGGTCAATGATATTTTCTCCATCAAAAAATACTCTGTGATCAACGAACTCTTCTAATTCACCAAACTCATTTATCTTAATAATTCCGCCAGGAACAGTTAGGTCTAGTATGCTGCCTTGATGCCCAGAGGCTTTATAGAGCTGCCGAGCGATGTCATCGCAATCAACGCAGTCAACGTCTCTTAAGGAATGTTGAAATTCTGGGTCTTCCTAGTAAACTTTTAATACCGTCATTTGGAGCAGTCTCAGAAACGGCCTCCCTCTCAGGCGCATCAAACTCCCCATCCACCCGAGTCTGCGGCGTATCCCCGTCAGGCGTTTTCGATGCATCCGCCGAATCCGCGAGGCCGTCACTATCAGGCCCACTATCCGAACCACCGCCTGAGCTTCCTTCCCAATCACCACCAGCTGCTGTCCTCTATCTATTCTCTTGCGCTTTTCGGGTACGCCCGCAGAGGGGGTGGGGCTTACCTGTTAGCAGATAAGCCCTGCCCTCTGCGGGACGTAATAGATTTGCTTTTTTAATGAACATCTTCTCAGGCTTGCTGAGAATATCGATAGATTCAGTCAGAGTTGGAATTCGGCGTCAAAAATAGATCCGTCCCCTTTTCTCCCCCATCCACCCGAGTCTGCGGCGTATCCCCGTCAGACGTTTTCGATGCATCCGCCGAATCCGCGAGGCCGTCACTATCAGGCCCACTATCCGAACCACCGCCTGAGCTTCCTTCCCAATCACCACCAGCTGCTGTCCTCCATCTATTCTCTTGCGCTTTTCGGGTACGCCCGCAGAGGGGGGGGCTTACCTGTTAGCAGATAAGCCCTGCCCTCTGCGGGACGTAATAGATTTGCTTTCTTAATGAGCATCTTCTCAGGCTTGCTGAGAATATCGATAGATTCAGTCAGAGTTGGAATTCGGCGTCAAAAATAGATCCGTCCCCTTTTCTCGTTTTCTCGGGCCATCCTCGACCTTGAGCAGTTCATCCGGGTTGGCGAGGCCCTCGAGGGCGTCCCCGGCGCTGACCCGTAGCTGCTTTTCATCGTAGGTGCTGTGGCTGGTCTCGCGGGCGGCGAGGATTTCGAGATCGCAGGACCAGGCGCCGCTGACCTCTATCTATTCTCTTGCGCTTTTCGGGTACGCCCGCAGAGGGGATGGGGCTTACCTGTTAACAGATAGCCCCTGCCCTCTGCAGGACGCAATAGATTCTTTTTTAATGAACAATCTCTCAGGCTTACTGAAGTAGATCAATGGTCATCTTCACTGTGGCAATCTGACGCCGCAAGTTGAATTTTCTCACCGCAGTTTCGAGGGATGCGGTGCCCTAACGATGTAAATTGTAAGGCCTGACCCCGTGACCCTTTTGAATAGCCGTCTGGCGCTGCCTCTAAGGTCGTCAGCGGTATTTTTCCATAACTCTAGCTCGTAACCATTTTATTTTTCCGTGGCTTCGTTAGCGCGCTTTTTACAAAATCCATGTAAAATCAACAACCTGTTTTTGGGGTAAAGTATTTTTTCCGCGACCCTTAATCCCCGCCCACCTTGTCTCATGGAAGAGCAGGCTCTGGATATCCGCAACAAACAATGACATCAGATACATCACATTCTGGATAAACCCAATGGTTCCAATTTTCGACAATCCATTTTCTACTAAGTGTTCGACTTCCTTCACCAGCAGATTCCTTAGGCAGTACAACCAAAACCAACCCGGCCTTATACCCAGAAATCACTATTAGGCCCTGACCCTCACCTTCTTGTGCGGGATCAAAAACCATGAAGTCAACAACGCCTTCATATGGGTACTTTCCAGGAAGACGAAAAACTGTCCCTCTGGGGAGGTATTCTTCCTTGCTATCAACTAATCGAACCCATTTCATCATTTCACCTTTAAGTCATGCTGCCCAGAATTATCAGACGATGCCGATCCGTAACTGGAAGCCGGCTCTAAACCGCTTTATGATCGAGTTCGGCGATCGACTCGCCGGCTACCAGCAAGCAACTGGCAGGGTCGGTTACGCAGAATTATTTACACTCTCGATTGACTCGGTCAAAATGGGAATTTGGCGTCAAAAAACAGATCTCTCCCCTTTACTCATTCTTGGTTCATAAGCTGCCGGTACTTCCCGAAGAGCTCTACGGCCTCGGGATCACCTTCTATGAGTCGCTCATAGAAAGAAGGATCTTTCGCCCACTCATCAAAAACGAGTGAGGATACAATCTCTCCTTCACCTTGATCCACTGCCGACAATATCCAATGCGATGACAATCGATCATCTGAAACATTAAAAAACTCAGCGGCAAATGGCCTAGGATACTCGTCATACTCTTCGGAACACAGGTAATACCAAGGGCTGTTATCCCAAAAAACCACACCATAAACCGTATACTCCCTGCCAACCTCAAGGTCGATTTCTCCGTCTGGCATAGAGATATATTTTCTTAAACGCTCCAACAGCCTTTCATCAGAAAGGCTGTTTAGATTATTTACTTTACAAACAACTTTCATAATCGCTCCGTCAGAATCAGAAAGTACCTTTTCTCGGATCTGGAACTCGCTCTATGTTGTTCGGGCCATCAGTGCTGTGCTTTTTAAATTTGAAGTCCATCAGTTTGCCAGTCTGCGGATCTCGCACGTAATGGACAACTGAATCATTTCCGTTCGCAGACTTGACCTTCAACTCCAATTTTTCCATTCCCTTGAATTTCGGGTCATTCAAACTTTTGATAATGACATTACCCTGCCCTTCCTGGGCGGCTTTCAACGCCATTTGATCTTGAATGCTTTTCGGCGCCCTGCTCCATTTGTCCGCACCCTCTGTAACATTATCAGCATTTTTAGCCCTATCAGCCCCAACCCCCATCTTCTCAGGGCCATGGTACCGCGTCCAATCCGGATGATATGGGTCATCCAGCATCTCTTGGGTCGGCTCTTCGATTTTCTTTGATCCGGCCTTAAGCCCGAGCGCAGTAACGCCTCCCAGGGCAATTACCGCAGCGGTTTGTGCGCCAGCCTTCGTGGCTCGCATCTGCTCCCGTGCATTCACAGCTTCCGGATTGCTCAGGTAGTCTTCCACAAACTCGAAGGCTTGCTCTTCCTCCCGACTAAGCTCTCCCGCCAAGTAGGCATCTACGTTCTGGTCGTATAATTGCTCGGCTTCCTTCAACTTGTCCGGATCGGTATAGAAATCATACTCTCCGGGGCTGACGCCATGGGCAGCGGAACCCAGCAAGTTGGCAGCGCCGTCCACCAGGTTTTGCTGCAAATCACCAGTAACCTCACCCAGTACAACCTGGCCACCGTATTGCAACAATTGTTTAACAGGCCCCCCAGCCATAAGCTGCAGGCCCATGATCGCCGCGCTGGCCTCTTCAGTGGGCAGGCTCTCTAGCACCTCATTTACTTTGTTTAAAGCGCTTAAGAGCTGTATACCAGTTGCTTGATCAGATACGACAACATTGACTGTGTTGCCGGAAGGATCGGTAAAACTTCCATCCGCGGTGACACCGTCCGCACTGCTTGCAACAACATTAAACGCGTCTGAACCCAGCTCATCTACAATAGCCTTTACCGCAAGAAGCTCCTCGGCTATTTCCTGGTACTCCGGTTTTTCTACCAGTTGAAGATAGGCCTCTGGATCACCGCCATTGCGGATCACCTCATCCAAGTGATCTTCCATTAGCGGCCCTAAATGCGCCAGCTCATCTGGAAGATTCGTGGTCAGCACCTTGAGTTCGGTATAGGCGGACTCCACACTCTCCTTGATACTTGAAAAATCGTCAGCGATCTCCTCTCTGCCGGTTTCGGACAGCAACCGGTGATCGACAGTAACATCGATATTCCCCTCCTGCCGCTCCACCTCGAAGAGTTCTTTCTCGGTGTTTTCAATATCCCGATTCAGCCCGGCCAGATCCCCGTTCTTCTCGCTGTCCTCATCCCGGATAGTGATAGTGCCCTGCCCCACGGTGGCCAGGGTCTTGTCCTTGCTGTACTGGCTGTTGTTGCTGTACTGGGCGTTGGAGGTGTTCAGGCGCAGGTCGTCGTTGCCGCTGGCGTCCTGCGCATGCTGCTGAGCCGGGTCGGCGGGGTTGGCGCCGTTGAGGCCGACGCTGGTGCTGATACCGGCGCTGCGCTGGCTGGCGTAGTCGGTGTTGCCCAGGTCGGCGTAGTCGAAGGTCCCGGTGGTGAGTTCGAGTTTGCCGAGCTCCTTGCCCTCTTCGTCTACGGTGGCCACCAGGGCGCCGGTGACCTGGGTGTGGCCGCCGACATCGATGCTGGCCTCGCCGCCTGAGGTGAGGCTGGTGAGGACGGTTTCTTTTGTCTGGTAGCGGCCGCTGGCGCTGTTGGCGCCACCGTTGACGCTGCTCAGCCCCCTGTCTCCCAGGCCGGCACCGCCGCTGATCCCGGCGCTGTTGTTGCTGCCGCTGGCGCGGTTCTGCTGGGATTCGACGATGAGGTCGCCGCCGACGGCCACTTCCAACCGGCTGTCCGCGTGCACATTGGCGCCGGCGATGCTGGTGTCGCCACTGCTGTTGAGGGCGATCTGGTCGGCGGTCAGGGTGCTGTTGTTGTAGCTGGTCTGGCGGTCGCGGCTCTGGCTGCGGTCCAGACTGCCGCTGACAGACGGGCCGCCGGCGGCGCCGTAGACGGTCTGCTGCACGCTGAGGTGGCCGTGTTCCGTCTGGGTGCGTTGGCTGGCGGTATCCACGCTGGCCTGAATGCTCAGGTCGCCGGTGTCTATCGCGATGGTGTTGTCCGCCTGCAGCTGGCTGCCCCGGATCAGGGTGCTGCCGTCGCCGCTGTCGCCGCCGGTTCTGATGGCGATATTACTGCCGCTGAGGCTGCTGGCAACGGAGCTGGTCTGGTAGGTCTCGGTATCGGTTTTTGCGGCGTCGATATCCAGCTGCACGCCGGCGTTGAAGCCGTAGGTGCCGCTGCTCTGGGCGGCGGCCACGCTCTGTTGCATCAGTGCGGTGGTCTTTGAGGCCACGTCCGCGGCAGCGGCGGCAATGCCGGCCTGATACCACTCCTTGTCACCCTCGGCGTCGTCGATCAGCTGCTTGAGTTCGACGATATCCCCCTGGGTCACGCCCGGCTGGCCGCTTTGATAGTCGGCTTCCAGTTGCGCCAGGGTGTCCTTCAGGTTTTTCAGGTCCTTCTGGTATTTGCGGTAGTCCTCCTTGGCCTGTTTCAGCTTGCCGGTGGAGGCCTCCAGGGCCTGGGCGGCCTTGGCGACTTCGACGGCCTGGTGCTGCACCACCACATTGAGCTCGGCGCTGCCGCTGGTCTCGCTGGTTTTGGTCTGCAGGCTGCCCTTGGCTTCCACTATGGCGACGTTTTCGCCGGCCAGGGCGATATCGCCCGCGCCGCTGCCGTCGGCATCGGCGGTGAGATGGGAGCCCTCGATGGTCAGGTCGCCGATGGCGTCGAGGCGGATATCGCCGCCGGCGGTCAGGCTGCTGCCCCGGTGGCTGACTTCCACACTTTCACTGTCGGCGGCATGGTACTCGGCATCCGCCAGCTTGATCTTGAGCTGGCCATCTTCCGCCTTGACCAGTTCATCGGGCCGGGAGAGGCTCTCGGCCAGGTCGCCGAAGCCAACCCGCTGGGTCTCCTCGCTATAAGTGGTGTGAGCGGTCTCGGGGGCGGCGAGGATTTCGAGATCGCAGGACCAGGCGCCGCTGACCTCTATCTATTCTCTTGCGCTTTTCGGGTACGCCCGCAGAGGGGATGGGGCTTACCTGTTGACAGATAGCCCGTGACCTGGAAAACATTTAATAGATTCTTTTTTAATGAACAATCTCTCAGGCTTACTGAAGTAGATCAATGGTCATCTTCACTGTGGCAATCTGACGCCGCAAGTTGAATTTTCTCACCGCAGTTTCGAGGGATGCGGTGCCCTAACGATGTAAATTGTAAGGCCTGACCCCGTGACCAGTGACCAGTGACCAGTGACCAGTGACCAGTGACCAGTGACCAGCGCGTGACCAGCGACCATGACCCCGTGACCTGGAAAACATTTATACAGATATCCCATTATCATCCATTATTCTTCGTATCTTTTTGGAAAACTGTAGAATTTCATCTTTCGAGAAATTAACATAAGTGGGAAGAGAGTCTGCCGGAACATTCTGCAACAATCCAAATCCCGCTCCCAAGATATATCGCAGTTCGTCTTCGCTAAGAAGAACTGATACTACCTTTTTTTCATATCCACTAACTTTATCATTCATTGGTTCACCATTTCACTTATAGCTAGGCTCGTATGCAGGATTGTTCTTCACGCTCTGAGATTTACTCGGAACCTGTAACTCCAAGAAGTTTTCCCACCCTATACCGTTTGGCCCATAATCAGGTCTAAAAGCTGTTGCTTCTCCATCGGGGCTTTTTATCACAACAGTTTTCGTGCGTTCATCCAAGTAGAACTTCTTGCCGTTAGCCGCATAACGAACTTCGGTTGAAGGGCTAGAAACAAGGTTTTCGATAAATGCTTGAAATTCTACTTTGGTGGATATCCCCAAGCTTTCAAATTCCTTACCTTCGACCACGTGTTTCTGGAATGCATGGCCATTTACTATCTCTTCAGCAAGCAGTTGATCATTCAACCGAATCCCATCCGCAATGTTGCCTGGTCTACTCTCCGGGGGCTCTCCAGAAATCACCTCCCTCTCAGGCGTATCAAACTCCCCATCCACCCGAGTCTGCGGAGTATCCCAGTCAGGCGTATCCGATGCATCGGTCGAATCCGCGAGGCCATCACTATCAGGCCCACTGTCCGAACCACCGCCTGAGTTTCCTCCCCAATCACCACCAGCTGCTGTCCTCTATCTATTCTCTTGCGCTTTTCGGGTACGCCCGCAGAGGGGGTGGGGCTTACCTGTTAGCAGATAAGCCCTGCCCTCTGCGGGACGTAATAGATTTGCTTTTTTAATGAGCATCTTCTCAGGCTTGCTGAGAATATCGATAGATTCAGTCAGAGTTGGAATTCGGCGTCAAAAATAGATCCGTCCCCTTTTCTGTCCCCTTTTCTCTTCATGGCCGCTTCGGTGAGCTGTTTGATCAGAGGGGTCAGGATGCCGTCTTTGCCGCTGAGGTCTTTGCCCTCACGCAGCGCCTTGACGGCTGCATCCATATCGAAGGTAGGTTTGGTCATGGGTCATCTCTTTTTTGCTAATGGTAAAGAAATGACACAGAATTCTGAACACTACCGTTGTGTCTGGTGCTATCACAGCTGGCGATCCACTTCCCGGATCGTCTGGAGAAGTACATCAGCCTATGAGGCTATTTGGCTGACGCAGAGTTTTGAACACCCTCCCCCTGAATGAACGTCTTCTCAGGCTTGCTGAGAATATTGATTGACTCGATCAAAATGGGAATTTTGCGTCAAAAATAGATCCGCCCCTTTAATTCCCAAAATATATCCGTCCCCTTTAATTCTTCTGAACACCTTCTATACTCTTCTCTATTGCACTCCTATCCGCAGAGCAGAAGAAAACTTCAAGTTCATGCTCCTCATCACCCTCCCAATCAAGAACAGAATCTCGCAGTATCTCCAGATAAATCTTCAAATCTTTTTCTGGCAACCTTGGTAAAGCTTCATGCACCAAAACCACCTTCCGGCATGGGATCCACTCTAGATCCCTCAGGCAGTCATACAAAGCATCCCAGTTGAAACCAAAATATCCGGGAAACCAAAGTAAATAGTACATCGCTTTCAACAACTCTTCCGGGAGGGAAATCCCCGGATCAATACGAACATAAAAAACTTTCGCAGCATCATATGATGGAAGACTATCAAAAAACTTGAACGGCAACATTGTCACCTCTTCACTTATTAATCGGAATAAAGGTTTTATAATGGTCTGGCGTGCAGTACATTTCACCACCTTTACCAACAACTATTCGCTGAGGCCCAGGACCTGAAATTCCTGGGGTTGGATGTACGTATTCCGTGTAATAGCCGAGAGGCTGTTTCGGCAAATCCCCGGCACGATTCTGGAATGTAGACCCATCGTTACGATGTGGAAAAGAACCACCTTTTTTTATTCTCTCCAAAGTAGGGCCAAGATCAACGGTCCCCTGGAAAACTTGGCCGGTCTTTCGATCAACAACCTTGACACGATTAATGAAGCGGGTTGGCTCGTTTTCGGCAACATCATAATTTTTAACCCTATCAGCCCCAACCCCCATCTTCTCAGGGCCATCGTACCTCGTCCAATCCGGATGATATGGGTCATCCAGCATCTCTTGGGTAGGCTTATCGAGCTTAGCGAGCTTTGTCGCGTCTGTAGGTTCAGTCGCATCTCCCTTTTTTGGCTGCCCCTCATCTAGCCAACGCGATGCGTCATCCAGCGAGTCCTGTGCCTTCTTGGTAGCAGGTGTAGTGGCAACCTCCGCGGTTGCCTTGGCCCCCGCCCTACCAATGACCGTAATCAAACCGCCACTGGCAATGTTCGACGCCATGCCAGTGGTGTTGTCAAACTCTTCCGCTCTACGGAAGTAATACGCAGTCGCATCCCTTAGCTGATCTGCATTGTCGTACTCCTCGTCCAGCCGGGGATTATCCATGATGTGGTACTTCAGAGTCTGCAGGGCCGCAACTGGGCCGCCTTCCGGGTTATCCAGGTCCCACGCTATTCTCTGGACAGCAGCCCAGTTGATTTCCCCGATATCGTTCCCAGTGACTTCCATCTCAGCCAGAGATTCCTGCAGCTCACCGAGAAGCGCCATGGCTTCCTGCTGCTCGGGAGTCAGGCTTTGCCATTTTCTCTCCAAGTCTTCCAGGGGACGGGGAGAGGGAGCGCCAATGCCCATGGCTTCCAGCTGTTCCGGGGTGTAGGTCTCCCCTTCGACAAGACCCAGTTCCTTGGCGATATCGGCGGTTATCTCGAGGCCTTTTTCGACACCGGCAACGAGGACGGTTACTGTCTCTTTGGAAGCCTCCTTGACCGTTTCGATATCATCGGCAATATCCGCCCGCCCCTCTTCAGGCAGCAACCGGTGATCGACAGTAACATCGATATTCCCCTCCTGCCGCTCCACCTCGAAGAGTTCTTTCTCGGTGTTTTCAATATCCCGGTTCAGCCCTGCCAGATCGCCGTTCTTCTCGCTGTCCTCATCCCGGATAGTGATACTGCCCTGCCCCACAGTAGCCAGGGTCTTCTCCTTGCTGTACTGGCTGTTGTTGCTGTACTGGGCGTTGGAGGTGTTCAGGCGCAGGTCGTCGTTGCCGCTGGCGTCCTGCGCATGCTGCTGAGCCGGGGGTCGGCGGGGTTGGCGCCGTTGAGGCCGACGCTGGTGCTGATACCGGCGCTGCGCTGGCTGGAGTAGTTGGTGGTGCTCAGGTCGGCGTAGTCGAGGGTCTCGGTGGTGAGGTCCAGCTTGCCGAGCTCCTTGCCCTCTTCATCTACGGTGGCCACCAGGGCGCCGGTGACCTGGGTGTGGCGGCCGGCATCGATATGGAGGTTGCCGCCGGCGCTGATCAGGCTGCCCTGGGCCCGGGTCTCCTCAGTGCCCTGCGCCTGCTGCTCCGACGAATAGAAATCGCCGCCGCTGAAATAGCCGGAGTCCTCGGACCAGGAGCTGCTGGTTTCCATCCGCTCCCGGACGCTTTTCGGATACGCCTGCAGAGGGGATGGGGCTTACCTTTTAATAGATAATCCCTTTCCCTCTACGGGACGTAATAGATTCGTTTTTTAATGAACATCTTCTCAGGCTTGCTGAGAATATTGATTGACTCGGCAAAAATAGGAATTTGGTGTAAAAAATAGACCCATCCCCTTCAATTTCTTTAATTCTTTACGAGACTCTTTTTTATTATTTTCCACTCGGATATTTCTTGTAAACAATATCATCAATCTCATCATCAGGAATTCCACTTTTCTTTAACTCTCTATAATAATCAGCTCTAGCAGATGCCAAGTCATCATAGGGGGAAACATCCAGTGTTTTTTTAATTTCCAACTCCTCCCTTCTTTTCCACTCTTGACTTATCTTCCCAAAAAGTTCTAGCTTCTTGGAAAAAATAAGCCTCCTTGGATCTTGACCTTCAATCCTGTTTTCCATCTCAAACTCATTTGCCATAGCTGAGATAATATCTCGAAAAATAAAATACAAAAGCTCGTTTTCGTCAGCAGCCTGCTTTCTAAAAATTTCATAGCCTCTTTCAGAGGATACATAGAAACCATGACCGCCTTTAATCTCTACGTGAGGGGTTCCGTCACCTTTTGGGTGAGTATGAACGACAAGTAATGAGCGAGGAGCGTCAATTAACGCTCCTTTATCGCGCACCTCCTGAGCTATCTTATCAATATCAAACATAATTCTAATCCAGTTCTTTAAGATAACCGTTGTCGATTAACCATTGAATGTTTACTCGCTCAGGTAAATTTGGCAATAGCTGAATTCCGCCGCCAGGCTTTCCGAAAGCAGGAGCAATTTTCCCCTCCAAAACAGGTAGAGGTTTCAAAACTTCATACCTGCGATACGTTCTGGATCCATCACCAGGGCCAAGTGCTCGTTGATCGAAAGGGACACCCTCGGGCGAAAGAAAGGCGCCATTATTGTCCCCATAGCGGTCAAGTATCGTTCCTTTCTCCAAGGTGTTCGGTTTGGGATCACCAGTAAACCCCAAGTTCTCCGGCCAAACATAGGAGCCATCCGGGGCAGTTTGATAAAAATCATCAGCCTCGCCCTGAGAGGCACTCGACTGACTTGAAGATTTCTTTTGGCCATTTTCTTTTCTACTTTCTGTTTTTTTAGGCTCTTCTTTGCCCTTAAAGAAGAGTGAACCTTTCGAGGTATCCTCAGTTTCCTTAGCGACTGGCGCCGCATCAACCGCAGCCTTGGCGCCGGCCCTACCAATGACCGTAATCAGTCCACCGCTGGCTATGTTCCCCGCCTTGCCAACGATACTCGCTTCCTCTTCGGAGACCCGAAGGTACGGCGCAACCACATCTCGCAACTCTTGCGCGTTAGCAAATTCCTGATCCAGTGCAGGGTTATCAGTGATATGGTACCTTAGTAAAGCGATGGCAGCTTCTGGCCCGCCGTCGGGACTGTTCACGTCCCAGGCCACCTGCTGAACGGCGCTCCAGTTAATTTTACCAAAGTCACCATCGCCTTCCGGCAGCTTTTCCAGCGCTTCCTGGATTTCATTGAGCGCCGTCATCGCCTCTTGCTGTTGCGGCGTTAGGCTTTCCCAGCTTCTTTCAGCTCGCTGCTTTCCATTGAAGCTTGGGACGGGGAGCGCGAAGCCCATGGCCTCGAGCTCCTCCATTGTATAGGACTCGTACTCTATCAGGCCGGCAGCCTTTGCTAGGTCTGCGCTGACTTCGAGGATCGTTTCGGCACCGTTCACCAGGACGGTAATTCCTTCTTTTACACCTTCCTTGGTTTTCTCGATGTCGTCGGCAATCTCCGCTCTACCACCTTCCGATAACAACCGGTGATCGACGGTAACGTCGATATTCCCCTCCTGCCGCTCCACCTCGAAGAGTTCTTTCTCGGTGTTTTCAATATCCCGGTTCAGCCCGGCCAGGTCTGCGGAGTTTTCCTCATCCTTGATCGCGATTGTGCCCTGCCCCACCGTGGCCAGGGTCTTGTCCTTGCTGTACTGGCTGTTGTTGCTGTACTGGGCGTTGGAGGTGTTCAGGCGCAGGTCGTTATCGCCGGTTGCGTCCCTGGCCTGTTGTAGGTTGGGGTCGTTTTCGTTGGCGCCGTTGAGGCCGACGCTGGTGCTGATACCGGCACTGCGCTGGCTGGCGTAGTTGGTGTCGCTCAGGTCGACGTAGTCGAAGGTCCCGGTGGTGAGTTCGAGTTTGCCGAGGTCCTTGCCCTCTTCGCCTACGGTGGCCACCAGGGCGCCGGTGACCTGGGTGTGGCCGCCGACATCGAAGCTGGCCTCGCCGCCTGAGGTGAGGCTGGTGAGGACGGTTTCTTTTGTCTGGTAGCGGCCGCTGGCGCTGTTGGCGCCACCGTTGACGCTGCTCAGTCCCCTGTCTCCCAGGCCGGCACCGCCGCTGATCCCGGCGCTGTTGTTGCTGCCGCTGGCGCGGTTCTGCTGGGATTCGACGGTGAGGTCGCCGCCGACGGCCACTTCCAACCGGCTGTCCGCGTGCACATTGGCGCCGGCGATGCTGGTGTCGCCACTGCTGTTGAGGGTGATCTGGTCGGCGGTCAGGGTGCTGTTGTTGTAGCTGGTCTGGCGGTCGCGGCTCTGGCTGCGGTCCAGACTGCCGCTGACAGACGGGCCGCCGGCGGCGCCGTAGACGGTCTGCTGCACGCTGAGGTGGCCGTGTTCCGTCTGGGTGCGTTGGCTTGCGGTATCCACGCTGGCCTGAATGCTCAGGTCGCCGGTGTCTATCGCGATGGTGTCGTCCGCCTGCAGCTGGCTGCCGCGGATCAGGGTGCTGCCGTCGCCGCTGTCGCCGCCGGTTCTGATGGCGATATTACTGCCGCTGAGGCTGCTGGCAACGGAGCTGGTCTGGTAGGTCTCGGTATCGGTTTTTGCGGCGTCGATATCCAGCTGCACGCCGGCGTTGAAGCCGTAGGTGCCGCTGCTCTGGGCGGCGGCCACGCTCTGTTGCATCAGTGCGGTGGTCTTTGAGGCCACGTCCGCGGCAGCGGCGGCAATGCCGGCCTGATACCACTCCTTGTCACCCTCGGCGTCGTCGATCAGCTGCTTGAGTTCGACGATATCCCCCTGGGTCACGCCCGGCTGGCCGCTTTGATAGTCGGCTTCCAGTTGCGCCAGGGTGTCCTTCAGGTTTTTGAGATCCTTCTGGTATTTGCGGTAGTCCTCCTTGGCCTGTTTCAGCTTGCCGGTGGAGGCCTCCAGGGCCCGGGCGGCCTTGGCGACTTCGACGGCCTGGTGCTGCACCACTACATTGAGCTCGGCGCTGCCGCTGGTCTCGCTGGTTTTGGTCTGCAGGCTGTCCTTGGCTTCCACTATGGCGACGTTTTCGCCGGCCAGGGCGATATCGCCCGCGCCGCTGCCGTCGGCATCGGCGGTGAGATGGGAGCCCTCGATGGTCAGGTCGCCGATGGCGTCGAGGCGGATATCGCCGCCGGCGGTCAGGCTGCTGCCCCGGTGGCTGACTTGGGTGCTCTCGCTGTCGGCGGCATGGTAGTCGGCATCCGCCAGCTTGATCTTGAGCTGGCCGTCTTCCGCCTTGACCAGTTCATCGGGCCGGGAGAGGCTCTCGGCCAGGTCGCCGAAGCCAACCCGCTGGGTCTCCTCGCTATAAGTGGTGTGAGCGGTCTCGCGGGCGGCGAGGATTTCGATATCGCCGATATCGGTTTCGGCGACTATATCCTCGCCGGCGGCCAGGTCGGAGCCCACCACCCTGGCGCGGCCGGCATCGATATGGAGGTTGCCGCCGGCGCTGATCAGGCTGCCCTGGGCCCGGGTTTTCTCAGTGCCCTGCGCCTGCTGCTCCGACGAATAGAAATCGCCGCCGCTGAAGTAGCCAGAGTCTTCGGACCAGCTGCTGCTGGTCTCGATCACCTCGCCGGCGGCGATCAGCAGGTCGTCCACGGCGGTGAGGTTGATATCGCCGCTCTCGGCCACCAGGTTGCTGGCGGCGATGGTGATATTCCTGGCGGCATCCAGTGCGATATTGCCGCCGGCAGAGCTCAGTTCCGCTGTTGCCAGTTGCAGCTGGTAGCTGGCCTCGCCGAGACTCTCGTTGCTGAAGCCGCCCTCTTCCGTCCGCGCGCTGAGGTGGGACTCCTCGTAGGCACTGGCCGCGACGGTGATATCCTCGCCGCTGATGGCGATATCTTTGTCGGCCTCGATGCCGCTGCCGAGTATGGCCACGTCTCCGTCCGCGGCCACGGATACCTGGCCGCCGCCGGAACGGATACTGGCGCCCAGCACCTGCTGGCTGGCGTGCCGCTCGGTGACGGTCGTGTCCTTGGCCAGGAAACCGGAGCCCTTCTGCTCGCTGTAGTAGTCGGAGGACTGGCTGTTTGTGACCGATTCCAGCGCAATATCGCCGCCGGCGCGCAGGGCGATATCGCCTGCGGCGCTGACCTTAGCGCCGGCGAGGCGGGTGTCGGCGCCGCTGACCATTGCCAGGCCGCCGCCCGCCTCCAGGCTGCTGGCCAGGTGCTCGCTGGATTCGAGGATATTGTGCGCCCGCGAGGACCAGGCGGCACTGCGGTTGTCGATGGCCCTGGTGTCCAGCACTAGGTCGCCGCCCGCTTCCAGCGCGGCGTCGCCGGCGGCGCTCAGGCGGCTGGCGATCAGGCGCATATCCTCGCCGGCCTGCATCACCAGTTTGCCGCCGGTGGCGTCGATGCTGGCGATATTGCCAACGGCGGTGTTGCTGGATTGCAGTTGGGTGCCGCGGGCATTGCTGCTGTACTGCAGCTCGCGGGTCAATGTCTCGCTGAGGATGCCGCCGCCGGCGCCGAGCATTACACTGTCGCCGCGGATGCGCCCGCTCAGGTTGCGGATATCGCCGCCGGCCTGTGCCAGCAGGTCGCCGCCGGCAACCAGGTCACCGTCCTCGTTGAGGATCGAGCCCTCGGAGAAGAGCGCCAGCCTGCCCTCGCTGCGGAGGCCGCCGCTGTTGCGGACATCCGCCCCCGTCAGCTGCAGGCTGCCGCCGCTGATCAGGGCGCCGTTCTCGCGCAGCTGGCGGTTGTCGATATCGGCCAGGTAAATCACCGGCACCAGTACCGTCTGCCCGGCCACCCGGGTTTCCACCAGCCAGACGATATCCTGCTGCAGCAGCGCTATCTGCTCGCTGTTGAGCGCCACGCCCACGGACAGGTCCAGGTCTCGCTGCGCGGCCAGGGCGTTGTCCATCAGCCATTTGAACTGGTCGTAGTCGCTGGCGAGGCCCGGGTGCAGGAAGCGCTGGCCGGTGGCCTGGAAGATGCTGTCCCGCAGTATCTGGTTCTCGTAGAAGGCGTCGCCCAGGCGCTTGGGCAGGGCCTCGGCATCCAGGCCCAGCTGGTCTAGGAAGTAGTCCGAGCCGATAAAGTTGCCGTAGTCGGTCAGGGCCGGATTGGTCTCGACCAGGTAGGGGCTGCCGGCTTCCAGGTTCTGCACGAAGAGGCCGCCGTCCGGCAGCTCGAAACCCTGCACCGCCAGCGGGTCCAGCGCCGCCGCGCCGGCTTCGGCGATCAGCCTGCCGTTGCTGTCGTCGCGCGCGCCTATGGCAAGGGTGCCGCCGCCTGCGCCCGGACCTTCGGTGCCCAGCTTGCCGGTTGTCGCCTTCTGCCCGCCGCTTTGCGCGTCGTGATCGGCGAGGCCCTTGCCGCGGGTGCTGGTGTCACCGGTCAGCCCGGTGCCGCTGTTGTAATTCTGGCTGCTGCGGATACTGCTGTTGTCGATCGTGTTTTTGACGCTGATAACGACACTGCCGCCGGCGTGGATATTGGCGGGGACGTGGCCGATGGTCTCGGTAACCAGATCCGTGCGGTGCTCGTCCTCGCCGGCCTGGTAGTCGCCGTTGTGGTAGCGGTAAACCGTCGTGCTGATTTTCCGGCTCAGCTGCAGATCGCGGCCGATATTCTCCAGCCGGTTGCCGCTGATGCGGATATTGTTGGCAGCGCTGATGGTGCCGTATTCGTTGCGGATATCGCCGCCGTTGATGGCGATATCGCGGCCCGCCATCATCCTCGCGTCGGGGCCGGCCGCGGCCAGCTGCTCGCGATAGGTGTCGTCCCCCGTATAGTTCTGGACGATACGGACTATCCGGTCCCGGTCGTTGGCCCAATCCCAAATGGGGTCGACTCGAAAATCGACTACGCTGAAGCCGGGTTTGACACCTGCGAGTTGTGCCTCAAGCGCGGCGCGGCTGGCTGCGACCTTGGCCGGCATCAGCTGTTCGAGCATCTCCATTTCCCGTTTGAGAATATTGGAGACAACCGCCAGGTCGAGGCTGGCCTGGACCAGCTGATCGTTCTCATCCCGGAACTCTGCCGCCACGTTCCCGAGCACGTTTTTGATATGGTTGGCAACGTGATCTGGAATATTGCCGCCGGGCAGCTGGTTCAGGCGCCTGATATGCAGATCTATCCAGTATTCTGTCCAGCGGCGCCGGCTGGCATCCCCCCAGCCGGGCACCCGCCAATCCAGCAGCGCCTGATCGAACAGGAAAACGTCGAACTCGTCCTGCACAAAATCCAGGGCGGAAAGCTTCTGGTCCCGCTCAATCTGTACCTGGCTGCGCCGGTTAACTATCTCCTCGCTGGCGATGATCAGGTCGCCGTTGCGACTTTCGATCAGCCCGGAGATATTCTCCAGGCTGGCGCTCTTGGCACCGCTGCTGTTTTTGGCAATGCGGATATTGCCGAGCGCATAAATATCGCCGCCGTTGTTCTTCAGCCTGTTCGCATAGAGATTCATATTGCCGGCGGCAAAGATCAGCGCGTCGTTGCCGATCAGGTCGCTCAGGAAGAGCGTGAGGTCGCCGCCGGAGGCGATGCTGGCCTTGCCCCCGTTGTCGAGGGCGCTGCCCGTCAGGACCGCATTGCCGGCCGCGCCGATACGGCCGCTGTTGACGAGCGCGGTGTCCGAGGTGAGATTCAGTTCGCCGCCGCTGATCTCGGCGCCGGAACGGTTTTCGACGCGCCTGGCATCGACGGTGAGGCTGGCCTTGCTGGAAATACTGCCGCGGTTGTCCAGATTACCGGTCGCCTTCAACACCAGGTTTGCATCGGTGGCGAAGCTTTTTCCCGCTGCCTGGGTGATGTGGCCCCGGCTGTCGATGGTGATCGACTGGCCGGCGCGGATATCCCCGAGCCTGTCCAGGGCGGCACTGTCGAGCTTCAACGCCACCGATTGCCGGCCCTGCACCAGGCCGCCGACACCTTCGACCGATGTCGCGGCAATATTGGCCTTGTCGGCAAAGATCCTGCCCTGATTGCCGTTTCGCAGTGCGCCGCCGAGCAACAGCTCGAGCAGACCGGAACCCTGTTCGATATAGCCGCCGCGGTTATCGAGGCCCGCGGCGTTCACGGAGAGACCGCCTGCCGCCAGCAGCGAGCCGCCGCCGTTGTCCACGGCATTGCCGGCGCTGCTGATGCCCAGGCTGCCGTTGCTGCCGACCAGGCCGCCGCTGTTGTCCAGCAGCAGCGCCGACAGGCTCAGCGCGCCGCCGCCCGCGTGGCTGATGCTGCCGCCCGCATTGTTCAGGTTGCCCGCCGCCTCTATGGCGGCACTGTCCGCCGCCGCGGCAATGCGGCCGCCGCCGCTGTTGTCGATATCCCCGCGGCTCGCCAGATCGAAACTGCCACCGGTGCCGACAATGGAACCGCCGCGGTTGTCGAGCGAAGCGCTTTCCAGGGCGAGGTCGCCGCCGGTTTCCAAACGGCCTGCGCCGTTGCGCAGCGCGCCCGCGGCCCCGAGGGAGAGGCCGTTGACCGCGGATATTTCCCCTCCGCTGTTTTCTACTCCACCGGCAAGGGCCTCCAGCACCAGAGCGCCGTTAGCGGCGATCTCGCCCGCGCTGTTGTCCACCGAGGCCGCCGACAGGGTAAGCGTGCCGGTGCCCGCGTGCAGCAGGGCGCCGCCCGCGCCGCTGTAGTCGCCGCCCGCCGCGACAGACATGCCGGTCGCGGCACTGGCGATAGTGCCTCCGCCGTTGTTCAGCGGCCCCGCCACCCGCAGGCTGAATGCCTGCGGTCCCAGGGAGCGGATATTGCCCCCGCGGTTGTCCAATTCGCCCGCGGAGAGGTTCGCGCCCGCGCCCGCCTCTATCGCGCCCCCCCGGTTTACCAGCTGTCCGGCGCTGATTTGCAGCTCGGCGGCGGCGATCAGCTGTCCCACCAGGGACAGGTCGCTGTTGATAAAATTTTCACTGTCGATGGCAATACTGCCGTTGGAGCGCAGCTTGCCAGCATTGATCAGCTGATCGAGGACCGTCAGCTCGAAACGGCCGCTGCCGGCGTGGCGCAGTTCGCCGCCGGTGTTGTCGAGGCGCTCCAACGCGAAAGACCAGTTGCGCGCCGCGGTTTCAACCACGCCGCCGGCACGGTTATCCATACTGGTGAGCCGCAGGGCGAGCGCCTCGTCCGCATCACTGACCGCGCGCAGGGTTCCGCCGCGGTTGTCCAACGCCTCGGCGGTGATCGTCAGGCGGTCGCTGTCGATGGTGCCGCGCCGGTTGTCCAGCGAAGCCTCCAGTTCGATGTCCACGGCGTCGGCGGATACCAGGCCGCCAGTATGGGAGAGTTCCCGCGCGCTGATTTCCGCCCTGCGGGCGGCGATGATTTCCCCCTCGTCGCTGTGCAGCGCACCGCCGCTCTGCAGGCCGAGCTTGTCGCCGCCGAGGTGTTTGATCAGGCCGCCGCTGTTCACCAGGTCGCCACCGGTGGTGATCAGCAACTGCGCCCCCTCTGACTGAATTGCGCCCCCGCTGTTGTCCAGCCTTGCGGAAATATCCAGCCTCGCAGTGCCTTCACCGGCGTGCAGCAGGCGGCCGCCACTGTTGTCGGCGTCCCCCTGTACTGACAGGGAAAGGCCGCCGCTGGCGGACTGGATAAGGCCGTCGCCATTGTGCAGCGCACCCAGCGCAAGAGCCGTCTCGGCGCCGCCCAGTGCGCTGATCAGGCCACTGCCGTTATCCAGGCTCTGCGCTTGCAGCTTAAGCGCGCCGGCGGACTGGATCAGCCCCCCGTTGTTCGCAATGCTGTCGAAATCGAGTGTCAGGTCTTCGCTGCCAAACTGCAGAAGCCTGCCGCCGCTGTTGTCCAGTGCGCTTCCCGGGGCAATCGACAGGTGGCGGCTGTGCGACTGGATAACGCCGTCGCTGTTGTCGAGCCGATCGAAACTGAATTGGGCCAGGTCGCCGCCGAGGGCATAGATAGCACCACCGCTGTTGTCTAGGCTGGCACCGCTCAACCACAGCGACCGGTTTGCCTGCATCTCTCCGCCGAGGTTCCTGATCGCCGCGCCGCTGTGTATTTGCAGCTGGTCGGCGCCGATCAGGCCCTGGTTGTCGAGATCGCCGGAGAGGTCGATGCCGATGCTGCCCCCACCGGTCAGATTGCCCTGTGCGTCCAGGCCCGCTACCAGGTCGCCGCCGTTTTGCAGCTGGCCACCACTCAGGGCGAGCGCGGATTCGGCGGCGATCAGGCCGCTGTTGGCGACACTGGCGGCCGCGAGGGAAACCTCGCTGCCGTAGAACTGCTTCTCGACGGACAGCTGCGCGCTGCTCTCGGCCACAGCGCTGCCGGCTGCGGCGACGGAGTTCAGCTCAATGCGTCCGTCGGCGGTGAGTGTGAAGTCGCCGGCACTGCGCATATCCGCGCGGGAGCGCACGCCCACGCCCTGCTCTGTCGCCAGCATAAAGATGCGGTTGGCCTGGATGGCGCCGAGGGCGCTGGCGTCTATCGCCAGCTCCGGTTTGTCGCCGGCGGCCGACAGCAGCGACACCTGCCGGTCGGCGTAGTCGATGCGGTTGATGCCGGCGATCAGGCTGAGTTCCGAAGCCAGCAGGGGCGCCGCGAGTTCAATCCGGCGGGCCCAGATATCCAGGTTGCCCAGGCCCCTGGCATCGAGCCCCGGCCCCGAGAGGGTCACGTCACCGGCGCGGACATCGAATCCCACCAGACTGCCGTCGCTCATGCGCGGCACGCCGCTGGTCAGGGTTGCGCGCGGCGTATTGATAAAGCCGCAGCCGGCACAGGTGATACCGTAGGGGTTGGCGATGACCAGCTCCGCGGCCTGCCCGGAGATTTCGATGGCGCCGCCCAGGCTGGAGCGGTTGGCCCGGGTGACCTCATTCAGGATCAGCGACGCACTGCCGCTACTCTGCAGGTTTTCATTGCCGGCGATATAGCCGCCTAGCTGCGACTGGTGGACCTCCGCACTGTTGTTGAGGATGAGTCCGCTGCTGTCGACATTGAACTTCTCGTACTTGTTGTGGGATACCCCGCGCTCGTTGGCGGCGGCAATATTGACCAGTTCCACTCCGTTGGCCGCGTGCTCCACCTGGGCCTGTTTGCCCTTTTCAGCACCTTTGTCCACCACGACTTCGGCCAGCAGGTGCGCGGGCAGCGCCAGTTGCAGGCAGAGCAAAAACGCTATAGCGCGCATGCCGGTGGAAAGCGGCTTGCCGGCATTTTCGCGATCAGCGGCTTGGCGATGCATTCTGATTTCCCTGTTATGCATTTCGTCTTCTGTTTCTTGTCGAGAAAGATGGCGGGCCGCCGGCTCAGAAGGTCCAGTTGAAGGCGCCGTACACCGCCTGGCCGGGGACATCCAGCGCCCTGGGAGCCGCCAGCGGCTCGGCGTAGGTCAGATTCAGGCGGAAGCGCCGGCCGCTCCATAAAAGGCTCCCGTACCAGCTCTTCAGCGACTGCTTGCCCCGCTCCGGCAGGGCTACCTCCCCCGCTTCCAGCCCCAGGGCGGCGCGGACTCCGGTGCCGGAGAGCCAACCCGAGGCTATCGGGAAATGGCCGCTCAGTTCCTGGGTGGTGACAACACCGCTGTCGCCGCTCAAACCCAGCCCCTTGTAGCCGCGCACCGCGCTTCCGGTACCGATAGTGAACTGCTCGCTGCTGTACAGAGGGTCGGGGCTGTACTGACCCCGCAGCCCGCTGCGCCAGTACCAGTTGCGTCCCAAACCGGTAAAGCCGGTGCGGTAATTGAAGTTCAGGGTGTACTTGTCGAACTGCGCCCGCGGCGCACCACTGCCCTGCCCGTCTTCCAGGGCTCCGAACGCTCTCAGGCCGCGGTGGTAACCGAGTTCCGCAAAGGTGGAGCTGCCGCCCTCGCCGTACCACTGCCAGCTGCCGCCGAGTGAAGCCACCGACAGAGTGCGGCTGGAGGTTTCCAGCAGGACACCCTCGATAAAGTTGCGGCTTTTCTTGCGCGCCAGGCCCAGCTGCAGGCCGAGCTTGTTCTGCTGATCCCGGTACACCAGCCGCTCGGCGGAGGTGCGCAGCGACTGGGAGACGCCGGAGGATTCGAAACTGGTCAGAAAACCGGCCACGGTGGACAGGTATTCCGAGCGGCTCAGATCCAGCGAATAGGTCCAGTAGCGGAAAGGAAGGCTGTAGTGCAGGCTGGCGCTCTCGCTGCCCAGGCCGTCGGCCGTGTCCTCGGTGTCGCCCTGGTAATACAGGTAGCTGTAGTCGTTCAGTCCCAGGGGGCTGTCCCATTCCAGCAGCAGATTGCGCTGGGTTTCACCGGTGGACTCTTCGCCGCTGTTGTCATAGCCGATCGCAGCCCGGTAGCGCCGGGTCGGCCGGTTGTCGATCAGTACGCGGCTGGCTCCCGGTTTTTCCCCGGGCGCCAGTTTTACGCTGGCGTTGTTGGAAGCGAGGCGATTGAGCTGGTCCAGCCCCTGCTCCAGCGCGCGGAGATTGAACAACGCACCCTCCGCCAGCGGCATGGCCGCGGAGAGGCTCAGGTGGCGGTTGCTTTGGGGCTCGGAAAATTGCAGGGACTCCACGGTGCCGGGCACCACTTCCAGGCGCAGGGTCCCGCCGCTCAGGTCCTGCTGCGGCAAATAGACACGCGTTGTGACATAGCCGCGATCGAAAAAATAGCGGGTGAAACTCTCCACCAGCTGTCTGATCTGGTCGACACCCACGCAATAGCCGAAGAAGTCGCGGCTCAGTTCCTGCTGTTTTTTCTCCGGCAGCAGGTCTCCGCCGCCGTGGACTTCGAGGGAGGAAATGGGGAAGCAGTGCCGCTCTCCGGACTCCGCGCGATAGCGCTCTTCCGGCGGCAACTGCAATCGGTCCTGTGCCCTTCTGTGCCTCTGTTGTTCCCGCTGCTCGCGGCGAAAAGCCTCCAGCCGCTCCTGCTGCAACCGCAACTGGCGCTCGGCCTCCGTCAGATCCTGCGCCCGGGCCGACTGAAACCCGCAGAGCACTATAGTGATCACAAACTGCCAGAAAAACCTGGCCAACTGGCGAGATGACAAACCGCTTTCCCTGTCGTCAGAAAATTCCAAGCCGTTTTTGTGGCAAACCTCAATTAGCCGAAAATTTTAATTTTTTGTTGAGACAAACTCACCTAGCCGTCGACATTTCCGAGAGGCGCGTCACAAAAACTGCCGGAAATTCACCAACAAAAAACCCGCATCGAAATGCGGGTTTTTTCCATCGGCAGGCCGCAGCGCGGCGCGCGATTTTTACGGCAGCAGGTGTGCCACTGCGTCGCGCTCTTCCGCCAGTTCCTGCTCGGTGGCAGTCATCTTCTCGCGGGAGAAATCGTTGATGTCGACACCCTGGACAATTTCCCAGTCGCCGTTTTTGCAGGTGCAGGGGAAGGAGTAGATCAGACCTTCCTGGATACCGTAGGAACCATCGCTGTAGACGGCCATGCTGGTCCAGTCACCCTCGGCGGTGCCCAGGGCCCAGTCGCGCATATGGTCGATGGCGGCGTTGGCGGCGGAGGCTGCTGACGAAGCGCCGCGGGCCTTGATGATGGCGGCACCGCGCTGCTGTACCGTCGGAATAAAGTCGTTCTCGTACCAGTCCTGGTCGACTTTCTCCATCGCGGATTCGCCGGCCACTTTGGCCTGGTGCAGATCCGGGTACTGGGTGGAGGAGTGGTTGCCCCAGATGGTCATATGGGTGATGTCGTTGACGCTGGCGCCGGTCTTATTGGCCAGCTGTGACAGGGCGCGGTTGTGGTCCAGGCGGGTCATGGCGGTGAAGTTGCGCGGGTCCAGATCCGGCGCGTTGCGCTGGGCGATCAGCGCGTTGGTGTTGGCCGGGTTGCCGACCACCAGCACTTTCACGTTACGCGAGGCGACATCGTTCAGCGCCTTGCCCTGGGCGGAGAAGATGGCGGCGTTGGCCTCCAGCAGGTCCTTGCGCTCCATGCCCGGTCCGCGCGGACGCGCACCTACCAGCAGTGCGTAATCGGCATCCTTGAAGGCCACGGTGGCGTCGTCGGTCTGGACAATGCCCGCCAGCAGCGGGAAGGCGCAGTCCTCGAGCTCCATGGCCACGCCCTTCAGCGCTTCCAGGGCCGGGGTGATTTCCAGCAGCTGCAGGATAACCGGTTGATCTTTACCCAGCATCTCGCCGGAGGCGATACGGAACAGCAGCGAATAGCTGATCTGACCGGCGGCGCCGGTAACAGCAACACGAACAGGTGCTTTCACGATAGTTCTCCCTCGTTTGTAAGCGGCCCGCATTATAGAGACTTGCGAGCAAATTTCATCTCGCCCGGCGATATTCCAGACCTGAGTCGTAGGATGAGGTCTGCGCAATTATTGAGCGATACACAGATGCCGATCAGGCAGTGGCGACTTCGCGATAGCGGCTGTCGAGCGCCTTGTAGAGCTGCTCGCTGTAATCTGGCGAAGCAGTGTCCAACTGCGTGCTGATCTCGGCCAGGTGCTCGTTGTCCTCGCGCCCGCCCCAGTTCTTGACGTAGCTGCCGTCCTTGTAGCCGTTGTCCTGGCGGAAGCGGTTGAGCACATTCTTGCCCACATAGCGCTGGTAGAGCTCGTCGAAAGACATTCCCACATCGGCCATCAGCTGGGCAAAGCCGAGCAGATCGAACTGCTTGCTGGCCAGGGTGTTCAGGGTGAAGGTCTCCAGGTCCGCGCGGAAATCGCCCGGAGTCCGCTGCCCTGCCCCCAGCTCCTCCAACATCTGTAGCGCCACCTGCTCGGGACCGCCCTGTTGCAGCTCCAGGCTGAGGCCGAAGTGCCAGATATCCACCAGTTCCAGTTTGACCTGGTCCATGTCCGGCTCCTGCTTTTTCCACCACTTCCAGCCGTAGTGGTCCAGCAGCTCGGCGCTCTCGACCCAGATGGCCCGGTACCAGGCAAAATTCTGTGCGCGCCAGCTGTCGTTGACCAGCGTATTGATCTCGTCCTGCAGCGCCAGCATGGTCTGCAATTGCTGTTTCATCATCGGGTTTGAATCCAGTTGCCGGGCTCAGGCGGCCCGGGGGAATAATCGGTAGAAATTCTCGGTGGTGATCTCGGCCAGCTGCTCGAACGGCATGCCGCGCAGTTCGGCGATAAACTCCGCGACCTCGCGCACATAGGCCGGAATATTCGGCTTGCCGCGGTAGGGCACCGGTGCCAGGTAGGGAGAATCCGTCTCCACCAGCAATCGGTCCAGCGGCAGCTTGCGCGCGACATCGCGCAGTTCCTCGGCATTTTTGAAGGTCACAATACCGGACAGGGAAATGTAGTAATTGAGATCCAGCGCCGCCCTGGCCATGTCCCAGCTCTCGGTAAAGCAGTGCAGTACGCCGGCGTGTTCCAGGCTGCCGTGCTCGCGGATCAGCTCGATGGTGTCCTCGCGGGCGTCGCGGGTGTGGACTATGACCGGCAGCCCGGCGCGGCCGGCGGCCTGCAGGTGGGCGGCGAAGCTCTGCTGCTGGACTTCCTTCGTCTCGGTGCTGTAGTAGTAGTCGAGGCCGGTTTCGCCGAGGGCCACTACCTTGGGCCTCTGCGCCAGCTCCAGCAGCTTGTCGACATCGGCGAGACCGGAATCCACATCCAGCGGGTGCACGCCCACGGAGCAGACCACGTCGTCGTAGCGGCCCGCCAGCGCCACTACCCGGTCGACGTTTTCCAGGCTGATACCGACGCACAGGAACTTACCCACGCCGCGGCTGCGGGCCAGTTCCAGCACCCCGTCCAGGTCACCATCGAATTGATCCAGTTTGAGTCTGTCGAGATGACAGTGGCTGTCTACGAGCATGAACAATTACAGCGTGTGGGTGGGCCGGCTGGATTCGAGTGAACCCGCCAGGTAGGTTTCGATCTTGTTCTGGGCGATATTGTCCTTGTCACTGAACTGCACGCCGATACCCGGCGTGCGGTTGCCCTGGGCACCGCTCGGGGTGATCCACACCACCTTGCCGGCCACCGGCACCTTTTCCGGTTCGTCCATCAGGCTCAACAGCAGGAACACTTCGTCCCCCAGGTTGTAGGACTTGTCGGTGCTGATAAACAGGCCGCCGTTCTTTACGAACGGCATATAGGCCGCGTAGAGCACGGACTTGTCCTGGATCTTCAGTGAAAGGATGCCGTTGCGGGCACCGCCCCCCATGGCTTTCATGCCGGACCTCGTTGTTCTTGATTTGACGGTAACTTATCTGAGCGTACCGGTTGTGTCCAGAATTCCGGGGCTCGGCAAAGAGTACCGGGGCCCGAAGCGAAGGCCCTGCTGCCGGTAGTTCCTAGCAGACAAGCCTACAGGGATGTATTCACGGCGCCATCGGCCCATGGCCGGTCGCAAAACTGTACAGCAGGCGGTGCCACACAGGCGATTGATCGCGAGCAGCCGTCCCTGGAGCCCCGCCCGGCCCGGCCATCCATGGCCGGTCGCAAAACTGTACAGCGGGCGGTGCCACACAGGCGATTGATCGCGAGCAGCCGTCCCTGGAGCCCCGCCCGGCCCGGCCATCCATGGCCGGTCGCAAAACTGTACAGCGAGCAGTACCACACAGGCGATTGATCGCGAGCAGCCGTCCCTGGAGCCCCGCCCGGCCCGGCCATCCATGGCCGGTCGCAAAACTGTACAGCGAGCAGTGCTCGCTAAACGTACAGTTTTGCCCACCGGATCATCAGTTCTTCCAGTAGCAGGCGCTTGTTCGGGTTGGCGCCACAGGTCAGCGCCTGGCGCGCCTGCAGCAGCTGGTCGTAGAAACCGAACAGCGGGCGCAGGCTCTCCGCCCCCGTGCCTGGCAGCCGCTGCAGCAGGGCCATCACCTCCCCTTCAGCGGTCAGGTCGCAGCTGCGCGCGCGCAGCATCTGCGCCAGCCACTGCTGCCAGAACTGCAGCAGCTGGCTCAATTCCACACCTTCCGGCGGATTCTCCCAGCGCCCGGCCAGGGCAACGGCACTGGCGCTGCCCTGGGCCAGCGCGCTCAGATCGGCGAGGAACTGTTCGCGGGCCTCCAGAAATTCCGGCTCCGCCAGCGCCAGTGCCAACAGCGGCGCACCGCCGGACAGCGCCAATGCGCGTCGCGCCGCCTGGCCGTCGAGCCCGCCCTCCTGCAGCCAGCGCAGCGCCGCCTCCTCACCCGGCGTCGGGAAAGGCACCGCCTGGCAACGGCTGCGAATCGTGGGCAAAAGGCCCGAGGGGGAATCGGTAATCAGCAGGAAAAAGACCGACGCCGCCGGCTCCTCCAGATTCTTCAGCAGTGCGTTGGCCGCGTTGACGTTCATCGCCTCCGCCGGCGCCAGCCACACCACCCGCGCCCCCTCGCGCCCACTGGTACGACCGACGAAACCACCCAGCTGGCGAATCTGCTCCACCTTGAGCGGCCCACCGGGCTTTTCCGGCTCCACCCGCAGGAAGTCCGGGTGCGAGCCCGCCTGCCACAACTGGCAGCCGCGACAGCCGCCACAGGCGAGTCCATCCCGGGGCTGTTCGCACAGCACCAGCGCGGCAAAAGCCTCGGCAAAACGCCGCTTGCCCAATCCCGCCTGGCCGGCGAGCAGCAGCGCGTGCGGGCAGCGGCCGGCTCGCCACTGGGCACCGAGGCGCTGCCACTGTTGCGCCTGCCAGGGCAGCGGTGACGGGATGGTTGGTGTTTCGGCTGTTTCGGACACAAGCTTCGATCTTTCTATGTGTTTGTAGGAGCGGCCGTTGGCCGCGATCGACGTAGGGTAGCGCTTCGTAGTCCGATCGCGGCCAACGGCCGCTCCTACGGGATGAGTTTTTCCAGCTCCGCTTGCAGCTGCCGCTGCACCTGCTGCAGCGGTCGGCCGGCGTCGATCACCGCATAGCGTTCGGGGGCCGCCTCCGCGCGTTCGCGGTAGGCGGCGCGCACGCGCTCAAAGAACGCCAGCTGCTCGCTCTCGAAGCGGTCCGCGGCGCCGGTGTTGGCGGCGCGCTCGAGGCCGGTCTGCGGGTCCAGATCCAGCAGCAGCACCCTGTCCGGGCGCAGGTCCCCTTGCACCGTCTGCTCCAACTGCGCGATCAGTGCCCTATCCAACTGGCGGCCGCCGCCCTGGTAGGCGTAGGTGGCGTCGGTGAAACGGTCGCAGACGACCCAGTCGCCGCGCTCGAGTGCCGGCACTATCACTTGGGCCAGGTGCTGGGCCCGGGCAGCGAAGACCATCAGCAGTTCCGCGGTCGGGTCCACCGCCTCCTCGCGCTTGCGCAGCAGCATTTCGCGCAGCTCCTCGGCCAGCGGCGTGCCGCCGGGCTCGCGGGTCTGTATGAAGGGGATCTCCCGCGCGCGCAGCCAGTCGGTCACGAACTGCAGGTTGGTGGACTTTCCGACCCCCTCGCCGCCCTCCAGGACGATAAATCTGCCGCGCTGCACGTCAGTCTCCTTTTGCCGGGCTGGAGCGGTAGTCGGCGCGCCGTTTCAGCTGGTATTCGCGCACCGCCCGGTTGTGCTCCGCCAGGGTGGCGGAGAAGTGGTGGGAGCCGTCCCCCTTGCCGACAAAATAGAGGCTGTTGCCCGGCTTGGGGTTCAGCGCCGCGCGGATCGCCTCCCGCCCCGGTAGCGCAATGGGCGTGGGCGGCAGGCCGTTGATCACATAGGTGTTGTAGGGCGTGGGTTGGCGCAGGTGCGCGCGGGTCAGGTTGCCGTCGAAGGCGTCACCGAGGCCGTAGATGACGGTCGGATCCGTCTGCAGCCGCATTCCTTTGTTCAGGCGCCGCACGAACACACCCGCTATCTCGCTGCGCTCCGACGGCTCGCCGGTTTCCTTTTCGATCAGCGAGGCCATAATCAGGGCCTCGTAGGGGGAGTCGTAGGGCAGCGCCTCGTCGCGGGACTGCCACTCTTCGTTCAACACCTGTTGCATGCGCTGGTGCGCCTGGCGCAGCAGTTCGATATCCGTGGTGCCGGAGCGGTAGATGTAGGTGTCGGGGAAGATCCAACCCTCGGCGTTGCCGCCTTCGATACCCAGTGCGCGGGCGGCACTCTCGACGCTGCTGCCGGCTTCCGACTTGACGATATTGCGCCCCGCGCGCACCTGTTCCAGCGCCTGGCGGAAGGTCCAGCCCTCCACCAGGGTGAGGCGGTAGCGGGTCACGTCGCCGCGATGCAGGCGCGCGACCAGATCCATCGCGTTGCTGCCCCGGGGCAACAGGTATTCGCCCGCGTGGATACTGGTCTTGCCCTGCCAGTAGGCATAGGCCAGCACCAGCCGGCGCCACTTCAGGACGCCGCGTTGCTCCAGGTCCCGCAGTGCCCGCGACAGATTGCTGCCGCTGGCGACCTCGAAGCGCAGGCCGTCCTCGTCGACCGCCAGCGGCTGCACCAGGGCGGACTGAAACGCCCACAGGCTCGCTGCCGCGGCCAGTGCCAACAGCAGGAAACCGCCGAGGACATAGCGCCAGATACCTTTTCGGGGGGTTGCCCGCTTTTGTTTCACCACAATTCTTCCGCTATTAACTGCTGCAGTCTGCGCACCTCGGGCCTCGCGGGCCAGCGCCTGTAGCCGATCAGTTCCCGCACCGGCACCAGGCCGCGCACACTATTGCACAGCGCCACTTCTTCCGCCTCGCACAGCCTCGCCAGATCCATATCCACCTGTTCGAGCGCAAGGTGACTGGCGAGCCACTCCCGCATCACACCGCGCACGCCGCAGCGGCGCAGATCCGGCGTGACCCAGGTCGCGCCGAAGCGGGCGAGCAGGTTGCAGCGCAGGGATTCGATCACCCGCCCCGCGCCGTCCAGCATCAGGCCCTCACAGACCTCGCCGGCCGGCAACTCGGCACTGGCGCGATTATATCCTGTGCGCCGCAGCGATTTGCAGCCCGGGTTGGCAGAATCGGAAATCCGCAGCCGCGTGCGACACGGAAACAGGCGCGCGCCCGCCGCCAGTTCAGGCGCCGCATCCAGCGCTGTTACACTGAGATCCCAGTACTGGCGACCGTCAATCCAGCCCCAGCGCAGGCGCAGCTTGGACGGCTCCTGCGGGCAAATCGCGGCGACTCTGTGCAGGGTTTCGTCCATCTCGCGCAACAGTGCCGGGGCCACATCGCCACAGCGCAGCAGCCGCGCCCGGTGCAGGGGCCAGAGGGAGACGCGGCCGCGCTGACAGCGCATCGTCTCGAGCAGACCGTCGGTAAAATCCTGGTCGGAGGGAAGCCCGGTCGCGGCCGCGCCGCGCCGGAAGAATTGCGGGAGCTGAGACATGATTCCCCGGAATGAAAGGCGCCCGCGCCGCTGAGGGCGCGGGCGCAGCGGATCAAACGCGCCGGAAGATCAGCGAGCCGTTGGTGCCGCCGAAACCGAAGGAGTTGGACAGCGCGGCATCGATGGCCAGCTCCTGGGCCTCCAGCGGAACCAGATTGATACCGCCGCAGGCCTCGTCGGGGTTGTCGAGGTTGATGGTCGGCGGCGCCACCTGGTCGCGCAGCGACAGCACCGAGAAAATGGCCTCGACGGCGCCGGCGGCGCCGAGCAGGTGGCCGGTCATGGATTTGGTCGAGCTGACGGCCAGCTTGTCGCAGGCGGCGCCAAACACAGAGCGCACCGCCTTGATCTCCGCCTTGTCTCCGAGCGGCGTGGAGGTGCCGTGCGCATTGATGTACTGGACACCGTCCGCCGCCAGGCCGGCGTCGTTCAGCGCATTCCGCATCGACAGGGCCGCGCCGGCGCCGTCGTCCGGCGGTGAAGTCATGTGGTGGGCGTCGCCGCTCATGCCGAAGCCGGCGAGCTCCGCATAGATCCTGGCGCCGCGCGCCACGGCCCGCTCGTACTCCTCGAGCACCAGTATACCGGCGCCCTCCCCGAGCACGAAGCCGTCGCGGTCCACATCCCAGGGGCGGCTGGCCGCCTGCGGGTCGTCGTTGCGGGTGGACAGGGCGCGCGCCGCGCAGAAGCCACCCAGGCCGACCGGCGTGGTGACCATCTCGGCGCCGCCGCAGACCATCACGTCCGCGTCGCCGTACTGGATAGCGCGCATGCCGAGACCGATGGCGTGGGTGCCGGTGGTACAGGCGGTGGTGGTGGAGAGGTTCGGCCCTTTCATGCCGTATTTGATCGACAGGTTACCGGCCACCATATTGATGATGGCACCCGGCACGAAGAAGGGGGATACGCGCCGCGGCCCCTTTTCCGCAATCAGCATCGCGTTGTTTTCAATCGCCTGAATACCGCCCATGCCGGAGCCGATACAGGCGCCGATACGCGGCGCGTCCGCCTCGCTGACCTCTAGGCCGCTGTCCTCCATGGCCTGGATTGCCGCCGCCAGGCCGTACTGCAGAAACACGTCCATCTTGCGCGCTTCTTTTTCCGGAATATAGGGCGTCGGATCGAAATTTTTCACTGTGGCCGCAAAGCGGGTGGAAAATGCCGAAACATCGAAAGTTTCGATCGGCGCGGCACCACTGGTGCCCGCGAGGATGGCAGTCCAGGTCTCGTCCAGGGTATTGCCCAGCGGACTCACCATGCCCATTCCGGTTACGACAACTCTTCTACGCGACACGTTCGTTCCCCCGAAATTCACAAAGGAACTGCCGGCAGTGCCCTTTTGGGGCTCTCGAACGGACTCGAATGCGGCAGTCACTATTTCTCGGTGCTAATAAAAGGAGAGCCGTACTATGCAACATAGAACGGCTCTCACAATACACTCGGTTCCCGACGGCTGACGGCTATCGGGCCCCTAAACTACCCAGCGGGAATTAACCAAGGTTTTCCTTGATGTAATCGATGGCCAGCTGAACAGTAGTAATTTTTTCGGCTTCCTCATCGGGGATTTCGGTCTCGAATTCCTCTTCCAGAGCCATTACCAACTCAACTGTG
Source organism: Microbulbifer sp. ABF4_143 (assembly GCF_056160225.1). Lineage (NCBI taxonomy): Bacteria > Pseudomonadati > Pseudomonadota > Gammaproteobacteria > Cellvibrionales > Microbulbiferaceae > Microbulbifer > Microbulbifer sp. ABF4_143. The sequence continues at coordinate 248,618 of NZ_JBSWWT010000002.1, forward strand.
TCGAGGGAGTCAGCGCCCAGATCTTCAACAAAAGAGGCTTCAGGCTTTACGTCTTCTTCCTTTACGCCCAGTTGTTCAGCAACGATCTTTTTAACGCGCTCTTCAATGCTGCTCATGATTCAATTTAACTCCTAGTGGATAAAAATCTGTTGTAGTCGTTATTGTTATTGCGCCGCATCAAGTTGCGGAGATAACGACCGGCTCACACAGCTTCTGGTTAATGCGAGGCGGCATTGTACCCCAACTTTTTCGGGATGTAATGCGCAGCCTTTCAGCACCGCAAGCTTGAATATAAATGCCTTTTAAATCAATCAGTTAGAGGACATTTTTGCAAAAAAATGTCACGCCATATACATGCCGCCGTTGACGTGAATGGTCTCTCCCGTCACGTAACCACCGGCGTCGCTGGCCAAAAATGCGACAACGGAAGCGATCTCTTCCGGCGCGCCGAGACGGCCGAGCGGGATCTTGCTCATCAGCGATTCGCGCTGCGCTTCCGGCAACACCTTGGTCATATCGGTATCGATAAAGCCGGGCGCGACGGTATTGACGGTGATGCCGCGCGAACCCACCTCCGCCGCCAGCGAGCGTGCAAAGCCGGCGACCCCCGCCTTGCTGGCGGCGTAATTGCTCTGACCGGCATTGCCCATGCTGCCGACCACGGAACTGATATTGACAATGCGCCCCCAGCGCGCCTTGGTCATATCGCGCAGACAGGCCTTGGTCACGCGGTAGACGGCGGACAGGTTGGTGTCGATGACCGAATCCCACTCCTCGTCCTTCATGCGCATCAGCAGGTTGTCCTTGGTGATACCGGCGTTGTTGACGAGGATCGTCGGCGCGCCGAATTCGCTCTTGGCGCTGTCGAGCAGCTGCGCCAGGCTCTCGGGGCTGGTCACATCCAGCACCTTGCCGGCACCGCTGATGCCCTTCTCCGCAAAGCGCGCGCTGATCTGCTCCGCACCGGAGGCGCTGGTCGCGGTACCGATCACCGTGGCGCCCAGGCCGCCCAGAGTGTCGGCGATGGCGGCGCCGATACCGCGGCTGGCACCGGTGACCAGTGCCACCTTGTCATTCAGGGAAATTGTTAGTGTCATTGTTGCTCCGTAAATTCGACCGAAGGCGAGTTTAACAAAACGCGCTTAACCGGCTGTGGCCAGAAGGGCTTCTTTGAACTGGACCGGGGTGTCGATGGTGTGGCTCGCCAGGCTGCGATCGATACGCTTTGCCAGGCCGGCCAGCACCTTGCCCGGCCCGCACTCCACGAGCTGCCCGGTGCCGCCGGAGGCCATTGCCTGCACGCAGGCAGTCCAGCGCACCGGGCTGTAGATCTGCTCCACCATCAGCGCCTTGATCGCCTGCGGATCCGACTCCGGCTTGGCGTGCACATTGTGAATAACGGGAATTTCCGGTGCGTGGAAAGTGGTGGCCTCGATTTGCGGTGCCAGCTTTTCCGCCGCCGGGCGCATCAGCTCGGTGTGGAAAGGGGCGCTGACCGGCAGCGCCATGGCGCGCTTGGCGCCGGCGGCCTTGCAGGCCTCGATCGCGCGATCGACGGCGGCGCTGCCACCGGCGATAACGACCTGCCCCGGCGAGTTGTAGTTGACCGCGGCCACCACCTCGCCCTGGGCCGCCTCGGCGCAGGCCTTTTCCACCACCTCGTCGTCGAGGCCGATCACTGCGGCCATCGCGCCCTCGCCCGCCGGCACCGCCTCCTGCATCAGGCGGCCGCGCTCTCTGACCAGGCGCACACCGTCGGCAAACGCCAGGGTGCCGGCACAGACCAGCGCCGACCACTCGCCGAGACTGTGGCCGGCCATGCGCGCCGGGCGCGCACCGCCGTTGGCGCACCAGGCGCGATAGAGCGCGACGCTGGCAGTCAGCAGCAGCGGCTGGGTGCGCTCGGTCAGATTGATATCGGCCTGCTCGCCGGTCTGGCAAAGATCCCAGAGGTCGTAGCCGAGCACGTCGGACGCCTCGGAGAACGTTGCGTGAATCTCGGGGAATTCAGCCGCGGCTTCCGCCAGCATACCTATCTGCTGGGAGCCCTGGCCGGGAAAGACGAATGCGAGGCTTGCATTGGTCATGGCACATCCTTAAACCTGGTTGGCAAAAGTTGGGGGCGGCCTGCGGCGCAGAAGACAGGGCTCCCCCCGCTTCACGCCTCGGCGGCAAACTGGGCCATGGCGCGACCGACTCTCGCGGCCAGATCGGCTTCGGCGCACTCTTTGGCGGTGATCATCGCCCGGTAAAACGCCTCACTGCTGGCGCCGCCGTGACTCTTGATCACATTGCCTTTCACCCCTAAAAAGCTGGCGCCATTATAGCGGGCGGGCTCTACCTGTGTACGCCATTTTCGCAACAACTTTATGGCTAACTGGCCAAAAAAGCGCTTAAAGGCGCCCTTCTTCTCGATGGTGAACGCTTTTTGACCCATCAGTCGAATCACACCTTCGGCGGACTTCATCGCCACATTGCCCATCAGACCGTCGCAGACAACCACATCCACCACGCCGGTGAAGATGTCGTGCCCCTCGACAAAGCCCGCGTAGCGGATCTTCGGGTCCACCTCGAACAGCTCCGCCGCGCGGCGTATCTCTTCGGTGCCCTTGTGCGCCTCGGCGCCGATATTGAGCAGCGCCACCTCGAGCTCACTCTTGCCGGTATGCACCCGCTGGGCCTCGATACCCATGCGCGCAAACTGCAGCAGATCCTCGGCGCTACAGTCGATGTTAGCACCGAGATCCAGCAGGAAGCAGGTCCCCCGCTCCGTCGGCAGAGATTTGCCCAGCGCCGGCTTTCGCACGCCGTCGATATTGCCGAGGATACTGCGGGAAAGCGCCAGTAGCGCACCGGTATTGCCGGAGGTGACCACTGCCTGCGCCTCCCCGCGGGCCACCGCCTGTAGGGCCAGGGCCATGGACGAGTCACGCTTGTGGCGCAGCGCCTGGAGGGGATTGCAGCTCTGGGTTATGACCTGTTCGCAGGATTCGATTTCCAGCCGGGCAGCCAGACGGGGCTGGCGTTCGGCATCGATCAGGGCTTGGAGCTGAGCGCGGGGGCCGAAGATCTTCAGCTGCGCTTCGGGGAATCGGTTCAGAAACCTGACACAGGCCGGAACGACAGAGCGGGGACCTAAGTCCCCGCCCATCGCATCCACGGCCAATCGCAATTGGCTGGACAAAGGTTACTCTTCTTCAGAGCCGCCGACGTCGATCACCTTGCGACCGCGGTAGAAACCGTCTTTGGTCACGTGGTGACGGCGATGCTTCTCACCGGTAGTCGGGTCGACGGACAGGGTCGCACCGGCGCCCAGGGCGTCGTGAGAGCGACGCATACCGCGACGGGAACGGGTCTTTTTGTTTTGCTGAACAGCCATGGCTTGCTCCTAAAATCAACAAATTACACTGGAACCGGGGCGCCTACCGGCGAGCCCAAACTCATCGGCAAAGCCTTACGGCTTACCCGATGAACCCTTCAACTGTTCCAGCACTTTAAAGGGGTTTTCCCGTTGCTCACCGGCCTCACCATCGCCCTCCCCATAGTGGAAGCGGTCGCGGGCGACACACTCCTCTGCGTGGTAGGCGACCATGGGCAGATTGAGCAAAATCTCATCTTCCAGCATTTGGTACAGGTTGAGCTCGTCGCCGCTCTGCACCACCGGATCCAAATCCCTGGGCAGCGCTTTGCCCTGCTCTTCGGACCATACGATCCCCCAGCGGAAGTCCGCCTCGACCTGCTCGGGCACCGGCTGCAGGCAGCGCTGGCACTGCAGCTGCACACGGATATGCAGCTTGCCTTCCACCGTGAGGTGGCCCTGCAGGTCCCGCCCGAACGACAGCTCGGCGCGAACCTCTCCTTCGACCGTTTCCACGGCGGCGCCCAGGCGCTCGAGCATCTCTCGCGGCAGCGTGCCGGTCAGTTGCTGCTCGCGCTGCACCAGTTTGCGTGCATCGACGCTTCTGGGAAGCGGCGAATTAGAGGGGGGTATCGACATAAGCGCGCAATTCTATGGACAAGCCCTACCCTTGTCAAAACAATTCAACCGCCGCAGTATCGGGCCCTGCAGACAGTTTCAAACCGCACCGATGGACCGCTTTTGATATGGCCCGCTCCCTGATTCTAGCCTCCAGCTCCCCCTATCGAAGAGCGCTGCTCAAACAGCTGCGACTGCCCTTCGAGAGCGCATCGCCCCATATAGATGAAACAGCAAAACCCGGCGAGGAGCCCGCGGCCCTGGCCCGGCGCCTGGCGGCGGAAAAGGCGCAAGCGCTGGCACCCGAGTATCCGCACACTCTGATCCTGGGCTCGGACCAGGTCGCCGAGTGCGATGGGCGCACACTCGGCAAACCCGGCACCCGCGAGCGCGCCATAGCGCAGCTGCAGGCCTGTAGCGGCCGCCGGGTGCGCTTCTACACCGGCATCAGCCTGCTCGACAGCGCCAGCGGCAGACAGCGCACCGAAGTGGAAGCGTTCAGCGTGTACTTCCGCGCACTCAGCGAGCGGCAGATCCGGCACTATGTTGAGCTGGAGAAACCGCTCGACTGCGCCGGCGCCTTCAAAGTGGAGGGTTTGGGAATCGCTTTATTCGAAAAAATGGAAGGCTCAGATATAAATTCCCTGATCGGTCTTCCATTAATTCGACTGGTTGATATGCTGCGGGAGTTCGGTATCGACCCGCTGGAGACCGCCGAATAAGGCCACCGCTCGCCGGTCACGGCACCAGGGGCGGCCAATCCAGCAGCTCGGAGAAGTGACCGATAATTGCGCGTGGAGAAAAGGCCGACAGGCGCTCCGGCGGGTGCACGCCGTAGCTGACGCCGATGGACGCCATTCCGGCCGCCGCCGCCATCTCCAGGTCGTACACCGTATCGCCGACCATCACCGCATCTTCGACCGCGCGGCCGGTTTCGACCAGCAGCTCGCGCAGCATCAGCGGGTCCGGTTTCGAAGCCGTCTCGTCGGCGCAGCGACTGGCGACAAAGAGACCACCCAACCCGTGCTCTTCGAACTCCCGGTTCAGGCCGCGGCGACTCTTGCCGGTAGCCACCGCCAGTTGGTGCCCCGCCCCCAGAAGCTGATCCAGGGTCTCCAGAACCCCGTCGAACAGAGGCAACGGCTCGGCCCGCGCAGCCATCCACTCCTCGGCGTAGTATTCGCGCAGCCGCTGGCGCTGCTCGGCGGAGGCCTCGGGGAAAAGCGACGCCACCGCCTCCGGCAGACCCAGGCCGATAATGTCTCCGATCGCCTCCGGCGCCAGCACAGGCAGGCCTACCCTGTCGGCGGCGCGCTGCATGCAGGACACGATTCGCGCCGCGGAATTACACAGGGTCCCGTCCCAGTCGAGGATTACCAACATAGACTTCGCCTCACCTACTGCGCCCGCAGCGCCTGCAGCACCGCCTCCAGCTCCGCCGAAAGTGGCGCCTCGATTTCAACCGCCTGCCCGTCCGGCACGGTGCAACACACCCGCGCCGAGTGCAGGAACAGCCGCTTCAGACCCAGCTCGCGAAACTCCCGGTTGATCTCATCCGCGGTGTACTTGACGTCACCGGCCAGCGGACAGCCGACGAACTGGGCGTGCACGCGAATCTGATGCGTACGCCCGGTCACCGGTTCCGCTGCGACCAGTGTCGCCCCCTTGAAGCGCTCCAGCACCTGGAAGCGGGTTTCGGAGGGCTTGCCGTCCGGATCGACGGAGACCATGCGCTCGCCGCTCTTCAGGGTGTTTTTGCGCAGCGGCGCCTCGACCACCCTGCGCCCGCGCGGCCACTTCCCCGCCGCCAGGGCCAGGTAGGACTTGCCCACGCGGCCGGCGCGCAGATCCGCCTGTACATGCTGCAGTACGGCGCGCTTGCGCGCGACCATGATGGCGCCGCTGGTATCCCGGTCGAGGCGGTGTACCAGCTCGATAAAGCGGCTCTGCGGATACATCTGCCGCAACACCTCGATCAACCCCAGACGCACACCGCTGCCGCCGTGCACCGCGAGCCCCGCGGGCTTGTTGATCACCATCAGGCCGTTCGCATCATAGAGTATGGATTCTTCGACCAGTCGCCGCAGCTGATCTCCGGCCACCGGCGCGGGGGCCTGCTCGGCGGCGCGAATCGGCGGCACCCGCACTACATCGCCCGCGCGCAGCTTGTACTCTGCCTTCACACGCCCCTTGTTCACCCGCACCTCCCCCTTGCGCAGCAGGCGATAGAGACGCGAGCGCGGCACCCCCTTCAAGCGCGCCTGCAGAAAATTGTCTATACGCTGGCCGGCCAGCTCGCCGGGCACCGTCAGCAGCTGCACGCCGCCAGAGGGGTTCCAGGTATCGGTTGGGGCGGCCGAAGCGGCCGGATCGGAGGGGGGAGAGCTTCGCATGGGGGCGAATGATAGCCCCAGCGCCGTCCCAATTGAAGCACCTGGCGGGCCGTGCTATATTCGGCCAGCCTGAATTGGGCTGGTTTTCGGCCGTGGGCGGCTTCCCGACGGGGAGTGACAGCCATGGTTTCAGAGAAAATACCGCCAATCGGCCGGTGCGCGCCCCCTGAATATCGAGATGGGCCGCGTCATTGAAAAAACTTCGCCGCCTAGGTGGTCCCCAACGTACTTGTTTCCGGGGCGCCTCGCCGGCTACAACGCCCCGCCGATGCGCGGGTAACTATCGCGAAGGTAAGACGGGCCGAAGCCCGCAGCGCTTGAAAGGAAGACTCATACACTAGCGTCCCGCTCTGTAGAAACCGCCAGCGACCGAACTGGCAACCGGGCAGCACTGATTGCCGCCGGCCCGGTGATACAACACACAGAACAGCGGGGAATTGGCCACAAGCCGCCCCCACAGAGCCACAAGAAGGACGCTAACCTCGCCGCCCCTATCAACCGAAACTTGAGGGCGGCGCCCAGCCTGAGCGCGGCGTTCCGCGAGACCGGGACTGGGTAGTACTCAATATAAGGTGCTACAGGTAAAAGGTGCAGAAGTACCAGCGAATGCCGCGCCAGCGGCGCGCATTCGGAGTTGCAGCAGTGTGACAACCGGGTAGAAACCCGCTTAGCCCCGCCCGCACAGGTATTGCCTGGCGGCTGGTGCCAGCGCTTCCCCAGTCCCTGCCCGCCGCGCGGCCCTGTCCGCGCTGCAGCCAATCAGCAAGCCTGCAAATTTCGGTGTCCTGCCTTTGCGCAACGCAAGGATACAAGACACGCATGAAGAGAATGCTTATCAACGCAACTCAACCCGAAGAGTTGCGCGTTGCCCTGGTGGATGGCCAGTGGCTCTACGATCTCGATATCGAAAACCGAACCCGCCAGCAGAAAAAAGCCAACATCTACAAGGGCAAGATCACCCGCGTAGAGCCCTCCCTCGAGGCGGCCTTCGTTGACTACGGCGAAGAGCGCCACGGTTTCCTGCCGCTGAAAGAGATTTCCCGCGAGTACTTCATCAAGCAGCCCAAGGACATCGAAGGCCGCATCAAGATCAAGGATGTGATCAAAGAGGGCATGGAAGTCATCGTTCAGGTGGACAAGGAGGAGCGCGGCAACAAGGGCGCGGCACTCACCACCTTTATCAGCCTGGCCGGCCGCTACCTGGTCCTGATGCCCAACAACCCGCGCGCCGGCGGCATCTCCCGCCGCATCGAGGGCGACGAGCGCTCCGAGCTGCGGGATGCCCTCTCCAGCGTGGAAGTCCCCTCCGGCATGGGCATCATCGTCCGCACCGCCGGCGTCGGCCGCAGCGGCGAGGAGCTGCAGTGGGACCTGAGCTACCTGCTGCAACTGTGGGATGCGATCAAAAAAGAAGCAGATGCCTCCAAGGCGCCGCACTTCCTGTTCCAGGAAAGCAACGTCATCATCCGCGCGATTCGCGACTATATGCGCGATGATATCGGCGAAGTCATCGTCGATGACAAAGGCGCCTACCAACTGGCGGCCGAATTCGCGCGCCAGGTGATGCCGCACTACGCGAACAAGGTCAAGTACTACGAAGACGCCATCCCGCTCTTCAACCGCTACCAGATCGAGAGCCAGATAGAGACCGCCTTCGAGCGCGAAGTGAAGCTGCCCTCCGGTGGTTCCATCGTGATCGACGTGACCGAGGCCCTGGTTTCCATCGACATCAACTCCTCCCGCGCCACCAAGGGCGGTGATATCGAGGAGACGGCGCGCAATATCAACCTCGAGGCGGCTGACGAGATCGCCCGCCAGCTGCGCCTGCGCGATATGGGTGGCCTGGTGGTCATCGACTTTATCGACATGCAGAGCAAGGCCAACCAGCGCGAAGTGGAAAAGCGCATGGAGAAGGCCCTCAGCATGGACCGCGCGCGCGTGCAGGTCGGCCGCATCTCCCGCTTCGGCCTGCTGGAGATGTCCCGCCAGCGCCTGCGCCCGTCCCTCGGCGAGACCACCTTCCGCGTCTGCCCGCGCTGCAGCGGCCAGGGCACCATTCGCGGCACCAAATCCCTCGCGCTGTCGATCCTGCGCCTGGTAGAGGAAGAGGCGAAGAAGGAGCGCAGCGCAGAGATCCGCGCGATCACGCCCGTCAATGTCGCCACCTACCTGCTGAACGAAAAGCGCAAGACCATTTCCAGCATCGAGGCGCGCAACAACACCCGCGTTGTGGTCGTACCCAACGCGGAGATGGAGACACCGCACTTCGAGGTGCAGCGCTTGCGCGACGACGAGACGGGCACCCTGGAAACCTCCTACAAGATTTCCGGCACCGTTGAAGATACCAGTGCCAAGAAAGAGGAGGAGCCGACACGCCCGCCGGCTCAGCCCGCGGTACAGCAGATAGCACACACCGCCCCGGCGCCGACCCCGGAGAAAAAACCCGAGCCCGGCCTGCTCAGCCGTCTGATCAGCGCCATCGGCGCCCTCTTCTCCGGCGAAGGTGAGAAAACCAAGAAGCACAAGAAAACCAAGGGCCGCGGCAGGGACTACCAGAAGCAGCGCAGCCGCAGCCAGCGCAGCGGCCGCGGTGGTCGCGGCGGCCGCCCGTCCCGCCGCCGGGACGAAGACCGCCAGGAGGCCAAACGGGAGGAGCAGCGCGAGGAGAAACGCTCCGCCAAGCGCGACGCCAAACCCGAAGAGACCCGCGAGACCACAACCGAGCGCCCCGCCGGTGAAGGCCAGCGCCGCAGGCGCCGCCGCCGTGGCGGCGAAGGCAGACGCCGTCGCGAGGAGACCCAGGCTGCGGCGGTGGAAGCCGAAGTGAGCGCGACCAGCACCGAACAGGCTGAACAGACCGAGCAGACCGCCGAACCGGCGGAACAGCGCCCCGCCCGCCGCCCGAGCAATGTGCGCGGACGCCCGCAGGCCCGCCGTCGCGGTCGCCGCGGCGACAATGCCGCCGCAGCCGCCCTGGCCCAGAGCCAGGAAGAGCTCGAGCGCGAGGTGAACGAAGCCATCGACGAGGCCGAGGGTGAGGCCAAGAAAGCCGAGAGCGACAAATCCGAAAGCGAGGCGACAGAGGCGACAACTGAAGTCCGCGCTGTGGAGGCGGAAGCTGCCGCAGAGGAAAAAGCGGAAGCTGCTGTCGAGCACAAGGAACCGGTAGCGGAAGCCGAAACCCGCCGCGAAGCCGTCGAGGAGCCGTCTGCCCGCGCGGAAGAAGCCCCCCGCGAAGAGGTCGCAGCCGCGCCGCAGGAAGCGGTCGAAGCCGAGCCCGAGGCGCCGGTCGCAGAAGCCCCGGCACAGCAGGCTCCGAGTGAAGCGGCCCCTGCCGCCGCGGAAGCCGAACCGGAATCCGCGGAGGAAGTCGCCCTGGCAGAGGCCGCGGAGGCCATCGCCGAAGAGGCCGCCGAGACTGCGGCCCACGAGGAGGCGGCAACCGAGCTGGCGGAAGCTTCCGTGGAGGCGGAGACTGTTGTGACGCCGCCCGCGGGCCGCGCCGGCAACGATCCGCGGGTGAACCCGCAACCGCTGCTCGAGCTCAGCATAGTCACCGAACGCCGCGAAATCGGCCCGCTGCAGCCGCTGGACACCACCCAGCCGGCCGCGATCGAGCACAAGCCGCGCCCGCTGACCCGGCCGGCCAACGACCCCCGCGTCGCCCGCCAGGCGGTACAGGCCAACGACAGCGTCGACGGCGAATCCGCCGAAGCCAGCTGACGCAGCGCGCCGGGTGCGGGCACACCGCCCGCCCCGGCCAAAGCGCAGCGCACCGGCGCCACCGCGGCCCCGGCGCGCTGATCAATAAATCGGCTAACCTATTGAACTACTTAAAAAAATCGTCCGCACTCTTGTACCGAAAAACACGACCGGTATAATGCGCCGGACAATTTGGTGGGGTGGCTGAGTGGTCGAAAGCGGCGGTCTTGAAAACCGTTGACTGTAACAGGTCCCAGGGTTCGAATCCCTGCCCCACCGCCATATAAAAAAACCCGGCTCAGGCCGGGTTTTTTTATATGGCGGTGGGGCAGATTTGGATGAGAACCCCGTTCGAGCCGGAGCGGGCGCAGCCCGCGGAGACCAGCGAGCGAAGCGAAGCTAATCCCTGCCCGACGTCTCCACGAACCCCGGCTCAGACCGGTTTTTTTATGGCGGTGGGGCAGATTTGGATGAGAACCCCGTTCGAGCCGGAGCGGGCGCAGCCCGCGGAGACCAGCGAGCGAAGCGAAGCTAATCCCTGCCCGACGCCTCCACGAAACCCGGCTCAGGCCGGGTTTTTTATATGGCGGTGGGGCAGATTTGGATCAGCCCCCCCGTTCGAGCCGGAGCGGGCGCAGCCCGCGGAGACCAGCGAGCGAAGCGAAGCTAATCCCTGCCCGACGCCTCCCCGGATTCCATTCACAAATGCTTCTGCAACTCTTGCAAGGTGAGCGCGGGGGTTATCCGAATCTCCGCATTACAGGCGGCAAACAAAGCCTCGTTGTAGACCATCAACTGCTCCTGCTTCGCCTCGTCAAAGACAAAGGTTGCAGCCCGCCTGCCCTCCCACAAGTGAAAATAGGCTGCCTCCGGTTTGGCCGAAGCCACGAACGAATTCATCGCTTCTGACAGCGATTTATCCGCAACACTGGCATTCCCTTTGTCCGCCGGTATCAGCACCTGCATCAATAACCGCATCTGCACTCCCGGGGAAATTCCCTGAACCAGCTCAAACCATAGATCCTCGGCAGTCACCCGTGCGGAATATACTGACAATTACCGGCCGGAACCCGACTCGGCCGAGCTCGCTTTTCCGTCTCCTTGCGGTACCTCCCAGCGAATCCACTTCAGGTCCAGCACCATGGTGGCGTAGAGCACCGGTACCAGCACCAGTGTGCCGCAGGTGGCGAGCACCAGTCCGCCGATCTGCGCGAAGCACAGGGGCTGCCACAGCGGCCCGCCGTGAAACGCGAGCGGCACCAGCGCCAGGGTGGTGGCGGCGATGGTGATCAGGATCGGGCGCAGGCGCATCACACCGGCGTCCAGCAGCGCCTCGCGGAAAGGGTCTCCGGCAGCGTGGCGCGTCTCGATAAAATCGAACAGCACAATAATATGGCTGACGATAACGCCGATCAGGCTGACGATGCCGAGAAAGGCCATAAAACCGAATGTCTGGCCGGTGACAAAGAGTCCGATTAGCGCACCGATCATACCGAAGGGCACCGTCGCAAACACCACCAGCGGTTTGATCAGGTTGCTGAACTGGAACACCAGCGCGAGAAAAATGGCGCTGGCGGAGATTCCCATGATCACGATCAACTGCTTGAAGCCGTGGCGGGTGTTGGCGGCATCCCCGGAGATCTCCATTTCATAGCCGGCCGGCAAGCGCTCGGCAAAGTTCTGCAGATCTGCGCGCACATCGGCCATGATGTCCGAGGAGATATACCCGGCGCGGGGGTAGGAGAACACGGTGATTGTGCGGAACTGCTCCAGCCTGCGGATACGCTCGGTGGCGAATTCGATGTCGGTCGAGGCAACCTGCAGCAGCGGCACGCGGATATTGTCGTCGCCGGCGTAGACGTAGAGGTTGTTGATATCCGCCAGCTGGGCGCGCTGGTCGAGCCGCATCCGCGCGACGATCGGAATCTGTTTGTCCCCCTGGCGCAGCGTGGCCACCTGGGTGCCGTTGATGCCGGTGGCCGACGACAGCGCTATATCCGCATTGGTGACGCCGGCCAGGTTGGCGCGGTCCTCGCTGATGTTCATATCGAGCACCAGGCTCTCGCCGCCCCAGTCCTGGCGCACGGTGCGCGCCGCCGGCGAACGCTCGACGATACGCACAACCTCGTCGGCGAACCGGCGCAACAGCGCGATATCCTGCGCCTCGGCGTCCGCGCCGGTTGTCACCCGCCCCGACAGACGGATCGCAAACGGGTAGGTGACCGGTGTCGTCTGCAGCTGGCGCACATCGAGGTGGGCGCCGGGGATCCGTTCGCGCAGGGCCCGCTGGATCATCGGCACCAGTTTCGGCGTCAGCGCCTTGTCGCTGACGCGCAGAATAATCTGGCCGTAGTTCGCCTGGTGCTGTTCAGGGCTGACGGTAAACCAGAAGCGCGGCGCACCGCCGCCCAGCGTCGTACTGAGAGACTGCAGAATGGGCCCCCTGCCCTTCTTTCCCTCGCGCTGCTCGTACTCCGACAGCGTCTCGCGGATGATCTCTTCCGCCGCCCGCGCCACCTCGTCGGTGGCGGCAATGTTGGCGTCGTTTTTCAGCCAGATATCCACGTAGGAGAGATACTGCACATCGTCGGGGAAAAAGGCGTTTTTCAGCTGCGTCTTCAGCGCACCGCCGGCCAACAGCAACACCAGTGCACACAGCAGCACCCGTTTGCGGTGGTCGATGGCCCAGCCGGCCAGGCGGCAGTAGAAGCCGGTGAAGCCGCTGCGGCGGCGCTCTTCGAGCGACTTCTCCCCGTGGCGGTGCGGGCGCAGCATCAGCTGGCCGAGAAAGGGCACGAATGTCATCGAGACGATGCGCGATGCGATCAGCGCGCAGGCCATTACGATCGGCAGGCTGTGCAGAAAGTCCCCCTGGTTGCCGGTCAGCAGCAGGAACGGCAGATAGGCCACCACATTGGTCAGGGTGGCGAAGAAAATGGCCTTCGCCAGCAGCGTCGGCCCCAGCCAGGCGGCCATACCGGCGGGCTCACCGGCGGCCATCTGCCGCTTGATCGCATCGCCGGCCACCACCGGATCGTCCACCAGCAGGCCCAGGGCGATGATCAGCGCGGCGATGGACACCTGCTGTATTTCCACGCCCATGACACTGACAAAACCGAAGGTCATGGCCAGGGTGATCGGTATCGAGATCATCAGCAGCAGCGCCGAGCGCCAATCGGAGAAGCCGATAAAGGCAACCACGACCACGAGCAGAATCGCCTCGATCAGCGCCTCCATAAACAGGCCGATGCTCTCCTTGACCTGCCGCGGCTGATCGGAAATCCGCTCGATGATCAGGTCGTCCGGCAGATCCACCCGGACCCGCTGCAGGGTCTTGTCCAGCGCCGCGCCCAGCTGTCCTATCTGCTCGCCCGCGTGCATCTGCACCGACAGGTTGATACTGCGGCTGCGCTGCCAGCGACCGTCCGCGTCCCGCTGGCCGTAGTAGTTCAACAGCCTCGGCGGCAACTGGTAGCCGTTCTGAACCTCCACCATACTGCGCAGGTACACGGGTGTGTCGTCGGCGCCGCGGGTCACCATCACATCGCCGATCTGGCGGTAGTCGGTGAAATCCCCGCTCGGCATCACCGCCACATTCATGTCTTCCACCGACAGGGCGCCGCCCGGAATGGTGGTGTTGCGCGCGTTCAGTATCCTGGCCAGCATGTCCGGGCGCACGCCGTAGGACGCCAGCTGTTCCTGGGAGTAAATGAGATTGACCTGCTGTGGCAGCACACCGGAGCGCAGTACCCGCTTCACTTGGCCGATGGTCGCGATGTTCGCGGCAATCAGGTCGGAGAAGTCATCCAGTTGCCGGTAGCTGTACTTGTCGCCGGCCACGGCGGCGAGTTTGTCCCGCGTATCCGCCGGGTTCCGCACCGCGAAGGGTTGCCAGGCATCGGGGAAAAAGCGCTGCGCGCTGAGGCGCTCGCGCAAGAACTGCGCCGTGGCCTGCAACAGTTCGGCATCCGTGTGCTCGGAGGCGAAATCCGCACCCACATAGCCGGGCCCCTGCAACAACGCGAAATCCCGCCCCAGCCCGCGAGTCTGCAGCCAGTCGCTGAACATGCGGAAGACGCTCTCCAGCGCGCCGGTCTCCATCGCCAGCGGCAGCGCGACAATCAACGTGACCCGCTGTGCGCTGTCTTTCCCCGCCCGCACCGCGGCGATGGCCCTGCGGATATCGTCGGCGCGCACACTGATTTCCGCCGGGCCCGCCTTGGGGCTCGCTACCGCCAGCAGCACGGCGGCGGTATCGCCAAACTCGGTATCCAGGTTGATAGGGCCGGCGCCGTCCGGCAGGCTGTCATTGAGGCTGTCGAGCTTCAGGTTGATATCGTTGAATGCCTTGTCGCGGTCGGTACCCGGAGCCAGCTGTATCTGCACCATCGATACGCCGTTCAGGGTCAGCGACTTGATGCCGAAGGTGCGCGAATCCGGCGCATGCACGAATTCGCTCTCGGCAACCTTCTGCTCAATCGGCCGCGTCACCAGTTCCTCCACCCGCTGCGCGCTCTGGCCCGGCCAGGGGGTAACGGCGACCGCAATGCGCACCGGGATATTCGGGTCCTTGCTCTTCGGCATCTGCTGGTAGGCGTACCAGCCCCACAGCAATACCGCGACCAGCAGCGCCCAGGAAATATGCGGGTTTTCCACACAGAAGCGCGCGAGGTTGAATCCTCGCGCCGCGGGTTCGGCGGGTGTCTGTGCCGGATTTGGCCGCTTGCTGTCACTCATGGGTGTGGCTCATTCAGGGCACTATCGAAACGGCCTGGCCGTCTTTCAACTGCGCAGCCCCTGTGTCGACGACGCGCTCGCCCGCCGCCAGCCCCTGCCGGATCGCGACGCTGTTGCCGAGCACCTGCCCCGGCGCGACCGGACGCAGCCGCGCGCGCAGCTGCTCCGCTTCCTCCTCGACGACAAACACCGCGAAGCCGCCCTTTTTTGTCGGGTCCGCGATCAGGCAGGAGAGCGGAACCACGACCCGCGCACCCGGCAAGCGGAGCTTCTCCAGGTCCAGGGACATGACCATGCCGGTTTTCAGCAAGCCGTCACCGTTGGGCACCGTCACCGTGATCGCGAACACCCGCGTGCGCTGGTCCGCGAGTGGCGCTATCTCACTCACCTGGCCGCGGAACTCGCGCTTCGGCAGCGATTCGGTACGCAGGCTGAGTACGCTGCCCAGTTCGATATCGCCGAGCACCACATCGGGCACGCTGAACAGCACCTTGACCCGCGAGGTGTCCGCTACCACAAAGGCGACGGAATCCGCGTGCACCAGCGAACCCAGCTCGATGTTGCGCTGCAGTAGGATGCCGCCGAGGGGCGAGCGCAGGCGCGTGTCCTCAAGCTTCAGGCGCGCCTGATCCAGCCGCGCTTTGGCACCCGTCACTGCAGCCTGTGCCGTTTCGTACTCCTCGCGCGCGGCGTCGTACTCCGGCGCGGTGATACTCTCGGTCGCGATCAATGCCGAGGCGCGCTTGAAATCCAGGTTGGCCTTGCGCAGCGCCGCCTGCGCCTTGCTCAGATTGGCGCCGGCCTCGATCACCCTGTCCCGGTAGGGTTGGTCGCGCACCCTGGCGAGCACTTCGCCCTTGCGCACCCTGTCCCCCGGCTGCAGGATGCGCATCTCGCCCAGCGCGGAGCGCTCGCCGATCTCGGCGATATAGCCGTCGGTACGAAAGGCGGCATCCACCTGGGTGAAAGGCGTCACCTCGGCGGAATAGCGCAGCCCCTCGGTGCCGTGCAGCGCCTTTGCCAGCACCGTGCGCACCGGCACCGGTTGTGTCGACGGCGCCTGCTTGTGGCAGCCGGCCGCGATACACAGCAGCAGGAGGGACAACAGAATCCGCGGCATCGCTAGGTTTCCCCCACGGCTTTTTCGTAGTCCGCCAGCGCGCCCCACACAGAGAGTACCGCGCGGTTGTATTCGCTGTTGGCGCGGTCGAGCTCGGACTCCGCCTCGAGTAGATCCTGCAGCAGCGCGGCCCGCTGGCGGTAGCGGTTCTGCAACACGCGCACCTTGTCCCGGTAGGCCATCTGCAGCTGGCGCGCGACCTCGACGGACTGCTGGGCGGTCTGCAGTTTGCGCAGACTGTCGCGCACTTCTATCTCCACGCGGTTGCGCACCTCCTCGGAGCGCTTCTGCGCGCCGCGAATGGCACTGGCCTCTGCGGCCAGTTGGTCGCGCTTGCGCCCCCAGTCGAAAATCTCCCAGCGCGCGTGCAGCGCGATATAGGCCTCCTCGTCGGGAATCAAGTCGACGTTGTAGAGTTGCGCATAGCGAATGCGCAGATCCACGTTGGGAATGTATTCGGATTTCTTGATGTCGTAGCCGAGTTCCGCTTTTTCGATATTCAGCATCGACTCGGCCACATCCGCGCGCTGTTGCATCGCGAGATCGATAGAGCTGCCGGCGTCGAAAGCCAAGTGGCGCGGATCGGGCAGGTCCGCCACGCGAAAGCGGGTCTGCAGGTCGCGCCCCAGCAGCGCGTTGAGGCGCTCGCGGGCGCTGGCCAGTTCGTCGAGCCGGCGCTGGCGGTCGAGTTTTCGCCGCGCCAGGCGCGCGCGCACGTCCAACAGTTCGTATTCCAGTGCCACCTGCTGAGCCACATAGTTGCCGACCAGCTCGACGAGCGACTGGTAAAACAAAATGGACTCGTCGATGGCGCGCAAATCGCCGCGGATACGACCGATGGCAAAGTACTGCTGCTTTACCAGGTAGGCGACCTCCTGCCGGGTGAGGCGCACCTTCTCCCGCGCCATGTCCGTCACCACCGAGCCCTCCTCGACCAGCAGCGACAGGCCGTACAGCTCCGACAGCGGCTGCACCACGCCCAGCGAGAGGTGGCTGGTCGTGCCCTGCTGGCTGGTGATGGTCACCGTCTCCGGCGGTATCGGGCCTATTGGGGAATCCGGGTCCCAGGTGCCCTGATCGAAGCGGTAGCTCTGCTCCGTGAGTTGGTGTCTGGCACCGCCAACCATCTCCAGGCGCGGGTAGCGCCGGGTCTTGATTGCCTCGACTCGGTCCTGAGCCTCATCTACCTGCAGCGCGGCCCCCTGCACGCGAAGATTGGCGGACAGCGCGATATCCACCGCCTCCTGTAGTGGAAGCAGGGGTTCTTCGGCATGACTCAGGGCGCCCGCGGCGCAAATTGCCATTGCGAGAGTGCTTCTAAACAACCGCCATCTCTGCGTCGTCATCCTTGCCCGATTCCGGAGTCCGCTCACCGCGCCAATTGCCTTCAGTATATCTGTTGCAGATTTTCTCTCTGATGACCGCAGGGCCATGGCGCCGCCTTCATGCCGCACCCAACCGCCGCCAGCCGCAGGCTGACGCGAGCCCGCTAAATACCAGCAGATTCACACATCTGCGCCAGTATTTCGCGGGCGACGGTTAAATAACTACTACGCGGGTGCCTGGCGGCGCCCGGCGATGCCCGGCATCCCCATGTACTACTGGTACACTGCGATGCCTCCGCTCCGGCAACCACCACCAGTCACCCGCTCGCTACGTCACGAAACAGCTTCTAGTCTATAAATTGGCAAGTAAAAGAACTGCGCATCCACGGCGATAGCGGGCGGCGACATGACGGCAAAGTACTCACCAGTATGGATCATCCTGGCCTGCACCCTGGTGGTGGCTGTCGCCGTTGGCCTGCTGCTCTACTTCGATCTCGACGACCGCATCATCGAACTGCTGCAGTGGCTCGAGGCGCGCGGCTGGCAGGCCAGCCTGCTGTTTATTCTGATTGTCGCGGCGGCCATCGTCGTGCTCGCGCCCGGGGTGATTTTCACCATGGGGGCGGGATTCGTGTTCGGCGTGATCAAGGGCACATTGCTGGTGATTGCGGGGACCGTGCTGGGCGCTACCCTCGCCTTCCTGATCGCCCGCTACCTGTTCGGCGAGCGCCCGTCGCGCTGGTTGATGTCGCATATCAAGCCGCCGACGATCGGCGAGGTGATTCGCGAGGAGGGCTGGCGCATGGTGATGCTGACGCGCCTGGTGCCGTTTTTTCCTTTTAAGCTGTCCAATTATTTCTTCGGCTTGACACCGGTGCGCCTGGGCGACTTCGTGCTGGGTAACGCCCTCGGCATTATTCCGATCACGCTGCACAATGTTTATCTGGGCTCCATTGCCGCCGACCTCACTACACTCGGAAAGATTGAGGAGCGCACCCCCGTCCAGTGGGCCTTTTACGGCGTGGGCTTCGTACTGGCGGTGATCGCGGTGATCGGCCTCACGCGCATGGCGAAGCGCGCGCTGGCGCAAAAAATAGAGAGGGAGGATCTGTAATGCCCTGGATGAAATGGCTTCCCTGGCGTTATTTCGTGCGCCGCTTTGCCACCGCGCACGGCTTCCTGGACCCGCTCACACTGATGGCGCGGCTGCAGCGTTTCGCCGAGCCCTCGGAAGTGAGCGAGCCGATCGAACTGCTGCGCGCCGGCGCCCTGTTTCATGCGCGTGCGCTGATCAACAGCAAGGTCATACAGCACAACCTCGATTGGGTCTGGCCCTATTGGGTGGAGCGCCAGTTCGATCCCCGCGACGAGTCTTTTATTCCGCGCGCCTTCTCCATCACCCACTGCAACCTCAGCCACCGCAACTGGACCGCCGTGGGCATTCCCGACTGCGAGGAGATGCCGATCGTCGATCCGCGCGGGCTGCTCACCCCCCACTACGACGGCTGGTCCATAGACGCCTGGGTCATCGACCAGGGCGGCGAGCAGCTGATCCCGTCTAAATTGAAGAAGTGCCAACAGCGCCTGGAACTGGGCGAGAATATCTCCGTCGTGACCGAGTCCAGCCAGGGCAGGCTGCAGCTGCACAACTGCGCGCGGGTGGAGATGGACAGCAGCGGCGCCCACTGCCTGCTGGACCTGCGGGCGGAGAGCGACGACGGCGGCTGGCTGGTGGTGTCCCTGCGCCCGTGCAACCCGGAGGGGATCAGTTTCCTGCACAAGGTGCGTCTGGACGACAACCGCCGCCACTGGCTGATCGAGGACAAGGTCGCGGTGGACTTCGAGCAGCCGGTAGAAAAGCACCTGGCCTCCGACTACCGCCACGGCGACATCTACCTGCACCTGCAGGACTCCGGCGGCCGGGTCCACGGCGAATGCGAGGTCGGTATGGCCACCGCGGCGGCGCTGTTTCGCATCGAGCCCGGCAGCGCGCGGCACGTCGGTGTCCGCATTCCGCTGCAGCGCGACAAACGCAATGGCCACCGCGCGGTGGGCTGGCCGGACAGCCTGCAGCACCACTGCAGCATGTCGGTGCCGGACAGGGAATTCCAGTTCCTCTACGACGCCGCCATCCGCACGCTGGTGCTGCACTCCCCCAAAGACGTCTACCCCGGCCCCTACACCTACAAGCGCTTCTGGTTCCGCGACGCCGCCTTTATGATCCAGTCGCTGCTGCACGCGGGTCTGGTGGAGCGGGCCGAGCGCGCCCTGGACCAGTTTCCGCAGCGGCAGAAACGCGACGGTTTCTTCCACTCCCAGGACGGCGAGTGGGACTCCAACGGCGAAGCGCTGTGGATCTTCGACCTCTTCTGCCAGTTGACCAACCGCGCGCTGAAATCCGAGTGGCGCGACCCGGTGCTGCGCGGCGCCAGTTGGATCACCGGCAAGCGCCTGCCCAAGGACGGCAGCCGCTGCGGCGGCCTGCTGCCGGCGGGCTTCAGCGCCGAACACCTGGGCCCCAACGACTGCTACTACTGGGATGATTTCTGGGGCGTGGCCGGGCTGCACGCGGCCTCAAACATCTGCGAGCGCGAGGGGCTGGAAAGCGACGCCCACGCCTTCAACGCCCAGGCCAACGACTTCCAGCAGACCATCGACGAGAGTCTGGCCGCGGCGGTGGAGCGCCTGGGCAGGCCCGCCATGCCTGCCTCCCCGAACCGGCGCCTGGACGCGGGCGCCATCGGCTCCATCGCCGCCGGCTACCCGCTGCAGCTGTTCCCGGCGGACGACGCGCGCCTGACCGACCTGGCCAACTACCTGATCGACAACTGCTTCGTCAGCGGCGGCTTCTTCCAGGACATGATCCACTCGGGTATCAACGCCTACCTGACCCTGCATATCGCCCAGGTACTGCTGCGCGCCGGCGATCCCCGCTGCCTGGAACTGATGCGCAACGTGGCCCGTCTCGCCTCCCCCACCGGCCAGTGGCCGGAGGCCATACACCCGCACTCCCTCGGCGGCTGTATGGGCGACGGACAGCACGCCTGGGCCGCCGCCGAGTGGGTCGCGATGCAGCGCAATTGCTTCGTGCGCGAAGAGGGCGATACCCTGGTGCTGGCGTCCGGACTGCCGCCCGAATGGCTGGCGGACGAATCCGGCAGCGAACCGATTCGCTTCGGCCCGGCGCTGACCCGCTTCGGCCGTATCTCGATTGAAATAACACCCGGGAGCAGTCCCAGGGTGGCCTGGCGCGCGGAGTGGTACCGCGGCGCGCCGCCGATCGAGGTGCGCGCCCTGGGCTTCAAGCCCGCTACCGCGGTACCGGAAGTCGACCATGTGGAGCTGCGCGCCTAGTGAATATTTTGATGCTGACCAACACCTACCTGCCCCATGTGGGCGGTGTCGCGCGCTCGGTGGCGGCCTTCGCCGACGCATACCGCAGGCGCGGGCACCGGGTATTGATCGTGGCGCCGGAATTCCCACAGAAGATCAGCGGCGAAAAAGACGTACTGCGTATCCACGCGATACAGAATTTCAACGGCAGCGACTTCTCCGTCGCCTTGCCCTTCTCCGGCCACCTGAGTGAGCGGCTGGACGAATTCCGCCCGGACATAGTCCACGCGCACCACCCCTTCCTGCTCGGCATGACCGCCCTGCGTGTGGCCCGCGCGCGGGAGCTGCCGCTGGTATTTACCCACCACACCCTCTACGAGCGCTACACCCACTATGTGCCGGCGGACTCACAGGCGCTGAAGCGCTTCGTGATTGAACTGGCGACCCGCTACGCCAACCTGGCCAGCCAGGTGTTCGCCCCCAGCCGCAGCATCGCGGAGTTGCTGCGCGAGCGCGGCGTCACATCGCCGATCGCCGAAGTGCCGACCGGCGTGCAGCTGGAGCAGTTCAGCGACGGCAACGGCGCCCGCGCGCGCGACCGGCTGGGTATTCCGCGAGACGCCTTCCTGCTCGGCCACCTGGGCCGGCTGGCGCCGGAGAAAAACCTGGAATTTCTCGCCGGCGCGGCGGCGGAATTCATGCAGCGGCACGAGGATACGCACTTTCTGTTGGTGGGCAGCGGTCCGCTGGACGAGCCGCTGCAGAAGCTGTTCGACAGCCGCGGGCTGGGCGCGCGCCTGCACAGGCCCGGCACGCTGCAGGGCGAAGCCCAGCGCGACGCCTACACTGCCATGGATGCGTTTCTGTTCGCCTCCACCAGCGAGACCCAGGGCATGGTGCTCACCGAGGCCATGGCCGCGGGGACGCCGGTGATAGCGCTGGACGCCAACGGCACGCGCGAGGTGGTGCGCGACACCGTCAACGGTCGCCTGCTGATGAGGGAGGTCAGCGGCGATTTTGTCGCCGCCATGCAGTGGCAGCGCGACCTGCCCCCCGAGCGGCGCCGCGCGCTCAGCGAGGCGGCGCTGCAGACGGCACGGGAATTTTCCATGGAGAACTGCGCCGACCGCGCCCTGGCCCTCTACGAGCCACTGCTCAAACAGCCCTGGCCGCTGGACGACTCCCTCTACGCCCAGTGGATGCGGCTGCGCAACCTGATCGGTGCCCAGTGGGAAATCCTCGAGGGCGTGACCGGTGCCGCGGGCGCGGCCCTGACACCCCCGTCGCAGCGCTAGCGGCCCGCCGCGATGCTGAGCCGTATAGGAGCCACCCTGCGCCGCTGGCGCCGCCGTTTCAGCCGCAGCGAGTGGATGGCACACCTGCTCGGCCTGTCCACCAGCCAGTGCGCGCCCAGCGATCCCGGGCTGATCCTGATCCAGGTCGACGGCCTCGCCTATCCGCAACTGCAGAAAGCCCTGGCCAAGGGGCGTATGCCGTTTCTGAAACGGCTGCTCAAGAAAGAGCACTACCACCTGGAACACCTCTACCCGGGCGTGCCCTCGACGACCCCGGCGGTGCAGGCGGAGCTCTTTTACGGCGTGCGCCAGGCGGTGCCCGCCTTCGGCTTTATGCTGCACGAAACCCAGCGGCTGGTGCGCATGTACGACCCGGAAGTGGCGGCCATAGTCGACAAGCGGGTCTCGGCCCAGTGCCGCGATCCGCTGCTGAAAGGCGGCAGTTGCTACCTGAGCCTGTTCCGCGCCGGCGCCGAGCACGGCGAGGCCCACTTCTGCCCCGCCGATCAGGGCTGGGGCCCGGCGCTGCGCAACGCCAGTCCGTTCGCGGTCTTCCTGCTGCTGCTGACCAACGCCTGGAGCCTGGTGCGCACCGCGGCGCTGGTGGTGGTCGAATTCGTGCTGGCGATCGTCGACTGCGTGCGCGGCGTCATCCAGGGCCAGGACCTGATGCGCGAACTGATGTTCGTGCCGACCCGGGTCGCGGTCACCATCCTGATGCGCGAACTGTGCACCATCGGCGTCAAGATCGATATCGCCCGCGGCCTGCCGGTGATCTACGTGAACCTGCTCGGCTACGACGAGCAGTCCCACCGCCGCGGCCCCAGCTCCGCCTTCGCCCACTGGGTGCTCAAGGGCATCGACGACGCCATCGCGCGTATCTGGCGCGCCGCGCACCTGTCGGATCGCCGCCACTACGACGTTTGGATCTTCTCGGACCACGGGCAGGAGCACACCCAGCCCTATGAGGAGCGCTTCGGGCGCAGCCTCGGCGACGCCCTCGCGGAAGCCCTGTCGCAGCTGCCGTCCAGGCCGAATGGCTGCCGCAGCAGCGGTCGCCGGGGGGTGCAGCTGGAGCGCGCGCGCCTGTTCGGCAGCGAGTGGATACAGAAGATGATCCCGGACGACGGCCCGAGCGACGCCCACGCGGACTCGCCGCTGGCGCTGGCGGCGCTGGGCCCGGTGGCCATGCTCTACAACGTGGAGCCGAACGGCACCGGCCGCGACCAGATAGCGCGGCTGATCGTCGAGAAGGCCCAGGTCCCGCTGGTACTGTACCGCGCCGATCCGTCCGATCCCGCCTCGCCGGTGCTCGGCTGGTGGGCGCGGGGCCCGGTGCGCCTGCCGGAGGACGGCGCCGAGCTGCTCGGCGACGAGCACCCCTTCCCGGACGAGGCCATCGCCGACATGATGCAGCTGTGCAGCCACCCGGACGCCGGCGACTTCATGATGTACGGCTGGTGCGTGGGGCTGGAACGGCCGCTGACCTTCGCGATGGAAAACGGCAGCCACGGCGGCGCCGGCCCCAACGAGACCCACGCCTTCGCGCTGATGCCCGAGGATATAGCGCCCCCGGACCCGAAGCGCGGCCACTGGCGCCCGGAAGAGCTGCGCTCGACGGCGCGCGCCTATCTGCGCGGCGCCAAGCCGATGGCCTGGCGGCGCCGCACGACGCCGGTGGATACGCTGCGCGTGATGACCTACAACGTACACAGCTGCCGCGGGCTGGATGGCAAGCTCTCGCCGCAGCGCATCGCGCGGGTCATCGCCCGCTACCGCCCGGACGTGGTCGCGCTGCAGGAACTGGATGTGATGCGAGAGCGCAGCGGTCGCCTGGACCAGGCCCACCGACTGGCGCGCCTGCTGGCAATGGACGTGCACTTCCATCCCGCCCTGCACCTGGAAGAGGAGCGCTACGGCGACGCGGTACTGACGCACCTGCCCGTGCGCCTGGTCAAGAAAGGCATACTGCCGGGCCCGCCGCCGGGAGAGAGCAAGCTGTTCAATCCGGCCGCGGACGAGCCCCGCGGCGCCGTCTGGGTGGAAGTGGAATACAACGGCCACAAGTTCCAGATCATCAACACCCACCTCGGCCTGTCCAGGGCCGAGCGCCTGCGCCAGGTGGACGCCCTGATAGGGCCCGAGTGGCTGGGTAACCCCGCCTGTCGCGGCACGAAGATACTCACTGGCGATTTCAACGCCCTGCCCGGCTCCGCCGAGTGCAAGCGGCTGCTGGGGCAGCTGCGCGACGCCCAGTTGCTTGCGCCGGATCACACGCCGCAGGGCACCTTTTTCAGCCGTATGCCGAAGGCCCGCATCGATCACGTCTACGTCAGCCCCGACGTGCGCGTCAAAGCGGTGCTGGTTCCACAGACGGAACTGACCCGGCAGGCATCGGATCACCTGCCGCTGATCGTCGATATCGAGGTGCCGCCGGCATGACGCCGCTTTTCGCGAAATTGAAGATTGCGCCCAATGCCCCCATATTGCCACCAGCGGTGGTGAAAGAGTCGCCGCCAACGGCGGCCACTGTGAACCACCGGCTCGACTTGATGGTCCAACCCACTGGCTATATGATTCTCGAAACTTTTAATAGCAGGAGTCGCTAAATGCAGCCGCAAGTTTATTCTCAGTCCGGAGCGCTGGATCGCCTGGAGACGGCGAAGGTGCTGCGCAATACCTACGCCCTACTGGCCATGACGGTGCTCTTCAGTGCCGTAACCGCCGGCATCGCGCTGGCGCTGGATATGGGCCGCGGCATGGGCCTGATCTGCTCCATCGCCGCAATTGTGCTGGTCTGGTTCGTGCTGCCGCGCACCGCCAATTCCGCCGCCGGTATCGGCGTGGTATTCGCGTTTACCGGCCTGCTGGGCGCCTCCCTCGGCCCGCTGCTGAAGCACTACCTGGGCCTCGCCGGCGGCGGCCAGATCGTCATGCAGGCGCTGGGCACCACCGCGCTGATCTTCTTCGCCCTGTCCGCCTATGTGCTGACCACCCGCAAGGATTTCAGCTTTATGGGCGGCTTCCTGTTCGTGGGCCTGATCGCGGTACTGGTGTGCGCCCTGGGCCTGGTGATCGCCGGCTTCTTCGGCGTCTATATGCCGCTGGCCAGCGTGGTGCTGAGCGGTGTGATCGCGCTGCTGTTCTCCGGCTTTATCCTCTATGACACCAGCCGGATCATCCACGGCGGCGAGACCAACTACCTGATGGCCACCACCGCCCTGTACCTGGATATCCTGAACCTGTTCACCAGCCTGCTGCACATCTTCGGCTTCGCGTCCGACGACTGATTGCCGGCAGCCGCTGCGTAACCAACAATGCCCCGCACAGCGGGGCATTTTACTATCTGGACACCGATGAAATTTTCCCTCGCCGTCTACTCAGCGCCCCACTCATCCCAGGCCGCGGCCAGCGCATTGCGCTTCGCCCGCGCCCTGCTCGAACAGGGGCATGAACTCTACCGCGTCTTTTTCTACTGCGACGGCGTGCACAACGGCAGCGCCATAGCCGCGCCGCCCCAGGACGAGGCGGACCTGGTCGGCGAGTGGCAGGTGCTGCAGAAGGCGCACGGCCTGGATCTGGTGGTCTGCATCGCCGCGGCCCAGCGGCGCGGCGTGCTGAGCGAGCGCGAGGCGCAGCGACTGGAAAAGCCGGCGGCCAACCTGGCGCAGGGCTTCGAACTGGCCGGCCTCGGCCAACTGGCGGACGCGGTGGCCAACTCGGACCGGCTGGTAACCTTCGGGAATTAAAATGAACAAGAGCACACTCGCACTCTGCCGCCAGGCGCCCTACGGCAGCGCGCTGGCCCGCGAGGGGCTGGAGGCGGTGCTGGCTGCCGCGGCCATGGACCAGTCCCCGGACCTGCTGTTCCTGCGCGACGGCGTCTTCCAACTGCTGGGCGAACAGTCGCCCGAGGCGATCCTGCAGAAGAGCCTGCAGCGCAACCTGCTGGCGCTGCCGATATTCGGTGTCGAGCGCATCCACGTCTGCGAACGCAGCCTGATGGAGCGAGGCATAGAGGCCGGGCAGATAGCAATCCCCGGGGTGGAAATAGCCCTGGTGCCCGACACCGGCAGCTTTATCGCCGCCTATGACACAGTACTGAGTTTCTGAGCATGACCCTGCATATCGTCAGCAAATCCCCCTACAGCTCCAATGCGCTCGCCGACTGTATCGGCACCTTCGCCGAGGGTGACGCGCTGCTGCTGATCGAGGACGGCGTCTACGCGCTCTGCGGCCGCATGCCGGAAAATATCGCCGTCGGCCCGGTTTACTGTCTCAAACCCGACGCCGAAGCGCGCGGCCTGCCGGTACCGGATGGGGTCGAGGCGATAGACGACGCCGGCTGGGTCGAGCTGTGCACCCGACACAACCCCATTGTCAGCTGGTTTAAGTGATGAACAGTATTCAGGTCGAAGGCCGCGAGATAGAACTGGACAAGGAAGGCTATTTGCGCAACCTGGACGACTGGAGTCCGGCGGTGGCCGAACAGCTGGCGGTTGCCGAGGGCATAGAACTAAGCGAAGCGCACTGGGAGGTGATCCGGCTGCTGCAGGACTTCTACCGGGAATTCGAGCTGTCCCCGGCGATGCGGCCGCTGGTCAAATATATCGGCCAGCAGCTGGGGCCCGACAAGGGCAGGAGTATCTACCTGATGCAGCTGTTTCCGCCGAGCCCGGCCAAGGTGGCGAGCAAGATCGCCGGCCTGCCCAAGCCGACCCACTGCCTCTAGCCTAGGGGCAGGCAACGCAGTGTAGGTAGGATGGGCAAAGCGCAGCGTGCCCATCATTCGGCCTGTGATGGGCACGCTGCGCTTTGCCCATCCTACACGTGGAGTATCACCCGCCGCCTGCCGCGGTGGTGCCGGTGCTCCCACAGGTAGATCCCCTGCCAGGTCCCCAGCATCAGGCGCCCATCCTTTACCGGAATCGACAGGCTGGTCGCCGTCAACGCCGCCTTGATATGCGCCGGCATATCGTCCGGCCCCTCCAGGGTGTGGGTGTAGAGGCTGTCGCCCTCGGGCACCAGCCGGTTCAGCCAGTTTTCCAGGTCCACCCGCGCACTGGGGTCCGCGTTCTCCTGGATCAGCAGGCTGGCGGAGGTGTGCTGGATAAACAGGGTGCAGAGCCCCTCGTCCACGCGCTGCCCCGCCAGCCAGTCGGCCACCTGGCCGGTAAACTCGTGCAGGCCCTGCCCCCGCACTACTATTCCAATCTCACCAATCGCCATAGGGATTCCACTCTTTCCCGAAAAATGGGCTTTCCTTTACAATGCGCGCCCGCTCTCAATACCACAGCATTTTAATATGGCCATACACCGCGTTAACACCGAAGACTACGAGAGCCAGCTCCGGCAGAAAGCCGAGCGACTGCGCGAGGCCTACAGCGACTACACGAGCCTTGCGCCGGAAGTCTTCCCGTCCCCGCCCATCCACTACCGCCTGCGCGCCGAGTTCAAGGTGTGGCAGGAAGGCGGCCGCGCCCACTACGCGATGTACCGCCAGGGCGAATACAAGAAGCCGTTTATTATCGAGGAATTCACCGTCGGCTCCGAGCTGATCAACGCGCTGATGCCGAAGGTACTGGAAGCGGTGAATCAAAGCGAAACACTGAGAAAGCGCCTCTTCTCGGCGGAGTTCCTGACCACCCTGAGCAACGACGCGCTGATCACACTGATCTACCACAAGAAGCTGGACGATGACTGGGAGGCGGAGGCCCGCGCGCTGCAGGAGAAGCTCGGCTTCCCGATCCTCGGCCGCTCGCGCAAGCAGAAAGTCGTGCTGGAAAGGGACTATGTCACCGAGCGACTGCAGATAGGCGACAGGACCTATCAGTACAAACAGGTGGAGGGCAGCTTCACCCAGCCCAACGGCGAGATCTGCCGCGCGATGATCGGCTGGGCCAAGGACGTGTGTAAAGACAGCCGGGGCGACCTGCTGGAACTCTATTGCGGCAACGGCAACTTCACTATTCCGCTATGCGAGCATTTCGACAAGGTGCTGGCGACGGAGATTTCCAAAGTGTCGGTCAACGCGGCCCAGGAAAATATCCGCGCGAACGGCGTGACCAACCTGGATATAGTGCGCCTGTCCAGCGAGGAGTTCACCCAGGCCATCGACAAGGTACGCCCCTTCCGGCGGCTGAAGGATATCGACCTGGACAGCTACGATTTCTCCACCGTGCTGGTGGACCCGCCGCGGGCCGGTCTGGATGCGGACACCTGCAAAATGGTCGCGCGCTTTCCGCGCATTCTGTATATCTCCTGCAATCCGGACACGCAGCTGGAGAACCTGAAAGAGTTGAGCAAGACGCACAAAGTGGAGCGATTTGCGCTGTTTGATCAGTTTCCCTATACGGATCACACGGAATCCGGACTCTTGCTGGTGAAGAAATAATCCGGTCGCGGCCAACGGCCGCTCCTACAAATGATGAAAAAAATCAGTATAGGAGTGGCCGTTGGCCGCGATCGATCCATCAGACTGCTCAGAACTCGCGGCCGAGAATCCGCCGCGCCGCATCCAGCGCAAAATCCCGGTACTCCTCCTCGATCCTCGCCATCTCCATCTCGAATTGAAACTGCTTCTTGCGCGGCAATTTCTTCCAGTCCTGCAGAATCGGGATATGGCTGGTCTTCTCGGCAACCGTATAGAAGGCCACAAACTCGTCGCGCACCGCCTTGCCGACCTGCAGCGCATCCAGCAGTACGCGGATGCGGATCGAGGCCTCGGTCAGGCCCACGCCGTCGTCCAGCAGTGTGCGCGCGATAATCTGGATGCTGTCGTTGACCCGCTGGCGCTGATCCGCCGCGGCCTGTTCCAGCTCCGCCAGCTGCTCCGCCTGGCGCTGCTGCGCCACCTTCAGCTTGCGCAGGTAGTAGCCGGCCACCACGGCCAGCGCGAACACAATCAGCGCGGCCACCACCAGCAGCCAGGTCGGGAATACACTCATGCAAAAAACACCTCTAACAGCGCCAGCCCGAGGCTGGCGGTAGCAATCGAAAGCAGCGTGCTCAGCGCGACTATATTGGCCGCAAGCCCGCTGTTGCCGCCCATGGCGCGCGCCATGATAAAGGAAACCGTCGCGCTCGGCGCGGCCGCCAGCAACAGCAGTACCCCCATGGATTGCGGAGCCAGCCGGAACAGCCAGCCGCAGGCCAGCAATACCGCCGGCACCGCCAGCAGCTTGAAGGCCACGGCGCCGAAAGCGGCCGGGGAGCTGTGTCGCAACAGGCTGAAGTCCAGGCTGGCGCCGATACACAGCAGCGCCAGCGGCAGCGTGATCGAAGCCAGGTAGTCGCCGGTCTGCAACAGGATATCCGGAATTTGCACACCGGCCTGGCGGCAGATCAGCGCCAGCAGTATCGCGATGATCAGCGGGTTCTGGGCGATATCCTTGGCCAGCCTGCCCCAGCTGAACGCCATCTGTTGGCTGTAGACGGTGAACAGCGTCACCGCAGCCAGGTTGTACAGAATGGTCACCACCGCCATCAGCAGCGCCGCCTGCGCCAGACCGCTGCCACCGTAGGCGTTGGCCACCCAGGCCAGGCCGATAATGCCGAGATTGCCGCGAAAGGCCCCCTGGATAAAGGCGCTGCGGTCACCGCGCGCCAGCGGCCGCGCCGCCAGCCAGGCCAGCGGAATGGTGACGGCCGTGCCGAGCAGCCCCGCGGCCAGCAGCGGCAGCTGCTGCCCGAGCTCCGCATCCGCGGTAAAGATGTTGATAAACAACAGCACCGGCAGGGTGATCAGGAACACCAGCCGCGAGGCGTCGTCGACGAACTGATCCCGCAGCAGGCCGAGTTTCGACAGCCAGTAGCCGATAATCAGGGTCAGGAAGATGGGCCCGGTGACCGACAGCGCGAAGGCGAGTGTCTCCATGAGAGGTTATTCGGCCTCTGTTTCGGCTTCCGTTTCGCTTTCCGGCTCCGGCAGGGATTGCGTCTCCGCGGCCTGGGCCTTTTCGCGCAGCTCCGCGGCTATCTGCTTGCGGGTCTTGGCCCCCAGCTTGCGCAGGCTGTCGATGCGCTTGACCGCGTTACCGCGGCCGGTGGCGAGGCGCTTGTAGGTCTGCTGGTAGGCCTCCTCCGCCTGGCGCAGGCGCCCGCCGAGTTCGTCCAGGGATTCCAGCACCATCGCAAACTGGTCGTGCAGCTTGCCCGCCTCCTCGGCGATCTTCTCCGCGTTCTTGTTCTGTTTCTCGTAGCGCCAGATATTCTCCACCGTGCGCAGCGTCGCCATCAGGCTGGTGGGACTGACCAGCACTATGTGCCGCTCATAGGCAAAACGGAACAGCTCCGGGTCCGCCTGCATCGCCAGCATATAGGCGGCCTCGATGGGCACGAAGATAAATACAAAGTCGAGGGTGCGCACGCCCTCGAGCTGCTCGTAGGCCTTCTTGTTCAGGCCGGTGATATGGGCGCGCAGGGAATTCACATGCTGCTTCAGCGCCTGGCCCCGCTCCTCGTCTGTCTCGGCGGCGCAGTAGCGCTCGTAGTCCACCAGGGACACCTTGGCGTCGATGATCAGATCCTTGTTCTCCGGCAGTCGCACTATCACGTCCGGCTGGCGGCGACGGCCGTCCTGGGTAATGGTCACCTGGGTCTCGTACTCGCGGCCCTTTTGCAGGCCCGATTCCTCCAGCAGCCGCTCCAGTACCACCTCGCCCCAGTTGCCCTGGACCTTGCGGTCGCCCTTCAGGGCCGAGGTCAGGTTTAACGCCTCGTCGCTGATACGCTGGGTCTGCTCCCGCAGCGCCTTGATCTGGCCCAGCAGGCTGTTGCGCTCGGCGTTCTCGCGGTCGTAGACATGCTCGACCCGCTTGCGGAAATCCCCCAACTGGCGCTCCAGCGGGTCCAGGCTCTTGCGCAGGCTGTCCTCGCTGCGGCGCACGAAGGCCTGCTGCTTCTCCTCGAAGATCCGGTTGGCCAGGTTCTCGAACTGCTCCGCCATCGCCTTGCGGGTCTGCTCCAGCAGCTGGCGCTGTTCCGCCAGGGCCGCCTCGCTCTTCTCCACCAGCACTTGGTTGCGGGTCAGGCGCTGCAGCTTGTCCGCCAGCTCCGCGCGCAGCTTCTCCACCTCAGCGGAGAGCTGCACTTCCCGTTCGCGGCTGGCGTCCAGGCGCGTCTCCACTATCTTCAGCTCTGCGGCGGCCGTCTGCAGCTCCGCCGCCGCCCGTGCCAGCCTGCGCCGGATACCCGAGCGGGCCAGCCAGGCGGTCAGGGCCAGCAGTATCACCAGGGCGATAGCGGCCAGAATGGCGTGATCGAGACTCAGCTGCAGCGGGAACAATTGCATGGGATTTGGGGTATTCTTCTCTGACTGGATTTGTAGTGGGATCTATTTGCGAAACCAATGACGGAAGCCGCCCATTCTAACAGCTCGGCCCCCAGCGCGCTGATCTTCGACTCAGGCGTGGGCGCCATCAGCATAGCGCGGGAGATACGCGCCCTGCTGCCGGGCCTGACCCTGCACTTCGGTATCGACAACGGCTTCTACCCCTACGGCACCAAGAGCGAGGGGGCGCTGCGCCCGCGCATCGTCGAGCAGGCGCGCGCAATGATGGCCCGCGCCCGGGCCGATATCCTCGTGGTCGGCTGCAACACGGCAAGCACCCTGGCCCTGCCGCAACTGCGCGAAGTGCTGAGCCAGCCGGTGGTGGGCGTGGTGCCCGCGGTCAAACCCGCGGCCGCGGCCACGCGGACCCGTACCATCGCGCTGATCGCCACCGAGGGCACGGTCAACCGCAACTACACCCGCGACCTGATCGAGCAGTTCGCCAACGGCAACCGCGTGATCAATGTGCCGGCACCGGAGCTGGTGCACCTGGCCGAGGCCAAGTTGCGCGGAGAGCGGGTCACAGCTGCAGATCTGGAGCCGGTACTGCACCGGATATTCCACACCGCCGGCGGAGACAAGGTGGATATCGCGGTGCTGGCCTGTACCCACTTTCCGCTGCTGCGCGACGAGTTGAACCGCTATGCGCCGCGCGCTATTCAGTGGCTGGATTCCGGCGCGGCCATCGCCCGGCGGGTGCGCTGGTGGCTGGGAGAACTGAAGCTGGAACTGCCGCAACAGCCCGGCCAGAGTATCCTGTTGACCAGCGATACGGATGCGGGGCAAAGAATCCTCCGGGCCTTTGCCGAGTTCGACCCGCGCCCCTGGGCCTGTTGACACCTCAGGCGCAAACCGCGACCGTTACACTTTAAACTCGAACGGCTCTCCCCATGCTGCAACCGGCCTTCCCCGCCCTGGAAATCCTCGCACAGCTCCCCCCCGGCGGCCTGCTGCTGACGCCGAACAACCGCCTGCGCAACCGCTGCCAGCAGGTCTACGCCGCGCAACAGAAGGCCGGCAGCTGCTGGGCGCCACCGCCGGTGGAATCCCTGTCCGGCTGGCTCGACAAACTCTGGTTCGAACTGCAGCAGCGCGGCTGGAAGCCGGCCATGAAACAGGTACTGGACCGCGAACAGCGCCAGCTGTTATGGCAGCGCGCCCTGGACGAAGCCCTGGAACGCCAGCTGCTGAACACCCAACAGCTTTGCCGCGACGCCGACGGCGCCCTGGCACAGCTGCTGCAATGGCGGCTGCTGAGCGATATCGACGATATAGACACGGCGCTGCGACCGCTGCTGGAAAGGTTCGCACTGACCCTGGGCGGGGAGCAAATGCCGCTGATCGCGATGATCAAGGCCTTCGCGCGGCAGCTGCATACACACAGCGCGATCACCCCGGACCAGCGCGACCAGCTGATCCTGCGCGCCTTCAGCGAGGGCGTCCTGCCGAAGCTGCCGCAGATAGACACCGCCGGCTTCGCGCAGAAATCGCCGCTGGCCGACGCAATCCTCCAGGCCGCCGCGCACAGGCTGGTCGAGCGGCCGGCGGCGAAGCGCGCGGCGGCAATCCGCAGCGCCCCGTGCCAGAACCTCGAAGAGGAGCTGTACCAGGCCGCCCGCTGGGCCGCGCAGAAACTCGAACGGAATCCACGCGCGAGTATCGGTATCGTCGTCAACAACCTCGGCCAGTGCCGCGCCCAGGTGGAGGCCGTTTTCACCCGCGTGCTGGAACCGCAATACCTGGACCCGGCGCGGCGCGGCTACACGCTGCCGTTCAACTTCTCCGCCGGCACGCCGCTGGCGCAGACACCAATCGGCAGCGCCGCGCTGCTATTGCTGGAGCTGCTGCGCGACGAATGGGACTACTCGCAGCTGCGCAACCTGCTGTTCTGCCCCTACTGGGGCGGCGGGGAGGAAATCCACCTCCGCTCCGCCCTCTTCCGCCGCCTGCAGAAACTGGAACTGCACCGCATCGACGGCGCCACCCTGCGCTACTGGGCCGAGCGCGTGGCGGAGAGCCTGAACCTCGAAGCGCCGCAACTGCCGCGCCAGCTGGAAACACTCGGCGACTGGCTGCGCCGCTGGCAGCGGGCCCCGGCGGAAGGCTGGGCCACGCGCTTCTCCGAAACCCTGACCGCCCTCGGCTGGCCCGGCCCGCGCAACCCGGACAGCCAGGAATACCAGCAGCTGATGCACTGGGAGGGCGCGCTCGAGGATCTGGCCGCGCTGTCCGCATTCGCCGGCAGCCTGACGCTGCCCCAGGCGCTGCAACAGCTGCGCCAGATCGCCAGCCGCACCCCCTTCCAGGCCCAGACCCACGACGGCCCGCTGCAGATTCTCGGTGTACTCGAGGCCGGCGGCCTCGCCTTCGACCACCTGCGCCTGGTGGGCTTCGGCCAGCAGCAGTGGCCGCCGGCGCCGGCGCCCAACCCGCTGCTGCCGGTGCAATGGCAGAAACACTGGAAAATGCCCCGCGCCAGCGCCGAACGCGAGCTGGAACTGGCGCGGGAGCTGACCGCTGATCTGCTCAACGCCAGCGCCGATATCGTCGTCAGCTACGCCTGCGAGGAAGACGGCGTGCAGCAGGGCCTGAGCAGTCTGTTCGGCAGCCCCGAGCCGCTCGCGCCGATCGAATCCGATGCGCTGCGCGACCACTGCGCGCTACTGGCCACCGCCGCCGAATTCGAAAAGGTCAGTGACGACCGCCTGCCGCCGCTGACAGCGGCGGACTGCGCGCGGGTGCGCGGCGGCGCCTCGGTGCTGAAGGCCCAGGCCCTGTGCCCGCTGAATGCGCAGCTGCGCTTCCGCCTCGGCGCGAGCGGATTTATGCCGCCGGCGATTGGCCTCAGCCCCGCCGAGCGCGGCAATATCGTCCACCAGGTGCTGGCGGAATTCTGGCAGCAGTGCGGCGACGCCGAACACCTCAGGGCCATGGATGACGAAGAGCGCCGGCGGAATATCGAAAACGCGGTGGAAAATTCACTGCGCGGCCTGCGCAAAAAACACGGCCACCTGCCCGCGGGCTTCTGGACCATGGAGCAGCGGCGGCTGCTGCGCCTGCTGGCGCAGTGGCTGCAACTGGAAGCGCAGCGCCCCGCCTTCGCAGTGGAGAAGATCGAGTGGGAACAGCAGGTGCAAATCGGCGGACTTCAATTCAGCCTGCGCCTCGACCGCCTCGACCAGCTCGCCGCCGGCGAGCAGCTGGTGATCGACTACAAAACCGGGCAGACGAGTATCAGCGACTGGCTCGGCGAGCGCATCCGCGAGCCGCAGCTGCCGCTCTACGCCCTCTCCCAGTCCAGGGCGCGCGCCATCGCCTTCGGCCAGGTGCGCCACGGCGACTGCAAGTGGAGCGGCTGCGGTGAGATCGAGCAGCCGATCGAGGGCATCAAGGCGGTAGCGGATACGCAAAAGGATTCCCCCTTCGGGAGCTGGCAGGCCCTTGTCGAGCACTGGCAGAGCGGCCTGCAGCTACTCGCCGACGAATACCGCAACGGTGTCGCGACACTGACCTTCGACCGCCCGGCGGACAACGACAGCCAGCTCTGGCCCCTGAACCGCTGGCCGGAGCGGGAGCAGGCGGATACATAACCCCCCGGCTCGGCAAAACAACAAAACCACAAAACTTCCCCCATGAATGAAGTGCTAGAAAAAACACCCCAGCCAGTAGATGCCGATGCCCGCGCCCGCGCGCTGGATATCACCCGCAGCTTCGCCGTCTCCGCCCCCGCCGGCTCCGGCAAGACTGGCCTGCTGACCCAGCGGGTGCTGAAACTGCTGGCCGCCTGCCAGCAGCCGGAGGAGGTGCTGGCGATCACCTTCACCCGCAAGGCCGCCGGGGAAATGCGCGAGCGCCTGATCGAGGCGCTGTACAGGGCGCGCGATTGCGAGCGCCCGGAAAATCCGCACGATGCCGTCACCTGGGACCTCGCCAGAAAACTGCTGGCGCGCGATGCAGAACTCAACTGGCAGCTGCTGCAGATGCCGCAGCGGCTGCGCATCCAGACCATCGACGGCCTCTGCCGCAGCCTCGCCAGCCAGCTGCCGATCGAAAGCGGCTTGGGCGCGCCGGGGGAGCCGCTGGAACAGACGCAGATCGCGTTTGAAATGGCGGTGGTCAACCTGCTCAAACACCTGGATGACGACACACCGGACAGCGACCTGCAGGCACTGCTTCTGCACCTGGACAACGACCTGGGCCAGTTGAACAAGCTGCTGCAGATACTGCTGGAAAAACGCGAGCAGTGGCTGGGCCCACTGCTCAGCGTCGGCCGCGAAGGCGCCCGGGACTATTTCCACTTCGCCATCGACGAACTGGTGGCGGAAAACCTGGCCGACCTCGCCGAGGCGCTGCGCGGCTACGCCGGCGAACTGATCGAACTCGCCAACTACGCCGGCAAAAACCTGTGCCGGGACAATCCCTCCCACCCGCTGTGCGCCTGCGCCGATCTGGATGCATTGCCGCAGGCGGACAACAGCGCCCTGCCCCAGTGGCTGGCGCTGACCGAACTGCTGGTAACCGGCAAGGGCGAGATCCGCAAGGCCGGCGGCATCAACAAAAAACTCGGCTTCGCCCTGCCGGACAAAAAGGACCCGCAGCGGGGGGAGGCCGAGGAATACAAGCGGCGCATGCAGGCCCTGCTCGGCGAACTGGCCGGCAATAAACCCCTGCTGGCCGCGATCAACGAGGTGCGCAGGCTGCCGTCCGGCCTGCAACAGAGCCAGTGGCAACTGCTGCAATCCCTGGCGCAGGTGCTGCCGAAACTGGTCGCGGAACTGAAGCTGGTGTTCCAGCAGCTGGGCGCCACCGACTACACCGAAGTCGCCCAGGCTGCCCTGGTGGCACTGGGCAGCAGCGACGAACCCACGGACCTGGCGCTGAAGCTGGATCTGCAGACAAAACACATCCTCGTCGACGAATTCCAGGACACCTCGCAGATGCAGCTGCAGCTGCTGGAAAAACTCACCGCCGGCTGGGAGCCCGGCGACGGCCGCACCCTGTTTATCGTCGGCGACGGCATGCAGTCCTGCTACGGCTTCCGCAACGCCAATGTGGGCATCTTCCTCGACGCCCGCGCCCGCGGCATCGGCCAGGGCGAACAGAGAGTGCCGCTGGAACCGCTGGACCTGCGGGTGAACTTCCGCTCCGAGAGCGCGGTGGTGGAATGGGTCAACAGCGTTTTCGAAAAGGCCTTCCCGGCGGAGGACAATATCAGCCGCGGCGCGGTGCGCTACCTGCACTCCCACGCCTTCAAGGGTGTCAAATGGCCGGGCCCTGCGGTGAATTTCTACGGCTGTATCGGCGACGACACCCGCAGCCGCGAGGCCCAGCAGGCGGTGGAACTGGTCAGGGATCTGCAGCAGAGGGATCCCAATGGCCGTATCGCGATACTGGTGCGCAAGAAAAAACACCTCGGCCGCATACTGCCGGCCCTGGCCGCTGCCGGCATCTCCTACCAGGCCCCGGACCTGGCGCCGCTGGCGAGCAAGATGGTGGTGCTGGACCTGCTCAGCCTGACCCGCGCCCTGCTCGACCCCAGCGACCGCATCAGCTGGCTGGCGCTGCTGCGCGCGCCCTGGTGCGGCCTGCAACTGCCGGATCTCTACACACTCGCCAACTGGGGCAACGGCGATACGGCCCCCACGGATAGCGGCGCGCGCCCGCTGCTGCTGGCGCTGCGGGAAATCGACGATATACCGCTGTTGAGCGAAGACGGCCGCGCACGCCTCCAGCGCGCCGCGGGCCCGATTCTGCAGGCCTGGCAGCAGCGCGGGCGCAAGCCGCTGCGCGCCTGGATCGAGGGCCTGTGGCTGGCCCTCGGCGGCCCGGCCGCGGTGGCGGACAAAAATGACCTCGACAATGTGCAGGACTACTTCCGCCTGCTGGAACACTACGACAGCGGCGGCGCCATCGCCGACTGGCAGCAGTTCCAGCAGGCGCTGGAGAAACTCTTCGCGCGCCCGGGCCAGGATGCGTCGGTGCAGGTGATGACGATCCACAAGTCCAAGGGGCTGGAGTTCGAGCATGTACTGATCCCAGGCCTGGACCAGGGCGGCAAGCCCGGCGGCGACCAGCTGCTGCGCTGGGCCGAGTGGCTGAACAGAGATGGCGACAGCCGCTTCCTGCTCGCGCCGAAGAGCCCCCGCGGCGAAGCCGACCCGCTGTTCGACTACCTCAAGTACGACAACAGCGAGCGCGAGCGCCTGGAGGGAACGCGGCTGCTGTATGTCGGCTGCACCCGCGCCATCCGCTCGCTGCACCTGCTGGCCTGCATCGACCGAGACGACAAAAAAGGCGAACTGAAAGCGCCCGGCGCCGCCGCCCTGCTCGCCAGTATCTGGCCCCAAATCTGCGCCAGCGAACAGAGCAACTGGTGCCACTGGCTGGAGGCGGCGGAGGCCGACACCGAAGCGCGCCCGGTCAGCGGCGAGCGCGACTATCTGCTGCGCCTGCCACAACAGTGGCGGCCGCCGTCCATACCCGAGCGGGACTGGCTGGCCCAATACCGTATGCCCGACTACAACCCGCAGGAAGCGGACGAGGCCAATATTCCGGAACTGGGCCAGGTGGCGCTGCGCTGGCTGCGCCACGCCGGCAGTGTCGCCCACGAGACGCTGGCGCATATCGCCGAGAGCGGCCCGCAGGACTGGAGTCCGGCGCGCGTAAAACAGCAGCGCCCGCTGTGGCAGCTGCGCCTTAGCCAGTTGGGACTTTACGGCCTGGGGCTGCAAAAGGCGAAGGAGAAGGTCGAGCAGGCGGTCTTCAACACCCTCGCCTGCAATACCGGCCGCTGGCTGCTGGACGCCGGCCACAGGGAGTCCGCCTGCGAACTCGAGCTGCACAGCGGCGGCCGCCAGCTGCGCCGCGCCATCGTCGACCGCACCTTTATCGACGCCGATGGCGTGCGCTGGATAGTCGATTACAAGACCGCCGAGCCCGCCGCCGGCGAAAACACCGAGGAGTTTGTCGCCGCCCAGTTGGAGCGCTACCGCGGCCAGTTGGAGAACTACCGCAAACTCTTCTACGCCAGGGGCGAGCGCAGTATCCGCTGCGCCCTCTACTTCCCGCTGCTGAAGAAGCTGGCGGAACTCTGACCCGCCAGGAGCGGCGGGCCCGGCTCGGCAAAGCGGGCCCAAGGCCCGCCCATATCCGCAATTTCCCGCCACCCTGCCCGCCCCGGACGGACGGATCCCGCCAAACTGCCAAACTATAGAAACCGGTTTGCCAACAACCCCAAGGCACGGAAAGCCCCGTTTGGTTACAAATGAAACCCTCGCCCTCCCCGAAACCAGTGAGTAGGATAGACGTCCGCTTTGGCGCGCTATCCAAAGCGATATCAGGAATGAAGCAACCAGTGAACGTCATGACCACACAGCAGTTCGACGACCTGAACGTCGTCTCCCAGGAAGTACTGATCAGCCCCGAGCAACTGAAGGCAGAGCTGCCGATCAGCGATGCCGCCGAGGCCACCGTCGCCGCCGGCCGCGCCGCGGTGCGCGATATCCTCGACCGCAAGGACCACCGCCTGATGGTGGTGATAGGCCCCTGCTCCGTCCACGACGTGGACGCCGCCATCGACTATGCCAAGCGCCTGAAGAAGGTCGCGGACCAGGTGTCCGACACACTGCTGATCGTTATGCGCGTCTATTTCGAGAAGCCGCGCACCACCGTCGGCTGGAAAGGCCTGATCAACGACCCCTTCCTGAACGACTCCTTCAAGATTCAGGACGGCCTGCATATCGGCCGCAAACTGCTGCTGGACGTGGCCGAGCTGGGCCTGCCCACCGCCACCGAGGCGCTGGACCCGATTTCGCCCCAGTATCTGCAGGACCTGATCTCCTGGTCCGCGATAGGCGCGCGCACCACCGAATCCCAAACCCACCGCGAAATGGCCAGCGGCCTCTCCTCCGCCGTGGGCTTCAAAAACGGCACCGACGGCAGCCTGGACGTGGCCATCAACGCCCTCCAGTCCACCGCCAACCCGCACCGCTTCCTGGGCATCAACAAGCAGGGCCAGGTGGCCATCATCCACACCGCCGGCAACAAATACGGCCACGTGGTACTGCGCGGCGGCAACGACAAGCCCAACTACGACTCGGTCAGCGTCGCCGTGTGCGAACAGGAACTACAGAAGGCCGGCCTGATCCCAAACATCATGGTCGACTGCAGCCACGCCAACTCCAACAAGAACCACGAACTGCAACCGCTGGTGGTGGACAATGTCACCCACCAGATACTGGACGGCAACAAGTCCATTATCGGCATTATGGTGGAGAGCAACCTCAAGGCCGGCAACCAGAAGATCCTGGAAGACCACAGCCAGATGGAATACGGCGTCTCGGTGACGGACAAGTGTATCGACTGGGAGACGACCGAATCGCTGTTGTTGAAGATGGCGGAGCAGTTGCGGGAGCCGCTGAAGGCGCGCAATTCCTGACCGCTGGATTTGCCAACTAGCGACAAGGGTCGGCATTGCCGGCCCTTTTAGTTTCTGCACCAGTACTGCCGCACAAACTGCCACCGGAGCTGACCTGCCCCCAATACCGCGGAATCCGTACAGCCTGATATAAATTCGGTCGTCGAGGCCACTATTTCGACATTCATTGGCAAAGTCGAAGAAAACGCAATCAATACAGACACTTGCGAAGCTCACAGATAACCGGGATAGCACTCCTGACGACCGTTTTGCCCAGCACGGAAAGGAGCGGTAAACTCCCTTCAGGACCCTCGCCTTGCGGGCTCCGAGCACTTTTCATCTGATTTGTACCAGTTGGGATAGGTGGGCGCGGGTAAATCGGCCCTTGGGGCTACGATACAAATGTTATGCATCACAAGGCATCGTGGTAAAAAATGAGAAAGGAATCGGTTAAAAAGTCTGCAAATTACGCCTTGATTCCACTTGGCATTGGTGCAGGGCAATATTTGGCAGATCTGATTGCCGGTGAGAGGAATGCCACCGTATTCCACATAGCCATATTTTCAATTCTTGCCAGTCTGGTAACGTTCGCAATTCTGATGGTATTTTTCCCATGGTGGGAGTCAAAAAGAAGCAATCTGGGTGAATCTAGCCCGGTGCCAGTTTATCAGTCTCCTATTTTGTGGGTACCGCTAACTTTTGTGGCTATTTATCTAGTTAATCGCATCGCCAATGCATAACCAGGCGCTGCACCGGACGGCCAACGCTATGCACCTTTGTGCTGGTCGCTTCGCTCCCATTTTCGCACAAAGGTGCATAGCATTGTCCGCCGGTGAGCGCGGCGTTAGAAATCAGTAGGAATAAAAATGAGCATGATAAATTGCGAAGGCTGTAAAGGCGCTATA
Organism: Microbulbifer sp. ABF4_143; assembly: GCF_056160225.1. Taxonomy (NCBI): domain Bacteria; kingdom Pseudomonadati; phylum Pseudomonadota; class Gammaproteobacteria; order Cellvibrionales; family Microbulbiferaceae; genus Microbulbifer; species Microbulbifer sp. ABF4_143. The sequence goes on from NZ_JBSWWT010000002.1 coordinate 289,151, forward strand.
TCAAAGAACGCAAAAGAATGCCCTAGCTGTGGGCATCCAAATAAAAAACTGATTATCTATCTGGCGGGCAGTCTGTTTTAGCTCTTGCTGGGGCAGGTTTATTTTTGTGGTTTCTTTTCGGCTATCTTTCAGAGCCGAGCGCGACTAAGGCACCGGTTGCTTCAGAGGCCCCAATTGTGTATCCGGAGGCTCTGTTGGCTCAGGGTTCTATCATCTGCTATGAAAATGATGATTGGGATTTTCTAAAAGCAAATGCACTTGATAAAAATTTTCAGCAAATAAATAACCTCATTAAATCGGGTAAGTGCCAAGAAATTACGTCGCGCACCGTGGTTCTTTATTTAGATCCCGTTGGGGAGCATGAAGCACTGATCCAGATGCCGAGTGGTCGTGGTGCATATTCAATGAAAAAGGATCTCCGGGCGCTCTAAACTTCAAGAATATAGGGGGCGGTAGACTCCGGAGCCTTGCACCAAAATTTCTAACGAATAAGGATAGATCCCGCCTAAGGCGCCGGACGCGCTGACGCGCGCCGGTTATTGAGGCGTTAACTTTTCGCAGCAATCAAATAAAAGAGGGAATTTTATGCATCCACTTCACCAGGAAACATTCGATAGATACGATCGATTTCGCCACCAAGCTAGAGAAATTTCAGCTGAAAACCTTCCACCCAACTTGAAGGGCGCTTTGGCTTTTGCGGGTATTGATCACAAGGCGTTGGTTGCGGCAAAGGCTTGGGAAAGCATGGAAGAGAGGTCCGTTACTTGGGATTGGAGCTTTTCTTCTAGGTATAAGATCCTTTGGCCAAAGGCATTTGATATGTCGGTATGGTTTGGTAATACCCTGTGTTCTTTAACGCTGGGTCGCCCAACGTACAAAGGCACAGATATGCGCCTAGACTTCATTGAGAGGCGCCCTCGGAATTGCCCTCATGCCGGAGAAATGTTTCGGGTTTCTCTTTTGGCGTATGAAACCTATGGTACTTTGATCGGCGCTAATAAAATTAGAATTATGCCACTACAATGGCGGATTTGATTACGTTAGGAGCAAACAAGGTCAACCACACTATCTTGTGAGGGAGCTATGACAGATAAAGAGCGTTATGAAAAAGCAAAGAAAAAGGCTGAAGAGAGAGCTAAAGAGATTTTCAAGCCTGTGCCTGATGATATTAAAGAAGAACTGGAGAAAGAGAGTACCCTCGGAACCCCGGATAACTTGGTAGACCGGAGCGACGAGGAGGAGTAAGTTAACCAAGCGTTGCACCGGACGGCCAATGCTATGCACCGTTGTGCTGGTCGCTTCGCTCCCATTTTCGCACAAAAGTGCACAGCATTGTCCGCCGGTGAACGTGACGTTCTGGTTGTAGAAAAACTCTGTAGAAGTAGTGTTTTTTGATAGAATTGGCGGATCATAAATGGAATGTCCGCCATGCCCAATTTCAAGCGGTATGTAGTGGCATAGTGAATTTGGCCACCTGACGGATGGTCTCATGGAGCGGGTCCAGGCCCTTTGACTCTGGTTGTGAAAGAACATGCAAGGTAGACTTGTCCATGGCGTACTCCTTTTGTTGGTTGTGATCGTCGTGGTGATCAACCAACAGGGTACGCCATCTTTTTAGCCTACGGCCATACACCAGAAACTAGCATAACTCCACAGCACCACGGGCATAATGCTTGGCAACGGATGACTCCAACTGCTTCCAGGGCAATAGCTGGTCCAGTTTCTCCAGGAACAGCTCGCGCCGTGTCTTGCGCTTCTTGACGGTGTATTCGGCTTCGGCGAAAGTCAGTTGGCTCATGATTGAATCTATGTATGGTGGAAACAGGGAAAATTATGCCAAAGTGGAGCAGTTTTTGAGTTATTGTCAAATCTGGTGTATGCATCAGGCGGCTACCCCGTCTGATTGATCGGTTATTGCCTCTCCATCCCGGAACTGGACGTTGTTGACCACCAGCTCCAGTTGTTTAAACCCTTTGATTTTCTTCCAGCGTTTCTCAGCGGATTGCAGCAGCTTGAAGACCATGGCGAGTGTGGTGTCTCGCGATCCACAGCTGCGGCTCTTCTTCGTCCTCAACCGCACCGTGGCGAAGGTCGACTCGATCGGGTTGGTGGTGCGCAAGTGCACCCAGTGCTCTGCCGGGTAGTCATAGAAGGCCAGCAGCTCCTCCCGGTCTTTTTGCAGGCATGCCATCGCCTTCGGATACTTGGCCTCAAAGCGCGTCAGCGCGCGGTCAAAGGCTTTGTGGGCTTCCTCGCGCGTCTCAGCCTGGTAGATTTCGTGCAGCGCGGACTTGACCTTGGGTTGCACTGATTTCGGCAGCTTGTCCAGCACATTGGCGGTCTTGTGTACCCAGCAGCGCTGGTGCCCTGCCTCTGGATAAATCTTACTCAGTGCATTCCAGAAGCCCAGTGCGCCGTCGCCAACCGCCAGTTTGGGAGCGGTATCCAATCCCCGCGCCTTCAGGTCCCGCAGTAGCTCCAGCCAGCTGCCCTCTGACTCCCGGTGGCCGTCCTCCACCGCCACCAGCTCCTTGCGGCCGTGCTCCGTGACCCCGATGATGACCAGCAGGCACAGCTTGTCGTCCATACGGACCCTGCTGTAGATACCGTCGGCCCACCAGTAGACGTAGCGCTTCTGGCTCAGGTCGCGGCGCTGCCACTGACGGTGTTCCTCCTGCCACTGGGCCTTGAGCCGGGACACCGTGTTGGCAGAGAGGCCCTTGGCCCGGTGTTTGTCAACAAAGTTGTCGCGTCCACTGATCAAGCGGCCTTGGATTTGCACTCCGCAGTAGCCTGATTTTCCTTTGGCGGGTTGAGCCATACTTCCCCAACCTGGTTCCAATTCCGGATTTCGCGTGCCCAGCGCTCTGGTTTGCGCTGCCGGGCTTCTTCGTACACAGCCTGCCGCTGCCGTAGCACTGATGCCTCTTCGCCACTGTGACGCTGATTCGGTGTCACATAGCGGATGGCGCTGTGCCGGTGCCCGTTGTTGTACCACTGCACGAAGCCATGTACCCACTTCCTGGCAGCCTCGATGCTGTCAAACGGCTTGCTCGGGTAGCTCGGACCGTATTTCATGGTGCGGAACAGACTCTCCGAGTAGGGGTTGTCATCACTCACCGAAGGACGGCTGAACGATGGCACCACGCCGAGCTTCTGCAAGGTGGCCAGCATGGTGGCGCCTTTCATCGGTCCACCATTGTCCGAGTGCAGCACCAACCCGCGCTCAAGGATGCCCTCCGCCAAGCAGGCCTTGCGGATCAAGGTGCTGGCGTGATCGGCTGATTCCTCTGTATGCACTTCCCACCCAACGATCTTGCGGCTGAAGACATCGAGG